>JALZIQ010000077.1 GCA_030860205.1 Actinomycetota bacterium | reverse complement strand
CATGACCCGACCAAAGAGTATGTCGCTCGAAGGACGAAGCAAGGCCTTTCCAAGACTGAGATCATGCGTTGCCTCAAACGCTACGTAGCGCGCGATGTCTACCGCCACCTCACCGAACACGGACCTGTATTAGAGGTTGACAAACAATAGGAGCGTCTGGTTACCAGGACTTTTGCCCGACTTCGTTTGGATGCTGTGCACATTGACTTCACTTGATCGTGTGCACTTCGGTCTGGAAGACGCGGTGGTAGTTGACGCTCGACTCTTTTGCGACGAAGGAATCCTCTAGGGAGGAGTCGATGGTGGCGAAACTGGTCCGTGGCATATGACGGAGTCCTGGACCGACAACGTCATCTGGGGAAGGCCCCCGACTGGAAGGGACTCGAAGCAGAGCCCCGCTGCACACTCACGCACTACAGGATCGGCCCGTGGCCGGAACGCTACGGGCCGGGTCCCTGGCTCGGTCTGCACTGCCATCTTTACGCTGAAGGGCTTGCAGCCCGACACAAGGAACTCAGGAAGGTTGAGGGCTATGCCCAGGGGCCGAGTGGTCATTGGGCTTGGCACGCATGGTGTGTGGATGTGGACGGGAACGTGGTCGATCCCTCATGGCGAAATGAAGGCGTCGCCTACGTCGGCGTCTGGACAATGATCTCGTCGTAATGGTCAATCTGACCATTAGCCCCCCAGGCCCCCCGGGCCCCCGGGGTCAAGTCGGGGGCCTCTTCATGCCCGGGGTTGAACGACGGTTGCACGGCCGTTGGGTTGCATATGGGTTGCATGGACCGGATCGACGACATCCCCGGAAATGAAGAAAGGCCCCCTGACCAGGGCTTTTAGGAGCAGGGCGGGAGGGACTCGAACCCCCGACCACCGGTTTTGGAGACCGGCGCTCTACCAACTGAGCTACCGCCCTAAGCAGGTTCGTGCGCTCGAGACACTTGTCTGAGGCTCAAGCCGTACGCAGTCTCGATGTTCGGTCGGCGCCTTCGGACGTTCGGTCGGCGCCTTCGGACACCTCTATCCTACGCCGATCCTCCCGGGGGGCCCCACGCACGGCGGATGGTCGTAGGCGGAGAGGTCCGACGTGCCGGACCAGAAATGGGGATGAAAGGCCGGCCAGAACCGGCGCATCACGCCTTCTCAGGCGGCGATTGCCCGTCCTCTGCGCAGGTACCAAAGCGCCGCGCCCGCCGCCCCCGTGGCCCCCAGGGCAGCCAATCCCGATACGAGGTAACCGGGCCGATTGCGCGCGACGTGAGTCTTGATCTTCTCCAGAGAGCGGCCCTCGAAGGGCAGCTCAGCGAGCGCAACCGCCAGTCCCGAAGGGGCCTCCAGGGGACTGCCGGCTAGCTCCTGCAGGCCAAAGAGGAGCCCTCGGTACCGGGCAAGCTCTTCGCCACAGCCGGGGCATCCGGGTAGGTGCCGGCGCACGGCGAGTGAGGCCTTGTCCTCCACGTAGGCTGGAAGCATCGCCCTTATTTCACCGCAGCTCATCGACATTATTCCTGCTCCTTGGGCCCGAGTCTTCGGGATAGACCATCGACTTCAACTTCTTGCGGGCCCGGTGGACCCGCACCTTAGCGGCGGTTTCGGAGATGCCCAGCGCCTCGGCTATCTCAGCTATCGATCTGCCGTAGACGTCACGCAGCACGACGGCCACCCTGTAGTGCTCGGGCAATGAGCCCAAGGCGACCTCCAGCATCCCAAGCTCGACCCGGGCTCCGGCTGCCGCCTCGGTCGAGTCGCTTCCCGGAAGCGACAGCAGGACCTCCGGCTCGGCTGCGACCTCCATCGCCCTCCTGCGAGTGTTGCCCCGGTTTCTGGTCAACGCCGCATTCATCGCAACCCGGTACAACCAGGTGGTGAAGGCGGCGTCGCCCCGGAACCCCTTTATCCCCCGCCATACCTTCAGATAGGTGTCCTGGGTGGCGTCGGCCGCCTCCTGCTCGTCCCTCAAAACCCTCAGACACAGCGTGTAGACCTCCCGGTAGGTGGCCTGCACCAGCGCGTCCCAGGCGGCTCGGTCACCCTCCTTGCAGCGCTCCACCGTCTCGGCCGAAACGAGTTCGATGGAGGAGCGCTCACTGACCTCTTTTGGACCCCTCACAGGGCGGAAAGTTACAGGCCGGTGGACTCGGCGCGCCGACCCACGGGCGCGCTCGACGAACCACCCGCCACCGCGGGAATGATCGACATCCGGGCGCCGTCGCCCACCTCAGTGTCGAGGCCTTGGAGAAACCGGACGTCTTCGTCGTCGATATAGACGTTGACAAAACGGCGCAACGAGCCCGAGCTGTCCATCAGACGCTCGCGCATCCCCGGGTGCTGCGTCTCGAGATCGGCGACCACCTCGGCCACAGTGGACCCACTGGCGGGAACCTCCTGGGCTCCGCCGGTCAGGGTCCGGAGCTGAGTTGGGATCTTGACCCTTACGCTCATGACGACATTCCTCCCAAAGCATGGTTGACCGCCTCAACCGACGCTTCTCCCAGGTGGGTCGGCTCGTTACGGTCCAGCGCCTCGAGCGTCTTGAGACCGACCCCGGTAATGAGTGCGACGGTTTCCTGATCTCGTGTGATGGTTCCCTCCCGCACAAGGCGCTCGAGTGTGGCGATCGTGACGCCTCCGGCGGTCTCGGTGAAAAGTCCTTCCGTACGAGCCAGCAATGTCATTCCCCGTGCAACCGCATCCTCCGGCACTGCGGTGATCGTCCCCCCGCAGGCGCGGACGTCTCTGAGCGCGTAGTAACCGTCGGCCGGATTGCCGATGCCGAGCGACTTTGCGATCGTCTGCGGCTTCACGGGACGAACCTCATCCGAACCTCGGGCGAAGGCACCGGCAACCGGGGAGCATCCTTCCGCTTGGGCGCCGTGAATAACCGTAGTGGGCTCCTCGGTGAGCAGACCCACGGTGTGGAGTTCCCTCAAGCCCTTGTTGAACTTCGTCAAGAGCGACCCCGACGCCACCGGAACGACGACAGCTTCCGGGGGGCGCCATCCGAGCTGCTCGGCAACCTCGAACGCCATCGTCTTTGATCCCTCGGAGTAGTAGGGGCGCACGTTCACGTTGACGAACGCCCACTGGTGGTCACCCGCAAGCTCGGCGCAGAGCCGGTTGACATCATCGTAAGAGCCGTCCACGGCCAGAACCCGCCCACCGTAGACGGTGGTGGCCGCGACCTTTCCCGTTTCGAGATCATTGGGGATGAAGACGACGCTTTCCATGCCCGCCGACGCCGCGTGGGCTGCCACCGCATTGGCCAGATTGCCGGTCGAGGCGCAGGCGGCCACGTCGTAGCCGAACGAGCGGGCGGTCGTAAGCGCTACCGAAACCACCCTGTCCTTGAACGAGTGGGTCGGATTCGAACCGTCGAGCTTGAGCCACAACCTGTCCAAGCCCAGCTCGGCCGCCAGACGCGGGGCGCGTCGCAGGGGCGTCCACCCGGCACCGAGGTCGACCCGCTCGCCGCCCGGATCCGGCAGCAGGGATGCATACCTCCATATCGATTCGGGGCCGTCCGCGATGCTTGCACGCGAAACCTCAGAGGCGATCGCGTCGTAGTCGTAGACGACCTCGAGCGGCCCCCAGCAGAATTCGCACACATGCTGAGGCGCAACCGGATAATCCCGCCGGCACTCGCGGCACCTCAATCCTTTGACGTATTTCAACTGACGCCTCTACCTCGCTTGCTTGCCATACCGCTTGGATAGCACAACCTGAGCGGGCTCGATTCCGAGCCCGTAACGTTAGAGCCCGTAGGCCCGGCGAAGCAGGCTCTCGGTCGTTTCAGCCACGGCCGCCGCGGTGTCCTCCAGCGCCCGCTCTCGCCCTACGGTCTCTACCAGAGACGAGGCCCCCTCGATGCCGTCGGCGCGCAGATCCTCGGCGCTCACCTCCGAGTCCCCGGCCACAGCAAAGCAGGCGACGCCGGCCTCTCTTGCCATACGGGCCACCCCGATGGGGGTCTTGCCGCCCAGGCTGCCGGCATCGAGGCGGCCCTCCCCCGTGATGACCACGTCCGCCCGGGCGATGGCCGAGGCAAGACCTGTGGCTTCGGCCACAACGCCGAAACCCGATGCCAGCTCCGCTCCGAAGAACGCCGTCAGACCGAAGCCAAGTCCTCCGGCGGCGCCGGCGCCCGCCGAACCGGCCAGGGCGGAGTCTCCATCGAGATCCCGTTCGACCCGATCGGCCAGGTTGGCGAGGCCGTCGTCGAGGAGGCCCACCTCCTCGGGTGACGCACCCTTCTGGGGACCGAACACGTGCGCCGCTCCCCGCTCGCCGAAGAGCGGGTTGTCGATGTCGGTCGCGCCTGTGATGGAGCATCGTGAGAGCCTCGGATCGACCCCGGTTCCGTCGATCCGCGCCAGCTTCACCAGCGGTCCCCCGCCGGACGGCAACTGATGCCCGCGCGCGTCGAGGAAGCGCCAACCAACGGCGGAGGCGGCGCCGGTTCCGCCGTCGGTCGATGCGCTGCCGCCGATGCCAAAGATCGCCCTGGTCGGTTCGGTCTCGTCGAAGGTTGCGAGAATCAGCTCGCCGGTTCCCCGGGAGCTTGCCCGCAGTGCATCCCTGCGGGCGCGGGGCACCAGGGTCAGACCGGACGCTGCGGCAACCTCGAGCGCGATCCTCCCGTCGTCGAGGCGTCCCAGAGGAGCTTCGACCGGCGCACCGAGCGGACCGGACACCGTCACCGTCTCGACCCGTCCCCCGACAGCGGCTACCAGTGCCTCGAGCGTGCCCTCACCTCCGTCGCCCAACGGGTGAATCTCGATCCCGGCTTCGGGGAAGGCGCGCCGGACACCCTTCCCAATCGCCCGCGCCACCTCGCTTGCGGACAGCGTTTCTTTGAATTTGTCAGGGGCTATGAGAACCAGCACGCCGACTTCTTTGTCCTAGGGGATCGGTGGTGTCTGACGGCCTCCTAGGATACGGCGGTGAACAAAGACCTCGACGTCGTGCTGGTCTCGAACCGAGGTCCAGTCTCCTTCGTCGAGGTTCAGGGGAGCTTCCAGACCCAAAGGGGGGCCGGCGGACTGGCCGGAGCGCTTGATTGGGCCGCTCGCGAGCTCGGCGATCGCGCTGAATGGGTCGCAGCAGCCACCTCCGACACCGACAAGAGCGCACTCGAGCAGGGAGCCACGAAGGACTTGCCCAAGGAGCTCGGCTACCCCGTCCACCTGATCGACATCGATCCCGACACCTACAGCCAGTACTACGACATGGTCTCCAACCGAATGTTGTGGTTCGCCAACCACTGCCTGTGGAACGAGTTGGGAATCGAGGACTTCGGACCGCGTGAGCTCGCCGCGTTCGAAGACTCCTACGACCCGGTCAATCGTAAGTTCGCAGAGGTCGCAGCCGAGCGCATCGGCGAGGATGCGCTGGTCTTGTTTCAGGACTACCACCTGGCAACTGCCCCCCAACACCTGCGCGCCGCCCGGCCGGATCAAACCATCCTCCATTTCACTCATTCTTCGTTCTGCGGGCCCCACGGGCTCGGGCGTCTGCCGCGCCCCATCCCCCGCCGGGTCATCGAGGGGATGTTGGGGGCCGATCTGGTGGGGTTCCACGTCGCACCGTGGGTCGAAGGGTTCTTCCAGTGCTGTGAGGAGATCGGAGCAGAGGTCGATCGGGCAGCGGGCCTCGTCCACCACGATGGTCGCCGCAGCTGGGTGCGCGCCTACCCGATCCCGGTTGATGCCGACGAGCTGCGCGCTACCGCCGCCAGCGATGAAGCCAAGATGTGGTCGCGGCGCTTCGTCGAGGAGACCCCCGGACCGTTGCTGGTCCGGGCCGACAGAACCGAGCCATCCAAGAATATCGTGCGCGGGTTTCAAGCCTACGGCATGGTGCTCGACCGCCGCCCCGACCTAGCTGGAAGAGTGCGCTTCGTCGCCTGCCTGTATCCCTCTCGCCAGTCGATGGAGGAGTACCAGGCCTACTCGACGGGCGTGCGCGATGCAGCCGCTCAGGTGAACAGCCGCCACCCCGGCGCGATCGATCTGTTCATGGAGAATGACTTCCCGCGAACAATGGGCGCGCTCATGGTCTACGACGTGCTGCTCGTGAACTCGATCATGGACGGAATGAATCTCGTTTCCAAGGAGGGCGCAGCCGTCAACGAAACGGGGGGCGTGCTCGTCCTGTCGAGAAGCGCGGGGTCCTTCAGCGAGCTGGGGAATGACTCTGTGGCCATCGACGACCCCCTCAGCATCGAGTCGACGGCTCAAGCGCTGGAAGAGGCCCTGGACATGCCCATGGGTCAGCGCTTCGACCGCGCCACTGGTCTCAGGGACACGGTCGGAGCGAGCAAGCCGCAGGATTGGATCAACACCCAACTGGAGGATCTTGCTGCGATCCGGGATCAGGGCGAGCCAACTACGGACCCGGCGGGCCGGGACTAACCAGAGAGCTCGCGCAACCACCTCAACACTCCCGGAGGACCGTCCACGACCACATCTGCCCGCCTGAGCAGCTCCGGCGGGGATTCGGGCGAGCGCACCCCGACCCTGATGGTCGAAAGCCCCTCCTCCTCGAGCCGATCGAGCGCATCGAAGGCAGGGAGATCACCACGGTCGTCCCCCACGAACGCCGCTCCCTCGAGGCCGGCCGAGGCCGTGCGGGCGCTCACGACATCGCCTTTGGACCAGTCCACGGGCGGCCTCAGCTCGAGCGCGCACTTCCCGGGCGCCTGGACGAGGTCGTGCTCAGCGGCCAGTTCGTTCGCCAGCGAGGTCACGGCCTCGGCGGCGGCGGCGCGATCCGGCGCCTTGCGCCAGTGAAGGCCCACCATGTAGCCCTTGTCCTCGACCAGCAGGCCCTCGATGCCAAGGCTTTCGGCGCGCCGTTCGGCCTGTTGCAGGACGGTCTTGATCAGAGGCTCGTAGGAGGCCAGGTCGTCGGAGACCCGGATGACTCCATCGATCGCGCGCTCAGCGCCGTACAGTCCCCACAGCTCGGCGTGGGGGCCGAACCAATCGAGCAGCTCCCGCGCGGTGCGACCCGACACCACTGCAACCAGCCCGAGCCGCCGGGACAACCGCACCATCTCCGGAGGGATTCCGGCTAGGGGACGGGCCTCCGAAGGCTCGTCGACGATCTCGGACAATGTCCCGTCAAAGTCTAAGAATAACCCGGTCTTCTCGGGCGAGTCAGCCCAAACCCCGTGGTTTCCGGGTGTCACCCCTTGGCCTCGTCGCGGCCCACGACGACGTGAATGGTGACCCCGGAGGAGAGGTTGCCGGGCTTTGGATCCGCTCTCCAGCCAAAGCGCTCCGCCAGCCTTTTCGCAGCCGGCTCCGCTTGAGGATAGGACCAGAATACCGTGGTGCTCCTGTAGGGCGTCGATGCCTCAGAGACAAATGGGACTGCGAAGCCAAGGGCGACCAGACGATCGACCATACGATCCTGCGCGCCGACCGACCCGATCGAATCGAGCACCTGCACGGTCACATCGTCGGTGATGAGCGGTAGCCGTTGCCCACCCTGATCCTCCTCGGCTCCCACCGAGGGGCTCGGGGTGGGCGAGAGGGTCGGGCTCGCGCTCTCGTCGGGAGTCGGTGACGTTGCCGGCGACGGCCCGGCTGTGACCGCGTCCGGCTCCTGGCGCCCCACGTACCACAGACCCGCACCTATGAGAGCTGCAATGAGGACCCACGGCAGCACCCATTTCGTCACGGAACGATAGAAGACCCACTGATCACCTGCGGAATGACGCCCCACCCCCGGATTCTACTGAGAGGTTGGCGTCTCCCCTCTCAGTCCGTCCGGCAGTAGCTTCAGCTCCGGCCCGGCGAATAGTTCGAGCCCAGAAGGCGGGCCACCCGCTGCTTTTGCCGATATACGCGCAGGCGCTTGAGCCGCTTAACAAGTATCGGATCGTGAGCCTCGGCCTCCGGCTTCTCCAACAACTCGTTGAGCATTTGGTAATAACGGGTGGCGGACAGGTCGAAGCGCTCCCTGATGGCATGCTCCTTGCCTCCGGCGTGCTTCCACCAGGACCGCTCGAATTCGAGGATGTCTTTGTCTCTTTGTCCGAGCGCTCTCACGTCTGCAGACTAGAGTCGCCGAACGCTCGTGCTCCGGATATCTAGGGAAAGAGCCCTCGCGTCAGATGAGCTTCGGCGACCCTGCCGACACCGATCCAATGTGCGGCCTGGCGCAACGTCAGCCCCTTCTCCTTGGCCAGCGTCTCGACCTCGCCGTAGGCGCTCTCCAGGATGTCCCGGAGACGATCGTTGACGTCCTCTTCGGACCAGAAGTAAGCCTGGATATCCTGCACCCATTCGAAGTAGGAGACAACGACACCCCCTGCGTTGGCGAGGATGTCGGGTACCACAAAGATGCCCCGGTCGTTCAGGACCTTGTCGGCCTCGAACGTGACGGGTCCGTTTGCCGCCTCACACACGATTTCCGCCCGCACCCTGTCGGCATTCTTTACGGTCACAACGCCTTCGACAGCGGCCGGCACGAGCACATCACAATCGATCTCGAGCAGCTCCGGATTGGTGATCGAGTCTGCCCCCGGGTAGCCCGAGACCGTCCCCGCCCCCTGCTTGTGCCGGTTGATGGCTTCGGGGTCGAGTCCCTTGGGGTTGTACAGGCCACCCTCGACGTCCGAGATGGCAACCACCTGGCATCCCGCGTCGTGAAGCATCTGGGCGGCGCGACCGCCGACCTTTCCGTATCCCTGGATGGCGATCGACACCTCCTCGATCGCCAAGCCCCTGGACCGAAGCGCCGAGAAGATCATGTACATGACGCCGCGTGAAGTTGCGCCACCCCTGCCCTTTGATCCGCCGATCGCCACCGGCTTGCCGGTGACAACTCCGGGGACGGAGTAGCCTTTGTTCGCCGAGTAGGTGTCCATGATCCACGACATGATCTCTTCGTCGGTGTTCATGTCGGGGGCGGGAATATCCCGCTCGGGGCCGATCAGTGGAAGGATCTCGGAGGCGTAGCGCCGGGTCATTCGCTCGAGCTCGCCCCGGGAGTGCTTCCGGGGATCGACCTCGACCCCGCCTTTGGCGCCGCCGAAAGGTATGCCCGTCACCGCACATTTCCACGTCATCCACATCGCGAGGGCCTTGACCTCGTCGATGGTGACGTCCTGGTGATAGCGGATGCCCCCCTTTGCCGGACCTCGGGTCACGTTGTGATGGACGCGATGGCCCTGGTACACCCGCGTCGAACCGTCATCCATCCGAAACGGCACCGATACCGTAAGTGCCCTCTTGGGTGCTCTCAGCAATTGGTGAACGCCTGGAGCCAGTCCCATTAGCTCGGCGACCTCATCGAGTTGAGCCAGTGCGGTTTCCCACGCCGACTCGTGTGAGGCGTCTGACTGCTCCCGGTGTCCCATCAGCTCCTAGGTCCTCGTTGACCTCTTGCCGGCCCCGCAATCACCCTGGGTGGTTCGACGAGCTGGAGACAGGATTCGAACCTGCGACCGGCCGCTTACAAGGCGGCTGCTCTACCGGACTGAGCTACTCCAGCCAGGCACCTTCAGGGTAACGCCTCTTGCCGTTTGTCTCGTGACTTTGCCTCTGGGGGCGCCGCCGGCCTTTGCCTTTCCCACATGACGGCATCTTGAACCCAACGATCGCTCGGACACAGGAGGGCTCCCTGCATAACTGAACCCTGCCAGATGACCCGTTGCATCGTTGGGAGATCCCATCGCCTCGGGCCACCGGCGCTAGGCGCGCGGGCCGCTCGACCCCTCCGAACGCATCTCGGCTCCGGATCTCAGGCCCGGCATGCAGGAATACATTGCAATGGCTCCGGCCACTGCGACATTGAGCGAGGTCAACCGGCCGCGTTGCGGTATTCGAACCAGCGCGTCACACCGTTCCTTGGTCTTCGCTCCGATACCCTTGTCCTCGGAACCCACGACGATGCCGACGGGGGGCTCGGCCAAGTCGGACGACCAGATGTCGTTTCCTGCCTCAGAGTCGAGTCCCAGGATCCATAGCCCCGCCGCTCGCGCCGCTTCCAGAGCCTGGCTGAGATTGTGTACCCGGGCCACCGGAACGACCTCGGCGGCCCCGGCAGAGACCCGCCTGACGGCCGCCGTCACCTGCACCGTGCGGCGGGCGGGAATCACCACGCCCGAGAAGCCCGCCCCATCGGCGCTCCTGAGAAGCGATCCAAGATTGTGTGGATCCGTGACGCCGTCCAAGAACAAGAGCGCCGGTGACTCGCCTGCGAGGAGAGTCTCGAGTGGGGTGTAGCGATAGCGGGCGGTCAGTGCGATGACTCCTTGATGATTGACGTCGCCGGCAAGGCGTTCTAGCTGCGAGGAGGGCACGATTTGCAAGGGGACGCCGCTCCGGTCGGCGCGCCGGCGTATCTCGTTGACGATGTTGGAAGGGGCGTGCCCCTGGGCGATCAAGATTCGTTCGGCGCTCTGCCCAGCGCGCAGCAACTCGAGGACCGGCCGGCGACCGGCAAGAACGGGAGCCGCCTCTCCCTTCACCCGCCCTCTTTGGGAACGGAGGTGAGACGCCAGCGGGCGCCCGCAGTCGTGTCTTCGATTGCGACTCCCATCGCGGCCAAACGCGACCGAATGGCATCGGCTCGCTCGAACTCCTTCTCGCGGCGCGCTGCATCGCGAAGCTCCAACAGGTACTCGACGAGGTCGTCCACCAACCTGGGAGACTCCGTCGGTCCAAAGCTGAAGCCCATCATGGTGGTCATCTCCGCAAAGGCCTCTGCGAGCGAAGCCAGCACCTCGCGGTCTTCGGTTTCCCCCCGTTGCGCGGGTTCGATGCGCCGGTTCGCCTCACGCACGAGCTCGTGCACCACTGCGAAAGCCTGAGAGGAATTGAAATCGTCATCCAGGGCTTCAATGAAGCGCCCAATGTACTCCGCCCCGGGTCCGACCAGCTCGTCCACACCCTCAGGGCGGCGCAGGAGTTGTGGCGCGGGCGGCATGTCGGGGCCGAGTGCATGCTTCGCAGCTGCCAAAAATGTGCTCCAGCGTTCATATCCCTGAGCTGCATCGGCAAGGGCCTCGTCGGAGAAGGAAAGTTGCGTTCTGTAGGAGCCCGTCAAAGCCCAGTAGCGCGCCACTTCACCTGGATAGGCAGCGACCACCTCACGTGCAAGCACAACGTTGCCGAGCGACTTGGACATCTTCACCGATTCCATCTGCACCAGGCCGGCGTGCATCCAGTAACGGACGAAAGGCTCCGTCTCCGCAAGTGCCTCCGCCTGCGCAATCTCGTTTTCGTGGTGAGGGAAAATCAAGTCACTTGCACCACCGTGGATGTCGAAACCCATGCCGAGGTATTTGGTCGACATCACCGAACACTCGATGTGCCATCCGGGCCGGCCCGGCCCCCAGGGAGACGGCCACGATGGCTCGCCCTCCTTCGCCGACTTCCACAGAGCAAAGTCGAGTGGATGTTTCTTCCCTTCGTGCGGATCGACACGATCGCCGGCACGCATGTCTTCGAGCGAACGGCCGGAGAGCTTGCCGTAACTGGGGAACTTCTCGACCGAATAAAAGACGTCACCGTCCGTTGCGTATGCCGCACCGCACTCGATAAGACCCTCGATGGCTCTCACCATGTCGTCGATGTGATCGGTAGCGCGGCTCAAGACATCCGCAGGGGTAACACCCAGTGCAGCCATGTCATCCTCGAATGCGCGCGTGTACTTCGCGGTAACAGCATCCGTGGTGCTGCCTTCCACCTTCGCCCGTTCAATTATCTTGTCGTCCACATCGGTGTAGTTCATCACGTAGGTGACCTGGTGCCCTCGATAAGCGAAGTACTGACGGATGAAGTCGAACCAGAGAAAGGTGCGGGCGTTGCCGATGTGGATCAGGTTATAAACAGTGGGACCGCAGACATACATCGATACGCGTCCAGAATCGCGCGTGTCCAGCTCGACTACTTTGCGCAAGCGTGAATCGTGAAAGCGGATGCTCATGGACTTAGCTTAAGTCTGGTCGACGAGGGCCACGGCGATTGCCGCTATGCCTTCTCCGCGGCCGGTGAATCCGAGCCCGTCTGTCGTCGTGGCTTTGATCGACACCTCAGACGCCGGCAAGCCCAGGGCCAGGGCGATCGCTGCCGTCATTTCGCCTCTGTGGGGAGCCAATTTGGGCGCCTGAGCAACGACCGTCCCGTCGACGTTCTCTATCCGGCATCCGTGGTCTCTCAGGGCCTGGGCCGTGATACCGAGAATGTCGAGGCTCGAAGCCTCTCGCCAGCGGTCGTCGGGTGGGAACATGGTCCCGAGATCCCCGAGCCGTCCCGCGCCCAGCAGGGCGTCGGCAATGGCGTGGCTCAGCACGTCGGCGTCCGAATGTCCACTCAAGCCGGGCGCGCCCGGAATGACGACACCGCCGAGGATCAGCGATTTTCCGAAATCGAATGCATGGCAGTCGAAACCCAGGCCCACGCGGCTCATCGCCAACCGCCGGCCATCCGGCTCGCCGCTCCCGATGGAGTCAATGCCCCAGTCCGAGCGTCGAGGAGATCACACCCGAGTGGGCCATTGCCTCCGCCAGCATGAAATCGGCTCCCGAGGAGATCTTGATGTTGGCCCGGGCCCCGGCGATCACGGCAATGCTCCCTCCATACTTGGCTACCAGTTGGGCGTTGTCGCGAACTGCGCTTTTCTCTGAGCGGGCCCGCTCGTGCGCTTGCTGTAACACGCCACAGTCCCACGCCTCGGGTGTCTGGGCGCGCCACCAACCGGTTCGATCGACGGTCGACTTCACCCGGGTAGAACGGGTGAGCTTGAGGGTCTCGTCCAGTGGCACTGCACAGATGGCGCCGTCGGATGATTGCAGCGCGTCGGTGACCTTCCCGACCAGATCGTGAGTCACGAACGGCCTCGTCACGTCGTGGACCACAACCGACGGAGACGACACGATTTGAAGGGCCCGGCGCACAGTCGAAAGACCCGAAGTCTCTCCCGCGACGAGCTCCGCCGAACTGTAGAGGCGGCACACCTCGGCAGCCTGCTCCTTCAGCTCTGAGGGAACCACGACCACAACGGGTTCGCACCCCGCGTGCAAGAGCGTTTGCAACGACCAGTCCACGAGGGTCCGGGCCCCGAGCTTGCGGAGATGCCACTGCGGCGCCCCCTGGGATGAGCTCGGCCTCCCGTTGGAGCCGAATGCGGTCAAGATCGCCGCACTGGGGGCCTGGGCTATCCGAGCACCTCGTCCAGCAGCCTCTCGGCTTCCTCTTCGTCACAACCGTTGGAAAAGGTAAGCTCGGAAACAAGTATCTGCCGTGCCTTGACCAGCATCCGCTTCTCGCCGGCCGAGAGGCCTTTCTCTTTGTCTCGCTGGTGGAGGCTGCGTACGACGTCGGCTACCTTGTAGATGTCTCCCGAGCGAAGCTTCTCGACATTGGCTTTGAACCGCCGGGACCAGTTGGTGGTGTTTGTGGTTTCCTCCTGCTTTCTGAGCACCTTGAATACCTTGGGGACTTCTTTGGCCGGTGTTATTTCCCGGATGCCAACGTCTTCGGTGGAATCAATCGGCACCATCAGCGTCAACTCGCCGTACGCAAGCTTGATAATGTAGTAGTCGCGGCTCTCACCGAACATTTCTTTCTGCTCGAGCCCTTCGATTATTGCCGCCCCATGATGCGGGTAGACGACCTTATCCCCTACGTGGAAACGCACTCAGATACATCCCTTCTGGAGGTCGATCACAGGCTGCAGACATCATCGGACGACTCGAAAGTCTTTCCATAACTCTAATCAAGGGTAGCACGGCCCGTAGACACCACCGATTAGTGCTCGGCGCGTGATTGGCCGGCGCTCGCTGCGCCGGCGCTATGCGCCAAGACAATAATCCCTATGTACCAGTGCAGGCGTGCCACGCGTCCCCGATGTCACCTACGCTGATCTCTTTCATCCCTGAGCTGGACCGTTCGCTTCCGCGCGGCACGATCGCGGTGCGAAATCCCATTCGTATGGCTTCGTCGATGCGGCTTTGTGTTGCCGGCACCCGCCTGATCTCGCCACCGAGTCCGACTTCGCCGAAGGCGGTGGTCGTCTGATCGATGCAGACACCGCTCTTGGCCGACAACAACGCGAGGCTCAATGCCAGGTCGGCTGCGGGCTCGCGCACCGCCAAGCCCCCCGCGGCCGCAGCAAACACATCCTGCGAGTGGAAACTCTGGTCACAACGCTCCGATAACACTCCGAGTAGGAGCGTCAGTCGCCGCCCGTCGACACCAATCGCCACGCGCCTCGGTTGAGCCTGAGGAGTGGGCGTCAGCAACGCCTGGAGCTCTACCAGGACGGGGCGCGATCCCTCGAGGCAGGGAAAAACCATCGACCCGGGGATCCCGGGAAGGCGGTCCGCCAGCATCATTGCAGAAGGGTCCTCGACCGACTCGAGCCCGGAGCCCCCGAGCTTGAGGACTCCCGTTTCGGCGCAGGACCCGAAACGGTTCTTGGACACCCGCAAGGCCCGCAGACTGCCGTCGCGCTCGCCCTCCAACGTGAGCACCGCGTCTACAACGTGTTCGAGAGCCTTAGGGCCGGCAACAGCACCCTCCTTCGTGACGTGGCCGACCATGACGACCACGGTCCCGGACTGCTTTGCATGCGCAACCAGGGCCGACGCGCATTCACGCACCTGCAGCACGGACCCTGCCGCCCCTTCGAGCCCGCCATCACGCAGCGTCTGAACGGAATCGACTACGAGGACGTCCGGTCGTTGGCTCAGTGAGGCCGCCAGTACCGCTTCGAGCGACGAGGACGTCGACACGAGGAATCGGTCGGCCGCGACATGGAGTCGTGCGCCGCGCAGCGCCACCTGTGCCACCGATTCCTCGCCCGTCATGAGAAGAGCGCGCCGCCCCTGAGCTATGACACCGTCCATCAGCTGCAGCACAAGGGTGGATTTGCCGATCCCGGGTTCACCGGCGAGCAAGATAGCGCTCCCGGCAACGAGGCCGCCGCCGAGCACCCGATCCAATTCCAGCATGCCGGTGGCCACACGCTGAGGGGGCGGTCCATCGTGTACAAGCGACGTGATCGCAGGGCTGGGAGCGGAGGCCGACGAAGTTCGGGCGCTGCTCCACTCGCCGCACTCCGGGCAGCGCCCGAACCACCGGGCGGAGGTGTATCCGCAGGCCGTACAGAAATGTTCGGCGCCGGGGCGGCGCGAGGCGAGATCCTGGACCGTCAATCGCATGACCTCAACCTATCGAGGCAATGAGACAAATTCCCTCGGCCCGAAGCCGGACGCCGGCGGGCGCGGAGAGGCCCGGCGCTCGGGCCGGGCCTCTGGCCTTGTCAGACAATCCGTTCAGGGTTCGGGCAGCGACTCCGAATCCCCCTCGCCGACGCCCGCCAGCTCGATCGGCGGGTGGTCTGGGGATCGCTCGGCCTTGCGGAACACAATCTCGTCCTCGCCCTTGTCGTTGGGCTCGACGTCCACGATTATCGTGTCACCTGCCTCGTATTCCTTCCATAGGATCTTCTCGGACACCGGATCCTCAACCAGGCGCTGGATCGACCGTCGGAGCGGCCTGGCCCCCAAGGTCGGGTCGTAGCCCCGTTTGGCCAAGAGGGTCTTGCTGGCATCGGTGAGCTCGATCGCCACATCACGGCTTTCGAGCTGATTCGAGACCCGCCGGATCAGCTGATCGACGATGGACTTGACCTCGGCCTCCGAGAGCTCGTGGAACACGATGACCTCGTCGATACGGTTGAGGAACTCGGGACGGAAGTTCCGCTTGAGCTCCTCTTCGACCCGCTCTCGCATCTTCTCGTAGGTGAGATCGGAGCTCGCCTGGCCGAATCCCATCGCGGGCTTGCGCAGATTCTGGGTCCCCAGGTTCGAGGTCATGATGATCACGGTGTTCTTGAAGTCGACGGTCCGTCCCTGCGCATCGGTGAGCCGGCCGTCCTCGAGGATCTGCAGCAGTGTGTTGAAGACATCCGGGTGCGCCTTTTCGATCTCGTCCAGCAGCACCACGGAATAGGGGCGGCGCCGGACGGCCTCGGTTAGCTGGCCGCCCTCTTCGTAACCCACGTAACCCGGCGGCGAACCCACGAGCCGGCTTACGGTGTGCTTTTCCATGTACTCGCTCATGTCCAACTGAATGAGAGCGTTCTCGTCGCCGAAGAGAAACTCGGTAAGCGCCTTTGCCGTCTCGGTCTTGCCGACGCCAGAAGGTCCGAGGAATATGAAAGAGCCCGCCGGGCGCTTCGGATCCTTGAGCCCTGCGCGCGTTCGGCGGATCGAGCGTGACACCGCGCCGATTGCGTCTTCCTGGGACACAATGCGTTTGTGCATCTCTTCTTCCATCCGCAGGAGCTTTGTGGTCTCCTCCTCGGTCAAGGAGGTGACGGGGATGCCGGTCCATGACGACAGGACCTCTGCTATCTCCTCTTCGTTGACCTCCGCCAGCGCCTCACCTTCGGCGGTGCGCCATTCGACCTCTTTCAGAGAGCGTTCCTCGATCAGCTGCTTCTCTTCGTCGCGATACCCGGCGGCGCGCTCGAAATTCTGAGATTCGATCGCCTCTTCCTTGTGCCGCCTGACCTCGACGATGCTGTCCTCTAGCTCACGGTAGTCGGGCGGCGCCCCCATCCTGCGGATGCGAAGACGCGAACCGGCTTCGTCGATGAGGTCGATCGCCTTGTCGGGCAGGAACCGGTCCGAGATGTAACGGTCTGCGAAATTCGCGGCCGCAACCAACCCCTGGTCGGTTATATGGACCCGATGATGGGCTTCGTAGCGGTCACGCAACCCTTTGAGGATCTCGATGGTGTGCGGCACGGTGGGCTCGGGCACCTTGATGGGCTGGAAACGTCGCTCGAGGGCGGCGTCCTTCTCGAGATGCTTGCGGTACTCGTCGAGCGTCGTTGCGCCGATCGTCTGCAGCTCACCCCGGGCCAGCATCGGCTTCAGGATGCTCGCCGCATCGATGGCGCCTTCGGCGGCTCCAGCGCCGACCAAGGTATGGAGCTCGTCGATGAACAGGATGATGTCACCGCGCGTCTTGATCTCCTTGAGCACCTTCTTCAGGCGTTCTTCGAAGTCCCCGCGATAGCGGGAGCCCGCCACCAGAGCGCCGAGGTCCAGCGTGTACAGCTGCTTGCCCGTGATCGTCTCGGGCACTTCGCCGCGGACGATCTTCTGTGCGAGACCCTCTACCACGGCGGTCTTCCCCACCCCGGGTTCGCCAATGAGCACGGGGTTGTTCTTGGTGCGCCGTGACAGCACCTGCATCACCCGCTCGATCTCTTTTTCCCGCCCGATCACAGGATCGAGCTTGTTCTCGGCCGCCAGTTGGGTGAGGTTGCGTCCGAACTGGTCGAGCACGAGCGAACCCTGCTGTGTCTGGCTCGTGCCTCCGCCTGCGGCTTCTTTCGAGCCGGAGTATCCGGACAGCAGCTGGATGACCTGCTGGCGCACCCGTCCAAGGTCCGCGCCGAGCTTGACCAGCACCTGGGCGGCCACACCTTCGCCCTCACGGATCAAGCCGAGCAGGATGTGCTCGGTGCCGATGTAGTTGTGGCCGAGCTGGAGTGCCTCTCTCAGCGACAATTCGAGGACTTTCTTGGCTCGTGGGGTGAAAGGGATGTGACCCGAGGGTGGCGACTGCCCTGCACCGATTATCTCCTCGACCTGTTGGCGAACCTTCTCCAACGAGATGCCGAGCGATTCAAGTGCCTTTGCGGCGACTCCCTCACCCTCATGAATCAACCCGAGCAGGATGTGCTCGGTGCCGATGTAGTTGTGGTTGAGGAGCCTTGCCTCTTCTTGAGCGAGAACAACGACCCTGCGGGCCCTGTCCGTGAACCTTTCAAACATGGGGCCGCTCCTCCTTAATCTGTGCAAACTCGTCTGGCGGTCCTGTTCGGGGTGAAGCCCTGGGGACTCTCTCCGGCCCCCTCCCATTATACGAAGAGGGGACGCTTACCCCGGGGGCCACTCAGCCCGAGGCCATCAACCGCTGCCCGAATCTTTGCCCGAATCTTTTCTCTAGCCGGTTCAACGCTTCCGCCGGGAAAATCGTTCCCGGTCAGTGAACCGGATCCGACCGGGACGTGCTTATCCCGAAGCGGGGGCGAAATGAGCCGTTCGGGCGTCGCGCCCACAGATGCCGGGCGTCCCCCGCTCCGAGAGCGGCGGGGTCAAAGGTCCGACCCAGCGGCACCCACGGCATGGCGCCGGGGAGGCGTCCTCGTTCGGGCACGCGGATGCCCGGACGGGGGATCGCCCACAGACCAACCGTCCCGGGCTCCACCGAAAGATGGTCGAGCGGGCTGAAGCTGGCGGCCATCCCGCCGAAGCGAACCCCTCGGGCCGCTTCGAGCGACGAGGCGAGGTCACCATCCGGTTGCGAGTGACCGGCCGCCCAGCCGATCATCCCCACGGCCTGGTAGGCCCTCAGCTCCCACCCTAGGGGCTCGGCGTCCCACCAGTCGACGAAGGCAGACCGCCACCTCTCGAAGCCCGGCAGGGGAAGGTAGTGCGCGCCGCGCGCGTAGCTCTCCGCCGCAACTGTCCCTGGGGGGAGTCGGGTACCGGGGGTGAGCCCGAGATCGAAGAGCAGGACCTGAGGTTTCCACCACTTCGCGCGCCTTGCGTCGGCGCGGGACCGAATCCTGGCGGCTTCTGTGGAGCGGTAGAGAGCCCCCATCCGCCGGAGCGCGACCTCGAGCCGCTTCACGAGACCCGGGCCGCCCCCGACGACGAGCGCCTCGACCCGGCGGCGTCTGAGTCTGGCCAAGAGCTCGGGCAGATTGTCGGCGCCCGGCCTGTAGCCAACCCACTCGGCGCGCCGGCCTCCGGCCCCGGACAGGGCGCGTTGTAGGGAGCGGCGTGCGTCTCGGCCGGAGGGCGACCTCTCCATGAGCAGACCCGTGGTCCTGAAAGCGCGGTCTTGAAGGATGTATGCGGCCAGGTGCTTCGCCTGCCAGGACATCGGCGGTGACGCCTGGAAGAGGTGGGATGGGAATCCCCGCAAGGCGCCGGGAAGATCGCCGAAGCAGAGGATCGCCGGCACACCCGCCTCCGCGAGGGCGTCCTCCGCCCGGGAAAGCACCTCGGGCGGCCCGGCGTAGACCAGTCCGACGGTGGCGTGCTCGGCGGCCAGGCGCTCGACCAGCGCCAGAGCCCTGGCCGGATCGCCACGATCGTCGAGTGTAACGAGCTCGTACGGTTCCTGTCGAGCGGGCAGAGAGCGATTGAGGACGTTGACCCCCAGGTCGGCGCCCTCGAAGGCATCGTCTCCTCGCCATGCCCCCGGTCCGGTCATCGTGCCGACCAGACCGACTACGGGACCCTGCTCCGTGCGGGGAGTGCCGACGGGCACGCGCAGCCCGCTCCCACGATCCCCTGCTCCAAGCTCACAGGCGGGCAGGACGATAAGAGCTGCGGCCATGAGGGCGACCCTCCCCGAACAGTCGCGCCGGGACCGTCGAGAGCGGAGTCCAAAGAGCTCCGATGCGATCAATCTTCCGGCTTCAGGGTCGGCCACAGGATGACCTCCCGAATGGAGGGTGTATCGGTGAGGAACATGAGCAGCCGGTCTATCCCGATCCCGAATCCTCCGGCTGGGGGCATCCCATAAGCCAACGCCTCGAGAAAATTCTCGTCCGGGAGCGTGGCCTCCTCATCGCCTGCGGCCCGGGCAGCAACCTGGGCCTGAAACCGCCGGCGTTGCTCTTCGGGATCATTCAGCTCCGAATAGATGGGCGCGATCTCGACTCCTTTCATCACGAGATCCGCATGCTCGGTGAATCCCGGGATTGTCCGGTGGTCCTTTGCGAGGGGGGAAACGTCCTTGGGGAACCCGGCCACGAACACGGGCCCGGTCAACTCCCTCTCGGCGCGCGACTCATATATCTCGGCGAGAACCTTGCCCGGAGGCCATGCCGGGTCCACGCGCACGCCAAGCGCTTCCGCCTCCCCGCGCACCCTGTCCCAGCGCTCCTCGTACCACGCCTCCGTCAAGTCCAGCCCGGTGGCTTTCGCAATCGCCTCAAACATGGTGACGCGCGCGAACGGGGGGCGGAGCTCGAGATCCGGCGCGCCGTCCGCCATCACCTCCCGGACGGCCTTTGCCATCGCCACCACAAGGGATTCCACCAGCGACATCGTGCGGCCGTAGTCGACGTAGGCCTCGTAGGCCTCGAGCATCGTGAACTCCGGGTTGTGTCTGGCCGACACCCCCTCGTTTCGGAAGCTGCGGTTCAGCTCGTAGACCTTCTCAAGACCACCGATCAACAGGCGCTTGAGATGCAACTCGGGAGCGATACGAAGGTAGAGTTCGATATCGAGCGCGTTGTAATGGGTGGAAAACGGGCGAGCGACGGCGCCACCCGCGATGGGATGGAGCAGGGGCGTTTCGACCTCGAGGAACCCCTCGCCCTCCAGGAGCCGGCGGATTGCGGCATTCGCCGCCGCTCTAGTTTCGACCAGGCGACGCGACTGTGGATTGAAGATCAGATCCAGATGGCGCTGCCGGTACCGGGACTCGACATCGGTGAGCCCATGCCACTTCTCCGGCATCGCTCTCCGGCAGGCTGCAAGCAGGCTGAAGGAACCGACTTTGACCGAGAGCTCCCCACGTCGGGTTTTCATCACGCGCCCCTCGGCCCCAACGATGTCGCCCACGCTCAACCCGGCGAACTCCGTCACCCGCGCCGACCCGAGGACGTCGGTTTGCGCAAACAACTGGACCTCACCGGTGACATCTTCGAGATCGGCGAAGGCGACCTTGCCGTGGCGGCGCAGCGTCCTGAGCCGGCCCGCCACCCTGACCGGGGCGGCCGGCGCCTCGGTACCGGGCTCCAGAGGCTTCCACCGGGTGTGAATCTGCTCCGAGGTCGCGGTGCGCTCGTAACCGTACGGATAGACGTCCCGATGCTCAGACGCCATGGCGGCCCTCACCTCCCTTGGGTCCCGGGGGGGCGGAAACCGAGCCCCTTAGCCCTTGGGGCTCGGCGGCGGGCACCCCGACCTCATCCTCCCCGTCCCGAACCCCTGGAAAGTTGCGCTCGAAGATCAGGCGCAGCCCGCGCAGTGTCAGCATCGGCTCGATGTGATCGACCCGGCGACAATGCTCGACCACGGTTCCGGCGAGCCCCCCGGTGGCGACAACCGAGACCCCGTTTTCGCCGCCGCCCATCTCCAGTGCCACGCGCTCGATCAGGCCGTCGACGAGTGATGCGGTCCCGAAGATCACGCCGGACTGCACGCTGTTGATCGTGTTCCTGCCTATCGCCGAGGGCGGAGCGATGAGCTCGACGCGTTGAATCTGGGCCGTGGCGGAGAACAACGCGGCGGCCGAGGTATCGATGCCGGGGGCAATGGCGCCCCCGAGGTACTTGCCCGTCCCCGAAACCGCATCGACGGTGATGGCGGTGCCGAAATCCACCACAACGACACCTTCATCCGGGTACATCTCGTGTGCAGCCGCTGCGTTGGCGATGCGGTCGGCGCCGACCTCCCGGGGATGATCGGTCATCACCCCTATGCCCGTCTTGATTCCCGGTTCGACCACGAGAGGGGGGAAGCCGAAATACTTGAGCGTCATCTCCCTGAGCTCCTGCGTCGCAGGCGGAACCACAGAGGAGATGGCGACGCCGGTTATCGAGCGCGTGAAAGAGAGGTTCCCCAATGCCAGGAACTGACCGAACATGAGCGCAAGCTCGTCGGCCGTTCTCCCGGCATCGGTCGAAGCGCGCCACTCGTATAACAAACTGTCCCGGTCGAAGACACCGAGGTGGGTCTGGGTATTGCCGACGTCAATGGCGAGCAGCATCCTCAGGCATCCTCGCCGTCGGGCAGGGGCCAGAGGAGGTTATCGATCAGACGGGTGGCTCCGACCCGTACGGCGCCGGCGACCAACGCGGGGCCGCCGTGCTGGGGTGCGCCGAACGTGTCGGGATCGACAACACGTGCGTAATCGAGCGTGACCCCGGGCTCGGAGGACACAATCCCGGCCATCGCGCTTTCGGCGGCCCCTGCTCCGAACCCCCGGTCGAGGGCGGTACGACCGGCGAGAAGCGCCCGGTGAAGCACGGCCGCGCGGACGCGCTCTTCGGACGAGAGATAGGCATTGCGCGAGCTGATCGCGAGCCCGTCGGGGGCCCGGACGGTCGGACAGGAGTGGATCTCAACGGGGAATCGCAAATCTGCCACCATCCTCTTCACGAGCGCCAGTTGCTGTGCGTCCTTCCGGCCGAACCAAGCCCCGTCCGGCCGCACCAGGTTGAACAGCTTAGCGACGACGGTGAGAACACCGTCGAAGTGGCCCGGCCGGACGGCGCCCTCGAGCAAGGTCCCCAGCGGGCCTGCGCTCACCGTGACCATCCCCGGATGGCCCGGAGGGTAGACCTCCGACGTGGCCGGCCGGAACACCACGTCCACGCCGGCCTGGGCCGCAAGCTCGAAGTCGCGGCCCTCGGTGCGCGGATAGCCGTTGTAGTCCTCCCCGGGCCCGAACTGCAGAGGGTTGACGAAGATACTGAGGACCACCACGTCCGACCTCGCGCGCGCGGCCTCCACCAGCGCCAGGTGGCCCTCATGAAGCGCCCCCATAGTGGGAACGAATCCGATCCATCCCCGTGGCCCGGCCCCCAGCACCCGCCGCAGCTCGTCCACAGCTGCAACAACCCTCATCTGAGGTACACGGCTTCGGACACCTCGTTGGCTGCGACGGCGGGGCAGAGGTCGCTGCACCGGATGCCCATCGGGGGCGAGCGGGTCACCGCAAGCTAAGTGAAGGTCTCGAGCAGCCGGACTTCGCCCTCAGCCTCCGGCAACGAGCTCGCATATGGGTCCCCCCAAGGATCGGTCAGAGCGGGTTCGATCTCGAGGAGAGGCACCAGCACAAAGCGGCGCTCTCTGATCCTTGGGTGGGGAATCTTCATCCCGGGTTCGGACAACTTTTCCTCGCCGAAGAGCAAGATATCAAGGTCCATCACGCGGGGGCCCCAACGGGCATCGTTAGGACCGCGCCCCAGGCGGCGCTCCACCTCCTTGCAAATCGCCAGAAGCTCGCGGGCCTCCAGGTCCGTGAAGATGCGCACCGCTAGATTGACGAAGGAGCGCTGGGGCGGGCCCCCGACGGGGGACGTCTCGTAAAGGCTCGAAACCGTCTCGATCTTGATGCCCGGTCCCTCTTCGAGCGCGGCCACAGCCCGGCGACAGAAACCGGTCCTGTCGCCCACGTTCGAACCCATCCCGATGTAGGCGGTAACCATCGAAGCTCATGCCTCCTGTGACGCCCGGTAGTGCATTCTCGCATCCTCCCCGGGTGCAACACGGCACCATCTCCGCTCGGGGTAGTGGGCTAGCCTGGCGTGCCCTCAGCCTTGATCGCCTCGGTCATCCGAACCACCTGGGTCATTGCTTCGACGTCATGCACGCGCACGATATGAATGCCGTGCGCGACGGCCCAGGCGACGGTCGCCGCGGTGCCATAGACACGCTGAGCGGTCGGGACATCGAGAACCGCTCCGATCAATGACTTGCGGGAGGTGCCCGCGAGCAGTGGAAGCCCCAAATCGGCGAGCTCGCCTATGCGTTTCAGCAGCTCGAGACTTTGTCCGGCCGTCTTGGCGAAGCCGATCCCGGGGTCCACCACGATGCGATCGGCGCCCACGCCTGCTGCCTTCAGGCTTTCGGCGCGCCGCCCCAGGTAGCCCGCGACCTGGTTCACGAGGTCGTCGTAGGCCGTCAAAGTCGTCATCGTCTCGGCGGTGCCGCGCGAGTGCATAACCACCACCGCGACACCATCTGGGCCCGAAGCCGCTGCCGCCGTGGTCGGATCCTCGGTCGCATCCTCCCCGCCGGTGTCATTGATCATCGAAGCGCCTGCCGCAACGGCGCTTCTGGCGACCTGTGCCTTTCGGGTATCGACCGAGAGGGGCACCTCGAGCTCGGGCGCCAGCGCCTCGATCACGGGAAGCACGCGCCGGGCCTCTTCACTCGCGGGCACCGGCGCAGCACCGGGGCGAGTCGACTCACCACCCACATCGATGATCGCCGCACCCTCGGCAACCATCTGATGAGCGCGGTCGAGGGCGAGCCCGTGGTCGAAGTAGCTACCCCCGTCGGAGAACGAGTCCGGGGTGACGTTCAGCACGCCCATCACAGCCACGCGCCGCAGATCCAGGACGAAGCGACCACACCGGAGATTCATCGGTCTCGCCCGGTGCCCCGCCTACCAGTGAGGATGACGCCGAAGCAATTCTGAGAGTTGGTCGGCCGGCCGCGGTGGGGCGAAGTAGTGCCCCTGGGCCAGGTCGCACCCGAGCGCTCGTATGGCCGACATCTGCTCTGCCGTCTCCACTCCCTCCGCCACAACCTTCAATCCCAACGACTTCGCCAGGGTAACAATTGCCCGAACGATGGCGAGATCGCCCGGATCCCGGTTTACCCCCGCCACGAAGTCTCTGTGAATCTTCAATGCGTCAACTTCCAGCGTCTTAATGTAGTTGAACGACGAGTAGCCCGTGCCGAAATCGTCGACACTCAACCCAACACCGAGGGAATGCAGGGTGGCCAGGGCGTCGATCGCGCTGTCCGCGTCTTCCATCATGGCGCTCTCGGTTATCTCGAGGAACAGGTGGGAAGGCTGGATGCCCGAGGCATTGATGGCATCTCTGATGGTGTAAACGAGCTCCGACTGCGACAGTTGGCGCGCCGAGATGTTGACCGAGACACCCATCGCTCTGCCGGTCGACTCGGTCCACTCGGCCGCCTGACGGCAGGCCTCGCCCAACACCCAGTCGCCGATCGGGAAGATCAAACCGATCTCCTCCGCTGTGGGGATGAAGTCGTCGGGGTTCAACAGCCCCTTTTCCGGGTGAGCCCAGCGCAGAAGAGCCTCTGCTGCGACGACCCTGCCGGTCTCGAGTCGTACCTCGGGCTGGTAGAAGAGGCGCAGCTCTCCTCTCTCGAGCGCCCGATGCAGGGCGTTGTCATTGTCCAGACGATGTGAGGAGCGTTCGTGCAGCACCGGGCTGAACAACTCGAACCGGCCCTTACCTTTTTCCTTTGCGTGATACATCGCGGCATCGGCGTCCCGGATGAGCCCCTCGGGATCGGTCGCATGGCCCTGTCCGGCGACGGCTACCCCGATGCTGGCGTTGCTGAAGACCTCGCCTTCGTCCAGTGAGAACGGTCTTGCCATGGCGTCGGTGATTCGGCCCGCTATGGCGACAGCTCCCTCCTCTCCCCGGACATCCTCGCAGAGGATGGTGAACTCGTCCCCTCCGATACGAGCGGCGCTGTCCCCGGGACGTACGGATTCCTTGAGCCGGGTCGCAACCGCCCTCAAGAGCTGATCGCCGGCGGCATGGCCCCTGCTGTCGTTGACCCGCTTGAAGCGATCGAGATCCATGAACAGGACGGCAATCTCGTTGGAGCTGCGCTCGAGGCGCGCCAATGCGACCGACAGCCTGTCGATGAATAGGTTTCTGTTGGGAAGCCCCGTAAGCGGGTCGTGCAGGGTCTGGTGGGTCAGTTCCGCCTGCATCTGCTTCAGCTCGCTGATGTCGTGCACCTGGCAGATGAAGCGCGCCGGCTTGCCCTCGTCGCATACCGTCGACACGCACCACAATCCCCACACCGGATAACCGTTGGCATGGATGAAGCGCCCCTCGGTCTGATAGCTGGAGATCTCCTCGGCCAGCATGCGCCGAAGGGCGAGATCGGCTTCGAGGTCGTCGGGATGGGTCAGCGCTTGAAAAGTGGTTGCCCGCAACTCGCGCTCGGAGTAACCGACGAACTCACAAAGGGCATGGTTCACGTCCATGAACGCGCCCTCGACATCCACCAGGGCTACGCCCGTCCGAGAATTACCAAAGGTGTTATGGAAATCGATAGCCCGGTCTCTATGCGGTGTCCCATTCCCGGACTCAGTCGCCGAACGCCAGACCGGGCTGGGGCCCGTGTCTTTAGCGCCCATAGAGTAGCAATCTATACGTAGTCGAACGACTCCGCAAGGAAAACAGGCTCAGAGGTTGAACGGCTGGCAGGGCGGCCTCGTGGAGGGCGAGGCGAGGTGCCTAGGCCTCGCCCCAGCTAGGCTTGGGAGCCGGAAGGGTACGCCGAGAGCGCCGGGCTCCGGGCTGCGGCCCCTCTTGGGGCTCATTGGGTTGCCCATCCGCCTGGGCCCTGCGGCGCAACCGCCGGCGCTCGATGGGATTAGCCGGGGACTGCTTGGCGACCTCGGCGAGGATCTCCGACACTTCGGACCGTTCCAAGGACTCTTTCTCGAGCAGCCTGGTAACCATCGCATCGAGCTTGTCTCTGTACTTGATGACGATGTCGCGGGCCTCGTCGTGCGCCTCGTCCACCAACCGGCTGACCTCACGATCGATTTTGGCGGCAACGACATCCGAATAGTCCTGGACATGTCCGAAGTCACGGCCCAGGAAGGGTTGAGACTCGTTCTGCCCGAGCGCCAGCGGCCCAAGCTCGGACATGCCGTATTCGGTCACCATCTGACGAGCGATGCGGGTGCACCGCTGAATGTCATCTTGTGCGCCGGTGGTGGGCTCGTCGAAAACGGTCTCCTCCGCCACCCGCCCACCCAGCAACATCGCGAGCTGGTCTATGAGCTCGGAGCGCGTGACCAGGAAGCGGTCTTCGGTCGGGAGGTTCAGCGTATAGCCGAGCGCCCGTCCCCGGGAGACGATCGAAACCTTGTGCACGGGATCAGCGTTTGGAAGCGCATGTGAGACCAGGGCGTGGCCCGCCTCGTGATAGGCGATGACCTTTCTCTCCTTCTCGGAGATGACTCGGCTGCGTCGCTCGGGGCCGGCAAGAACACGGTCTATCGCCTCCTCGAGCTCGCCCATCCCGATTTCGCTTCGCGAGAAGCGCGCCGCCAGGAGGGCGGCCTCGTTCACGACGTTCGCCAGGTCTGCGCCGGTGAACCCCGGGGTGCGGCGCGCCAAGACTTCGACGTCGATGTCCTTGGCCAACGGCTTTCCCCTGGTGTGCACCTTGAGGATGCCGGTCCGTCCGTTGAGATCGGGGCGGTCGACCACGATCTGGCGGTCGAAGCGACCCGGCCTCAGAAGGGCCGGGTCGAGAATGTCCGGCCGGTTCGTCGCCGCGATCAGAATCACCCCGCCCTTGACATCGAACCCGTCCATCTCGACCAGCAACTGGTTGAGCGTCTGCTCGCGCTCATCGTGGCCGCCCCCGAGACCTGCGCCCCGGTGGCGTCCAACGGCGTCGATCTCGTCCATGAACACAATCGACGGAGCGTTCGACTTGGCCTGCTCGAAGAGGTCGCGCACCCGGCTGGCGCCGACGCCCACGAACATCTCGACGAAATCAGAACCCGAGATCGAAAAGAACGGGACCCCCGCCTCGCCTGCGACCGCACGCGCCAGCAGGGTCTTACCGGTTCCGGGTGGGCCGAACAGCAGCACTCCCTTGGGGATCTTTGCGCCCATCGCCTGAAACTTCTGAGGAGCCTGCAGGAACTCCTTGATCTCCTCGAGCTCCTCCACCGCCTCATCGAGACCGGCGACATCCGAGAAGGTGATCTTCGGCTGGTCTTTGGTGACCAGCCGCGCCTTCGACTTACCGAACGACATCACCCGGTTGCCGCCTCCCTGCATCTGCTGCATGAGGAAGAAGAAGAACCCCACGATTATCAGGATTGGCAGGAATTGGAATAGGACGGACAGGAGGAACGACCCCATCTGCGGATCGGCGGAGACGTCCACGCCGTTCTTCCGGGCGAAGTTGGCGAAGTCGTCGACGGTATCGTGAGGAAGATAGACCTCGTACTGGCCGGTCCCGTCGGACAGGTCCCCGATCACCTTTTCGTCCTTGGTCAAGAACTTGGCGGTGTCGATGTCTTTGTCTTCGACCATTCCCACCCAGGTGTTGACCGATTCGATCTGCTCGGGACCCTGAGCGCTCTGCCGGTAGATGTTGAAGACCCACACAACCGCGATGATCAGGACCAGGTAGAAGATTGCTGAACGGAAGATCCGGTTCATCGTGTTTTCACCCTAGCAGCCCCCTATGACTACCTCGATTGACCCGCCAACCCCAATTCGGGCGTGAATGGTGTGGCTCAGTAGGGTGACTCTCCCCCGTAGGCCTCGGGCCTAAGCACCCCTATGTAAGGGAGGTTGCGGTACCTCTCCGCGAAGTCGAGACCGTAGCCCACCACGAACACCGACGGGATGACGAAGCCCGTGTACTTCACCTCGAATGGCACCGCTTGCTGACCCTGCTTCCACAGAAGCGAGCAGATCTCGAGCGACGCCGGCCGGCGCGCCTTGAGGTAACGCAGCAGATAGGAGATCGTGAGACCGGAGTCGATGATGTCCTCGACCAGGAGCACATGGCGGCCGGTGACCTCGTAGTCGAGGTCCTTCAGTATCCGGACCACTCCCGAGGACTTGGTGGCGGTGCCGTAGGACGACACGGCCATGAAATCGAAGTCGATCGGGATGCTCAGCGAGCGAGCCAGGTCGGCCATAAACACGAAGGCGCCCTTGAGCACCCCGACCAGCAGAACACCGGCATCTCCGTAGTCGCCCGTGATGTTCGCGGCGAGCTCGGCGATCTTGGCTCTGATGGCGTCCTCCGAGATGAGGACCTTCTCGATGTCCGGGTGGACCGTCTCGGTCATATCTCGTCCACCACGCCGGACACCTGGTCCCGGCTGACCACGACGGTGTCGGAAGACACCCCCACCTTGATGCCCTCGGCGACGGCGAACGACGCCGGGGTAATCGTATCGTCCTCCAATCGGTCGAGGACAGCCTCGATTCCCCCCGACCGATCCCGAACCCGGCCTACAGCCTGCTCCAGCAGCCGCCGTCTGAGGCCTCTGGGCAACTTGACCAGATCCGGTGTGGCCAGTTGCACGCTGGACTCCACTGAGCTGGCGATTCCGGGGTAGAGACGGTCCGCGATACCGCGGAGAGCGTCCGAATCCTCGGACAAGCGCTCGCACGAGCGGGCAATGGCGACCATTGCCCCGGCCCCCCAGCGATCGACGATCGGTCGGACGACCTCTTCTCTAACGGCGACGCGCTCGAAGCGCAACTCGTGGTTCGCAGGGTCGTCGTAGAAGGCAAGACCCAACTCCTCGCAGTAGGCACGGGTCTCAGCGCGCCGGACCTCGATGAGCGGCCTGATCCTGGGGCCATCGACGGGGCGAAGCCCCGCAAGTCCGTCGGTGCCCGCCCCGTGAATCAATCTCGCTAAAGTTGTCTCGACCCGGTCATCGAGAGTGTGGCCGGTCGCAACCTGGCCGGCGCCTATCCGCTCCGCGACCGTCGACAAGAAACCCAGGCGGAAATTCCGGGCGCGTTCCTGCTGATTGGGCCCGGCGAGATCGGGCGCCCGAACGACATGGGCCTCGAAGCCGCCCCCGGCCGCCTCCGCGGAGACGCGCGACGCAACCTCGGCCGACTCTGCCCCGAGCCCGTGATCGACATGCCCCACGGCAAGCGAGAGATCGAAGGTGTCACCCAGCCTGGCCAGGACATCGAGCAGACAGGTCGAGTCCGGCCCTCCCGAAACCCCAACTAGGACGGTGTCGCCCCGCTCTACCATGCGATGGCGCTGGAGGCTCCTCTTGGCCCGTTCCACGAGGGGGTAGCCGGGCCCCCCTAAGCGACGCGTCTCAACCATCGCTCGGGCTCCCGTAGCTCTGCCAGCCGGGGGAAGCTCTCGGGCGCGGACCACAATCGGGCCAGGGCCTCGTCACCTCCCCGGCCCGCCACCTCCACGCAGAAGCGCTGACCAAGCTCATACTGCTTGAGCTTCATCTCGAGCCCGATGAGATGACCGACGATTCGCTGGAGAGGATTGGTCCGCTCCCGCCGTCGCTCGAAAAGGTCCCGCATCCGTAGGAACGTAGGGATCACTCTGCTCCCCACCGTATCCATGATGTAGTTGCCGTGACCCTCGACGACCGCCATCAGCGCCTGGATGTCGTCGAGCATGACCCGCTGATCGGGCGACGCCAAGAGGTACACGGGATTCCGCTCTTCGGGCGGGAGCGACTTGTCCGAAAACCGCCGGACGCCCGCTTTGAAGCGCTCCGAGAGGCTCCCGGCGTCGAGATCGAGCGAGTCGAAGTAGCCTCGAATGAGCCCGAAGAAACGCTCGGGCAGCCATGGGACCCCTGCAAACTGATAACGGTGGGTCACCTCGTGCAGGGCAACCCACAAGGAGAAGTCCTCGGGAACGAAGCTATAACGCCGGCTCGTCTCGATCATGTTCGTCCCCAGGAAGTACAAGACGGTTCCGGGAGCGAGCCGCCGGGGAGATCCCCGGCGGGGATGGATCCCCGTCCCCTGCGCCTCCTCGGACATCAGGACGTCGTACTGTCCCAGGACCCGGCGTGAAACGTAGCCCAGCAGCGCCCCGACCTCAGCGGACACCAGCACCCGTTGAGCCAGACGCACCTGGGCCGGCATGGTCTGCAACCTCTGCCCGACCTTGTGCGCGAGGGGCTCGAGCAAGGAGCTCATGCCCGCGATATTGGCCTCGGCCCAGGTCCCCCTGTCGACCACCGCCCATCCAACAGGGGCCGGTCTCGGGATGCCGCTTGCCTCGGCGACTAGGTCCTCCGAACGGGGAACTGCAATCTGAAGATCGGAGATCAGGGCCTGCATCGCGAGGGATCCCCCCAAATCCTCTTCGCCGGCCAGACGACGGGCCACTGCGACGGCGATCCGAGGTTCGATCAGGCTGGGCTTCTTCCCCCTCACCCCGGCCCCGCCCACCGGATCGTAGCCTGACTGTAGGTGGCCGGGACGCAGTCGATGGGCGCCGGCTCCACCGGTTCAGACTTCGCTTCTACGCCGGGCCACCACGAAGAGGTAGTACCAGCGGGCGATTGCCAGCGCGAGCAACAGCAGCAGGACGATCGAGATGTAGGCCATGAACAGCGTCCAGGGGGGGCCGGCGGTCTCGGTCGAGCCCTCGGTCTCCTCCGCCGAAGCACCCGTCTCGGCCGCACTATCATTGCCACCCCCGCCCTCCTGGCCTTCCGCCTCGTTGTCTTCGCCTGCGGGATCCTGCGCCAGGATCACCCCCGGGCCGGAGATCGCGATCGCCGGCGGCGCGCCGAAACTGTAGATCAAGGCGAGGATGAGGATGAGGATGGTCCCTGAATGTGCGCGCAACCCAGCCCCCTTCGAGGAAAGGACAGTCGTCTGGAACCGGGTCAGAATATCCGCTGGTCTCCGGACCCCGCGCGCGCCGAGGCCCCGAAGGAACTCCGAACGGCTAGTTGCCTGTGGCCGGCTTCCGACCCCGCAACCGGGGAATTTTCATTTCAGCGTGAGCCCAACAGCGCTCTCGCCGGTTGTAGGTGGACAGCCTCGTCTCGCATCCCGGGCTTTCGCATACCCGACCTTCGGGGAACTTCTGCGACGCTCGGGGAAGAGCCTGGGTCCGTGATCCACGAATCGCTGCCTGATTTCCCATCCGGAGCCTCCTCTCTTAACGGTCCTGTGTTCCTCTCTGCGCCTTCGCCCGCCGGCCGGTGGCGTGGCGCCTTTACGGCGCTCACCCACTATTCGTCTCAACGAAAGCCTGTGGCTTGGAGTTGCACCGGCCGATGACACCCGATGGGAAAAAACCCCGGACTCGGCGAACCCTGCCGTTCTCTTTCTTCGGCCGGGTGAAGGCAGCACTAAAGCAATCGTCGGGATCAGCTGCCAAACGAACCGCTCACCGGGTCGTAGATCCCGCCAGGCAGGTGGTCGATTACTTCGTATCGGAGCGGAGGACGGTCCGCCAGGGATTCGTGGCCGTATCGGTCGCCGCCACGACCTCGTTGATCGCCGGCCTGACGCTGGCCGGAATGAGCGGCCGGATGGAGGCCATAAGGGGGTTGTTCGTGCTCATACCGGTGTCCATAGGGATGCGGGGAAACATCTTCGGGGCGCTGGCCGCACGGCTCGGCACCTCAGTTCATACCGGACTCTTCGAGGTAAACCGGGACAAGCAGGGGATCCTCTATCAAAACGTCTTCGCGGCGGCCCTGCTCACCTTGGCGACCTCGGCCGTAATGGGGGTGATGGCTCGCGCCATCGCCGGACTGCTCGGCATCCGCACAGTTTCGTTGTGGGACTTCGTGGTAATTGCATTGGTCGGGGGCGTACTTTCCTCTGCAATCGTCCTTGCCTTGACGGTCTATCTTTCGGTAGAGAGCTTTCGCCGGGGATGGGATCTCGACTCGGTAGGCGCTCCGCTGATCACCGCAATGGGCGACGTCGTGACCCTGCCCTGTCTGCTGCTCGCCACCTACCTGGTCGGACGGGGCTCCCTCACACCGATCTTAGGAGGCGTCGCGCTCGCGGCAGGCTGTGCGTCCCTGGCCCATGGCTACACCACCGGGAACGCCTTCGCCCGGCGCCTGGTCCGAGAGAGCTTTCCGATCCTTTGTGTGGCCATAGTCCTCGATGTCCTGGCGGGTGCCGTGGTACAGCCACGCGCCGAAGACATCCTCCATAAATGGCCGGCCATCACCATCGTCGTTCCCGGTTTCCTCGAGATCACCGGGGCCCTGGGAGGGATCCTCGCAGCCCGTCTCGGATCCAAGCTGCATCTCGGAGTCATCTCCGCCACGGCCCGTCCGGATGCGATCGTCCTCATGGATGCCTCGATCCTGCTCGCGCTGGGGGTGACCGTCTACGCCCTCATATCGAGCGCAACCCTGGCGCTTGCGGAACTCTTGAACCAGGCGTATCCAGGGGCACTGCGCTTCTTGGGTCTGGTGATGTTCGGGGGTCTTCTCGCTACGGTGGTTGCGGCCCTGATCGGCTACTACGCGGCCGCGGCAACCTACCGGCTGCATCTCGATCCAGACAATCAGACGATCCCCTTGGTGACGAGCGGCATGGACCTTTTGGGCGCCATCTGCCTAGTTCTGGCGCTGGTCGTCTTCGGAGTAGCCTGAGATGAGAGCATCCCAGAGCAGACTTCGCCCTTCTCAGGAGCTTTGCGAGGGAGAGATAGAACAGTGAAAGATGGGCGCAATACCGTCAAGGGGCTCCTGTCCGAGATCAAAGACGAGTCCGAGCTGATGGTCGATCTCGCCTATGCGGCGGTCTTTCTCGCCGATACCGATCTCGCCCGCGAGGTCGGCCGCCTCGAAGAACGCATGTTCGAGCAACTCCACGAGTTGAGAAAGATCGCCATGCTCGCAGCGCGCAGCCCGGAAGACGCCGAGCATATGGCCGGCGTGCTCGAGATCGCCTCTGCGGTCGAAAAGATCGCGGATGCCGCAGAGGACATCGCTCGGATAGTTGCATCGAAGATCGGCATAGTCGACGACCTCAGAAACGATCTTCGGTATGCGGACGAGGTCGTTTCCCGAATCAAGGTGGCCGAAGGCTCTCCGGCGGTTCAGCAGACGCTGCGCGACCTGGCTCTTCCCGTGGAGATCGGTATCTGGGTAATCGCGATCCGTCGCGGGGGTGAATGGGATCTCGACCCCCGAGCCGACTACGTCATAGCGGAGGGAGACGCCTTGTTGGTGCGCGGCCCCGAGGACGGAGTCCTCCTGGCGCGCGAGTTGGTGGGCGCTCCTTCGCTGCCGGAACTCCCGCTACAGCCCGAGATAGCGCTGTCCGACCTGGATCGCGCCGTAGATCTTCTCGTCGAGATGAAGAACTCGGCCGAGGTGGCCGTCGGCCTCGCCTATTCGGCACTGCTGTTCAACGATCGAGCCCTTGCCGCAGAGGTGGCAAACCTCGAGGCTCGCTCGGACGCGCTGCATGACGAGCTCGAGTCCTGGGTACTGCGAGCCGCACAGGAGGCGCGCAACATCGATCACCTACGGGGACTCATCCGGCTCGGCAACGCAACCGAGATGATCTTCGACTCGGCACGCGAGATGACCCGGTTGGTCGAAAAGGGAGAGGAGCTCCATCCGGTGATCGCAGCGGCATTAGTCGAATCGGACGAGTTCGGCCACGAGACCATCGTGGGGGTTGCTTCGCAGGCAGACGGAAAATCGATCCGGGAGCTAAGGTTGGAAACGGAAACGGGTATGTATGTTCTGGCCGTGCAGAGAGGGCGGCGGTGGACCTATAGACCAAAACCGACTCTTATCTTCGCTGCAGGCGACCGCATCATTGCCATCGGCCCCGCCGATGGAGGCCGGGAGCTTGATGAAGTAGTCGGCATGCAACGAGAGCTAGCAGACGTGAACGAGTAGGGAGGGAAAGGAAAGACCATGGCAAAAAAGAAACTGGCTCAGCCCGACGGGGCCATCCCACAAAAGCCCACGCTCGCCCAAACCATCGGGGCGACACTGGCAGGTGTGCTTGCAGTGAAGCTCGCAAATAGTGCGCTGACGACTCTGTGGCGGCTGGCGACGCGCGAGGATCCTCCCCAGGTTGACGCCGACGTGCCTCTGTTGAAGAAGGCGCTGTGGATCGGCCTGGTCGGGGCGGCCGCGGGCGCGGCACGTCAGGCGGCGCGCGACCTGATGAAGCCGCCGACTGCGGGCGTCGCTTAGGCGACTTCAGCCAGAGATCGGTGCGGGCGCCAGAGGGTGGTCGCCCCCGACCGACGACGATCCGGTCCAAAACGACTAGCCATTATTCTTGGCCCATGGGTATTCGGGTAGCCCTACTGCAGCTGGTGGCCTATGGCGCCGACATCGAAGCGAATCTCATCAAGGGCGAGGAGCACTGCCGCCGCGCGGCCGCGATGGGCGCAGACATTGCGCTCTTTCCCGAGATGTGGAGCATCGGGTATAGGTCCTGTCCGGTCGAGCCGATCGAACGGGAGGCGTGGCAGCGTATGGCAATCGACAGGGACGACAAATTTATTACTCACTTCCAGCGCCTGGCCCAAGAGCTTGACATGGCGATCGCGCTCACCTACCTGGAGCGGTGGTCCGGCGCGCCGAGAAACTCGATATCCATAATCGATCGCAAAGGGGACCTGGTAATGACCTATGCGAAGGTCCATACCTGCGACTTCGGTATGGAAGCTGCCTGTACTCCCGGTGATGATTTCTACGTCTGCGATCTCGACACCCGCGCCGGCCATGTGAAGCTTGGGGCGATGATCTGCTACGACCGCGAGTTCCCCGAAAGCGCGCGCATACTGATGCTGAAAGGCGCGGAGATCATCCTGACTCCCAACTCGTGCGAGCTAGAGGAATCACGGATCGGGCAGTTTCGAGCCCGCGCCTACGAGAACATGGTCGGGGTTGCCATGACGAACTATCCGGCGCCTCAATGCAACGGACATTCTGTGGCGTTCGACGCCATGGCGTTCGCCCGCGACGAGCGGCCCGTCGATCCACTCATCGTGGAGGCCGGTCCGGGGGAGGGGGTCTTCCTTGCGGACTTTGACCTGGATCGCCTCCGGTCTTACAGGAAGAATGAAACCTGGGGCAACGCCTACCGCAAGCCCCATACTTACGGGCCCTTGACTTCGACTCGAGTCGACGAGCCGTTCGAACGCACCGACGCGCGCCGCTGAGCGGCTTTCATCATCGCTGCACAGCGAGTGTTCCGCAAAGTAACTAGGCAGCCCATCTCGGGCGTTGCCGAGGCACTACCGGCCGCCGGCTCCGCTACATGTCGCGCTAACCGGCGGGGGATCCGGCTCACCCGTCTTGGATCAGGCCTGTACCGGCACCTCATAGACCTCGTCTGCAGGGTGTCCGGCCCGCTCATGTATGGCCTTGACGGCTTCGGCGTTGGGTGCTTCCGAAAGGCAGAAGACCAAGCCGGAGTCCGGGTCGGCCCACGCGTGCTTGAAGTTCACGCCTTCTTCACCCTGTATGTCCAGGTCGGCCTGATGTGCCTCCGCCAGCTGTTCGCTCGTGATGCCCTTCATGCCTCGGTGAACGTCCATGAACTCGGCCATGGGTTCTCCTCTCCTCCGCCGGTTGACTGATTGTGTGCCATCACGGAAGTTGGTTGCAATACGAGTGGAAAGCCGTCACGTCAAGCACCTCGCCGTCGCGCGCCCGCCTATGGGGAGCGTCCACGGCTCCGGGGATCGATCCGGTCATCATCTCCCTCGCCGTCGCGGGCATCGTCAACCTCCCGAAAACCGAACCGCAGGAACCTGCCCACTCCTATCCAACTGAAGAAGGGCCCAGGCGCCTTCTTGCGACCACCGCCATGGGTGCCCAGGGGACCATAGACGTTGTGGAAACGCGCTATACGAGTGGGCATCTTGCCGTCCTCCTGGTAGTACTGACACAACTTCTCTGCGTACAGCTTCTCCCGGCCTGTAGGGAATCACGAATAGTGCAGTGACCTGATCATCAAAAGTGCAGAGCCCTCCGGTGAATGCGGAGGCCTTTTGATTTCCGAGGAGGAAGCAGTCCCCCCCGCCAGGCTGAGACCTGTCAGGAACCTCGGCCAGCGGGAGGGACACATGATCAGGGAGGACCTGCAATTGATCTT
>JALZIQ010000072.1 GCA_030860205.1 Actinomycetota bacterium | reverse complement strand
GGCGATGACGGGCAAGGCGGCCGCTGACATCGCCGCCGTGCTGGGCGCCTATGACTTCGGCCGCTTCGACACGATCGCTGACATAGGGGGTGGCCGCGGCCATCTCCTTCGCGCGGTGCTAGACGCTGTGCCTACACGGAAGGGATCCTTTTCGACCTTCCCGACGTCGTCGAGACGCTCGACATCGACCGCGACCGGCTCACCGCTCGAGCGGGCGACTTCTTCGTCGACCGCTGCCCGGCGGACGCTTACATCCTCATGGAGGTTATCCACGACTGGCCGGATGCAGAGGCCGCTGCCATCCTGAGCGCCATCCGCCGGGCAGCGTCGCCCGGTGCTCGGGTATTGATCATCGAGAACGTCCTAGGGGACGCCCAGTCCGACCGGCGCGGCCACACGCTCGACGTGATCATGTTGGCCATCACCGGCGGGCGCGAGCGAACCGGCAACCAGCTCGAGATGCTCTTGGAGGACGCTGGCCTCGCGGACGGCACCGTAATCGACACCGCCGGTCCCATGCGCATCGTGGAAGCCGTTGCTGCATGATCGCGATCCGTAGAGCATCATCGTTGCTCGGCGCCAGGAAATCGCCGTGGTGGCGGCGGGCAGGCTCCACTCGGGGGCCCGATACAGCTCAGCCCCCACCCGCTGGACATCTTCGTACCCTTTTCCAGTGCCCGAGAACGCGGTCCCAACGTCGCGTCCCGCCTCCCCCGCAGCGAGACAGCGGATGCTCCTTATCGCCGGCGCATGAACTCCGGAACCTCGAGGTCGTCGTCGTCCTCGAACACCAGGGCCTTGCGGCCTTGGGCGACGGCCACCGGGCGTGTCTCGGGCGCGACCGTCAGCTCGTCCTCGGCACCCCGAGAGGCCTGGGGTTCAGCCGCGTTCTTCTCGGCGCGATCGAACCCGGCGGCGATGACGGTGACCCGCACCTCGTCGCCGAGGGTGTCGTCGACCACCGCACCGAAAATGATGTTCGCGTCGGCGTGAGCGGCTTGGGAGATCGCCTTTGCCGCTTCGTTCACCTCGAACAGACCGAGGCCCGATCCGCCGGCGATGTTGATCAGCACGCCGCGCGCTCCTTCGATAGAAGCCTCGAGCAGAGGCGACGAGACCGCTGCGCGCGCCGCCTCCACCGAACGGTTGTCGCCGCGCGCCTGTCCGATGCCCATGAGCGACGAGCCGGCGTCCGTCATCACGGCTTTGACGTCGGCGAAGTCGAGATTGATCAGCCCGGGTGTCGTTATCAGTTCGGTGATGCCCTGCACTCCCTGCAACAGCACCTCATCGGCCATCCGGAACGCTTCCAGCACCGAGGTCGTCGCGTCCCCCACGTCGAGCAGACGGTCGTTGGGGATGACGATCAGCGTGTCGACCTTGTCCTTGAGGTTGGCGATCCCCTGCTCGGCCTTCACCGCGCGCTGCCGACCCTCGAACGCAAACGGCCGGGTGACCACGCCGATGGTTAGGGCCCCGACCGACTTTGCGATCTCGGCAATGACGGGGGCGCCGCCGGTCCCCGTGCCGCCACCCTTTCCGGCGGTGATGAAGACCATGTCCGCGCCTTTGAGAATCTGCTCGATCTCATCCCGATGCTCTTCGGCCGCAAGCCGGCCGATTTCCGGATCTGCTCCGGCGCCCAGGCCGCGGGTCAGGTTGCGGCCGATGTCGAGCTTCACATCGGCGTCCGACATCAGCAGCGATTGTGCGTCGGTGTTCGAGGAGATGAACTCGACGCCGTGCATCCCGACCTCGATCATCCGGTTGACGGCGTTCACACCACCCCCGCCGATCCCGACGACCTTGATCACCGCGAAATAATTCTGCGGACCTGCCGTCATCCCAGCCTCCTTCCATAGATCAATGATTGCTTGAGAGTTCTACCGAACCGTTTCTAGCCCAGGCATTCACGCTGCTCAGGCGGCATGCGGGAAGGCTTGAACTTTAGCTTTAGCTTTAGCCTTAAGGACCATTGGCTATAGCGTTAGTTGAGGAATATATCTATTTGCTTTCGGGGACGTCAAGGACATTTGCAACCACACGCACGAGTTTCGGAAAAACCCACATTCCCTCTGCATCTTCAGCCGCGCAAGAAACCGTGCAGCCAGCCCTTGACAGAAGCGCCCGGGTGGTCCCCATTCGATGTGCTGAGGTCAGAGGGAGACGGCCGGGTTCGTGGGCACCCGTACGTCGATGTAGGCCGCGCTGCGCCCCTCTTGCCTGAGGCGCCGTGACACGGCCCGGAAAACCTCTTGCTTCGCATCCAAACGCGTCGCCGATCCAAGCCGCACGATGGTGGAGTCCTCCAGCGTGAGGCTGATCCTTTCCGCTGTGGGCGCAATTATGGCGACCACGGATTGCCTCAGGTCGCCCCCGAGCGCGCGCCAGACCCTGAGCGCGGCTTCTCCCTCCGTATTGTCGATGACGTCTCCGACCTCCAAGCCGGCATCCTCCCACCCGCTTATCACGGGCAGGTCGTCGTCGTTTTGCGCACTCAGAACATGTCCCTGAGCATCGACGATCCAATGAATACCTCCCAGGGCAGTCACCAGGGCGGGCTTTCTTTCGGAGATTCGCACCCTCACGGTTCCGGGCAGGATCCTTTCCACCTCTGCGGACTTGACCCACGCAAGCCGTTCGATGCGTCGGGCGACCTCGGAGGTTGCAAGGAGCAGCAGGTTGTCGGCGTCGCTCACCGCGCTCGCTGCAATGACGGCCTGGGGCTCCGTTTGCTTTGCACCCACGACCTCCACCGAACGGACATCGAGGAGCGGAGAAAAGAATGCCACCCACACGCCTACGCCCAAGATCACGAGTGCAACGAAACAGAGCCACAGTCGTCTTTTTCGCGAGCGCGCCACCGCACTGCGCCTGCGGCTTATGCGTGGATGGGTTTTGCTGCGGGCGGCCGTGCTCAATCCGCATCCTGCTGCTTGAAGGCGCCCACGAAACGAATCTCTGGTTCCAGATCCACCCCTGCCGCGGCGTGCACGGCCGAACGTACGTGCTCGACGAGGTCGCGGACATCCTGTGCGCTCGCGCCCGGCGCCGCTACAAAGAAGTTCGCATGAAGCGAAGAGACGGCTACGCCTCCTACTCTGTATCCCTTGAGGCCGGCCGCCTCGATGAGGTGACCCGCGCTTTCTCCGGGCGGGTTCCGGAACACGCTGCCTGCGTTCTGGGCGGCTCCCGGCTGGGTCGAGGCGCGGTGGCGTCTGTATTCGTCCATACGTTTCCTTATAGCAGCGCTGTCTCCCGGCGCAAGCAGGAAGTCGGCATCCACCACGAGATCGTGTTCGCTCAGGTTCGATCTTCGATAAGCGAACCCCAGCTCCGTTCGGTCGCGCTCTTCGAGCACGAGCCGGTCGAGGCTGAACACCCGCACAGCCGAAACGCACTCCGCTATCTCGCGTCCGTAGGCGCCGGCGTTCATCCGCAACCCGCCGCCGACGCTTCCGGGTATTGCAACCGCGAACTCCATCCCCTCGAGCCCCCGGCGCGCCGCCCAGTTGGCGAGCTGGGGCAGCGCGGTAGCCGCACCCACCCTCGCTCCCCTGGGGCCGGGCCAGGGGGGCTCGGGGGGGTAGCCGGGCTCGGCCGGCGCGGCCCACGGCTCGATCCAGGCGGCGCGCGCCCCCATTCTGATCACCACGCCGGAGACGCCGTCGTCGGAGACGACCAGATTCGATCCTCGTCCCAGCAGCAGCACCGGGACCATGCCCGCGTCGAGGCCCACGGAGCGCAGCGCGGCCCCCAGCAGGTCGAGGTCACGGGCGCCGGCGGGCTCCACGTAGAGCGCCGCGGGGCCGCCCAGGCGGTAGGTCGTGAGAGGCGCCAGGGGCCGCCTGCGAGCCACGCGTCCCGTCATCGAGCCCCTGAGGGACTCGGCGACGCGATCCAGGGCGGCGTCGAGATTCATGCGTCGCCCGGTGCGGTGCGAGGCTTGTTCGGAGCTCCATCTGCGGCGCGGCCCGGGGCGCTCTCCGCCGGCCCCGCGCCCGGAGGCGGGTTCATTTCGCAGCCCGGAGCCGGTCCAGCATGGCTTCACCGACCAGGGTTACGTCGCCCGCCCCCAGGGTCAGCAGGAGATCTCCGTCGCGAAGAAAGCCCGTGAGGTATCTAAGCAGCTCATCGCGGTGGGGCAGATAGGCGACGGGCCGGCCCGGATAGCACACACAAGCCGCGTCCGCCACGAGCTTGCCGCTGACCCCGGGGACCGGCAGTTCGCGCGCGCCGTACACGTCGGTGATCACTATCGCGTCGGCGTCCGCAAAAGCGGCGCCGAAGTCACGCGCAAAGGCGGCGGTACGCGAGTAAAGGTGTGGCTGAAAGACCGCTACTAGACGTTGCCATCGGCCCAGCCGAGCCGCTGCCATACTCGCCCTGACCTCCGTCGGATGATGCGCATACTCATCAACGACGGTCACGCCCCGGGCCCGTCCGCGCAGTTGGAAACGACGCTCGACCCCGCGGTAGCGCGACAGGCCGTGCGCCGCATCCTCCAGGGACACTCCCATCTGCATGCACGCCCCAGCCGCAGCCAGTGCGTTCGCAACGTTGTGCATGCCGGGGACGCACAGAGTGGTCTCTGCCACTCCCGACGCTGTACGCAAGCTGAATCTCGTCCCCCAGGGATCCGGCACGGATATGTTCTCGGCGCACACATCACCGCCCTCACCAAAGGTGATCACCTTCCGTCCGGCGGCCGCTGTAGCGGCGCGCATGTCGAGGTACGGAGCGGGCAGGACCACCGCACCATCGCGAGATGTCCGCGTAATGAAGGTCTTGAAAGCGGCCTCGATATCGTCGAGCGAAGCCCAGTGGTCGAGATGATCGGCCTCGACGTTGGTGACAACCGCTACCGTCGGCGACAGCAACAGAAAAGAGCCGTCGCTCTCATCGGATTCGGCAACGATGAGATCGTCGCTCCCCGACTTTGCATTCGACCCTGCGTCGTTGAGGGCCCCGCCCACGAGGTAGGTGGGATCCAGGCCGCCCGCGTGCAGTATCGAGATTGCCATCGAAGTTGTCGTGGTCTTCCCGTGCGTTCCAGCGACCACCAGCGAAGTATGCTCTTCAAGCAGCGCCGCAAGCGCCTCCCCGCGCGTCATGACGGTTACCCCGAGCTCGCCGGCTCTCGCCCGCTCCGGATTGCGCTTCGGTATCGCAGAGGAAACGATCACCGCGTCCGCACCGCCGACATTGGCCTCAGCATGACCGAAGGAGATGCGTGCGCCCATTGCTTCAAGCAGCGTGGCGGGACGCGAGCGCTTGAGGTCCGAACCGGTCACGTGCACGCCTCGTTCCATCAGCACCTTCGCGAGAGCCGACATCCCCGCTCCACCTATGCCGACGAAGTGCACCCGGGCAGCTTCGATGAGCTTCATGGCGCGCTGGCCACGACGAGACGCGCCAATCGGCCGGCCGCGTCGGGATGTCCGAGCTGCGCCGATTCAACACCCATCGATACGAGTGCGGCCGGGTCGGTCAACAACCTTTCGACCTCCCCCGCGACGCGATAGGTCGTGGTCTCGGCGTCTGGGAGCAGGACCGCGGCGCCGGCATCCTCGAGCACGCGCGCGTGGCGCTCCTGTTGACGGTCCCGATGGTGTGGGTAGGGAACAATGATAGCGGGCAAGCCGACCGCAGTTAGCTCGGCTACGGTGCTCGCCCCTCCGCGGCACAGCGCTAGATCGGCAACCGCGTAGGCCTCGAGCATGCCGTGGAGGTAGTCGATCGCCCGGTATATGAGGGCCCCGTTCGGGTTCAAGTGCTGCTCCACCTCCTCTTTGACGGCGCCGTACGCCGGGCTTCCTGCAACGTGCACGACCTGGCGATCGGTTTCCCCTTTCCACAACCGAGCAAGTCCTGCAGCGGCCTCGTTGATGCGCCGGGCTCCCTGGCTCCCACCAAAGACGAGCAGAGTCTTCCGGGCGGGGTCCAGGTCCCATCGCGCGATCGCCCGGGCCCGCACTTCGGCCGCATCGAAGCCCACGAGCTCGCCGGCAACGGGATTGCCGGTAAGCACGGCGCGCCGGCCCGCCTGCCGCATCGTTTCAGCCCACGACACCGCAACCGCGCGCGCCCACGGTCGGACAACCTTGTTGGCGAGACCCAGCACGATGTTCTGCTCGTGAAGCACCACCGGCCGTCGCAGGCTGCGCGCGGCGACGCACACCGGAAGGCTCACGTAGCCGCCCATGCCGACCACGACGTCTGCGCCCGAATCCGTGAGCGCCGAACGCGCCTGCTTGATTGCACGGCCAGCGCGCGCTCCTGTCGCAGGGAAGCTCATCGGCTTCGAGCGGTCGAAGCCGAGCACATCGATTGCGCTCAACTCGAAGCCGGCCCCTGGGACGAGAGTCGCCTCGGCTCCGGTTGCCGTCCCGATGAAAGAGATAGTCTGCGCCGGGCCAGCCTTCTGAAGCTGCCTCGCCAGAGCAATCGCCGGATTCACGTGGCCCGCCGTACCGCCTCCGGCAATGGCAACCTTCACCTGTGCGCCCGGTGAGCTCCCCGCGCGCCCGAGCTCCGGCCGGCATCGGCTGCGGTCCGGACACGGCGCGTCGCTTCGCGTCCTTTGTCGAAGAACCCGGAGACCACCGTTCGGACCTTCGCGATCCGAGCCCCGCCCACATCCCGGCGCGCGGAAGCCCGCTTCGGGATGGGCTTGGCATGCCGCGCAATGCTCGTGAGAATTCCCAGTGCGGCCATAGATACAACCAACGAGGTGCCGCCGAATGAAACCAAAGGCAGTGGGACACCGGTGATCGGCAGCGTGGCGGTGACCGCTCCTATGTTCACCAGAGCTTGGAAAGCTATCCAGATCGTGATGCCACCTGCCATCATCATGCCGAAGCGATCACATGACCGGCGCGCCGTGCGCACGCCGAGATAGGTGAGAAATCCAAAGAGGCCCAGGACCAAGAGCGTTCCGAACAGACCCATCTCCTCTCCGAGGATTGCGTAGATGAAGTCGGTATGCGCGTTGGGAATGTACGACCACTTCTGCCGGCTGGCTCCGAGCCCGACACCAAACCATCCACCGGATCCCATCGCTATGAGCGATTGAATCGCCTGGTACCCGGTGTTCAGTGGATCGGCCCACGGGTCCTGGAAAGCAAGGATGCGCGCCCTCCGGTAGTCCTCGCTGAACGCCATAACCACACCGGCCACAACGGCAACGGCCCCGATCGGGATGAGGTGAAGGGCCGGCGCGCCGGCCACAAACAACATACAGATACAGATTGCCCCCAGCAGAACCGTCGTGCCCAGATCCGGCTGCAGCATCACCAACAAGGTCAACAGTCCGATGGCGGGCATGAGTGGGATGAGTGTGTGTGAAAACCTGTTGAGGCAACGCTCCGGTTTGCGCGACAGGATGTCGGCTGCAAAGAGTATGAGCGCCAGCTTCGCCAGCTCGGACGGCTGGAAGGAGAACGGACCGAGGTCAAGCCACCTGACGCTGCCTCCCCTCAGGATACCCACTCCCGGAATGAGGACCGCAACCAGGAGTGCCACAGCGAAAAGGTAAGCGCCGTACCCCCAGCCCTTGAGGCGTCTGTAGTCCATCGATGCGAAGACCACGAACCCGGTGGCGCCGACGGCCGCCCACATAAGCTGCCGCTTGAAGAAATAGAAAGACGTTCCGTAGGACGTGAATGACGTCACGGAGCTGGCGGACAGGATCATAACGAGCCCCAGGACAACGAGCGCCCCGGCCGTTATGCCCAGCAGGAGCGCCGGGTTGGCAGACGAGCTGCGCGGCTTCTGTTCAACCATTTTCCCTGCCTTGCTTCGGATCTTTCGGATCGCCGTCGAGTGACGCCCGGACCGCCTGCGAAAAATGGTCGCCGCGCCGAGCGTAGTTGTCGTACATGTCCAGACTGGCACAGCCCGGCGACAAGAGCACGGATCCTGGCGACCTTGCATGCTCTCTCGCCAGCCGTACGGCGTGAACCATGTTCGGCGCCTGCTTGACCGGGACCAAACCTTCGAAGGTTCGGACGATCTCGGGCGCGGCCTCGCCCATTGCAACCACCGCGATCACCGGAGGTGCCGTTTGGGCGAGTACCGAGAGGTCGATGCCCTTGCTGCGACCGCCCGCTATGAGCACGACGTTGTCCAGCCCCTTGACCGCGGTGAGAGTTGCATGTGGATTCGTAGCCTTGGAGTCATCGATGTAGGTGACTCCGTCCTGCTCCGCGATCGCCTCGAGGCGGTGCGGAGGAGCACGGAAGCCCTCTATCGCTCGGACGACCGCCACGGGGTCCACTCCGTAGGCCAGTGCCGCCCCCGCGGCGGCCACGGTGTCCTCCAGACCGGCGCGCCCGGGGAGGGGGATGTCATCGCACGAAAAGACCGTCCGGCCCCGCCAGCACACTCGCCCGGCGTCGACGCCTATACCGTTCCCGGGAGCAGACTCGGCTGAGAAGGGGACCACTCGCGCGGCGGCGCGCCGGGCGATGTCCATGGCCACGTCGTCCGCGAGGTTGGGGAGATAGACATCCTCGGGCTGCTGATTGGCGACGATCCTCCCTTTAGCCGCGGCGTACTGCCCGAAGGTTCCATGCCAATCGGTGTGATCCTCGGCGACATTGAGCACGACGGACACGCGTGGGCGGAACCGGTCGATCGAAGCGAGCTGGAAGCTGGAGACCTCGACGGCCACCGCCCCGTTCTCGGGCAGGGTGACGACGGCCTCGACCAGCGGCCGGCCGATGTTGCCTGCGGCTGTCGACGGGATTCCACCCTCGTCGAGCATCGCCGCCAGCAGGCTCGTGGTGGTCGTCTTGCCGTTGGTTCCCGTGACTGCGAGGAATTCGCAGCGGGCCAGCCTGTAAGCGAGCTCGATCTCACTCCAGACCTCCGTCCCCGACAGCCTGAGCGCGCTCGCCACCGTGCTGTGCGGCGCGACCCCTGGGCTCATGATCGCGAGGTCGGCGTCCAGCCCCGTGAGGTCGTGGCCCCCGAGCTCGACCGCTGCGCCGGCCTGCCGCAGCGCCTTCGCCCTGGTCTCTGCAAGCGGGCCGGCGACGGCTTCGGTGACCCGCACCACAGCCCCCAGCCCAAGCAGGGCGTGCGCCGCTGCGTAACCACTGGTCCCCAGTCCCACCACGAGGACGCGCCGGCCGGCCCATCGGTCTTCGCCGGAGCGCCCGGCAGGCTCGCTCACAGCTCACCGCCCTTGGAGAGAAAATCGGCGTAGAACAGCCCCAGCCCGAAGGCCACCGAGAGACCGGACAGGACCCAGAAGCGGACGATCACGGTGAACTCGGGCCACCCATCGAGCTCGAAGTGATGGTGTATCGGCGCCATCAGGAAGATGCGCCTGCCCGTCTTCTTGAACACCAGCACCTGCATGATGACCGAAGCGGTCTCGATCACATAGAGACCGCCCATGATGATCAGCATGAGCTGCGTATTGAGCAGGATCGCGAACACCGCCATCGAGCCGCCGAGCATCAGTGAACCCGTATCGCCCATGAAGATCTTGGCCGGGGCGGTGTTCCACCACAGAAAGCCGGCACAGGCACCGAACATGGCGGCTGCGACTATGGCGACGTCAAAGGGGTCGGAGCCTGCTGCCCTGAGGTCGTAGAAGACCTCGTGCCGGAACTGCCAGAAACCGATCACGACGAAAGCGCCGAAGATCTGCGCCGCCGAACCAACCGCAAGACCATCGAGCCCGTCGGTCAGGTTCACTCCGTTGGACGACGCGGTGATCATCACGAAGACCCACAGGTAGAACGCGATCCCCAGATCCAGCTTCGTCGAGCGAAAGAACGATAGGTCGGTCCCGATCCCGATAACGTGAACCGCCAGAACCCCGAAGAGGGCCGCAATCAGCAACTGCCCCAAGAACTTGGCGCGCGTGTGCAGGCCCAGGGAGCGCGACTTATGGATCTTGATGAAGTCGTCGATGAAGCCGAGCCCGCCGAGAGCGATCATCGTGCCGATAGCCAAAACACCGCTGTCGGTCAGCGGAGAGATGTCGGACCTGCCGATGTGGCCCAGGAGATAGCCGGCTATGGTCGCCACGAGGATGACCAGGCCGCCCATCGTCGGCGTACCTCTCTTTTCGTAGTGGGCCTTGGGACCTTCCTCTCTGATGAGCTGGCCCCAGCCGCGTTTTCTGAAGAGCCGGACCGCAAGGGGCGTGCCCAGCAGGGAGAACACCAGCCCGATCACACCGGCGAGCATGATGTTTGTCACCTAACCGCCCCGTAGACCGGCCCGGTGCTTGACGGTTGTGCATCATTCCCGCGCATGCTCACCACCCACTCGACGCCAATTCGCGCAGGGCGTCCCGCGCCACTTCGCGATCATCGAACGCAACCGTGTGGCCGGCGAACTCCTGGCCCGTTTCGTGCCCCTTGCCGGCCACGACCACGACATCCCCGCGGCGCGCCTCGCCGATCGCATGCCGGATGGCCTCGGCCCGGTCGGAGATCGTCGCATCCGGGCCCTCGGCGCGCACCGCGTTCACCCCTTCGAGAATGGCGCCGATGATCGCCTGCGGGCTCTCGCTGCGGGGATTGTCCGAGGTGACCACCACGACGTCGGCCAGGCGCGCCGCCACAGCACCCATCAGGGGACGCTTGGCCCTGTCCCGATCACCGCCGCAGCCGAACACGCAGACCACCCGGGCGGGGTAGTCGGTCTGGGCGAGCCTGCGGGCGGCGCGCAGGACGTTGTCGAGTGAATCCGGCGTGTGCGCGTAATCCACAACCACGGCAAAGGGCTGCCCCTCGGCGACGCCCTCGAAGCGCCCGGGGACGCCGGCCAGGGCGGCGAGACCCTCCCGTATCGCATCGAGACCGATGCCGGCCCCAAGGGTGCCCGAGGCGGCCGCCAGGGCGTTCCACACGTTGAACGCTCCCAGGAGCGACGACCGGACCTCGATCTCCCCGTGCTCCGGCGCTTTCCCGGAAGCGACCAGGGCGAAACGGTTGCCCTGGGGCGTCAGCCGCACATCGACCGGCCTGACGTCGGCGGCGTCGGAGGATCCAAAGGTTATGCATGGTATCGGCGCGGACTCCGCGATCCTGCGCCCGTACGGGTCGTCGACATTGACGGCTCCCAGATCGGCGCGTTCCGGTACGAACAGGGACATCTTCGCTTTGAAGTAGTCCTCCATGCCGCGGTGGAAATCGAGATGATCCTGGGTCAGGTTGGTGAAGACGGCGGAGGCGAAGTGCAAGCCCTCGACTCGTTGCAGAGCGAGGGCGTGAGAGGTCACCTCCATCGCGACCGAGCCGACGCCTTCGGCGCGCATCTCCGCCAGCAGCGCCTGGAGGTCGGCCGACTCCGGAGTGGTGCGCACACCGGGTCGGCGGCGGCCGCGGATGCGCGTCTCGATGGTCCCGATCAGCCCGGTGGAACGCCCCCCGGCCTGCAGGATCGAGTCCATGAAGTAGGCGGTGGTGGTCTTGCCGTTCGTGCCGGTGATCCCGAACAGCTCGAGGTCGGAGGCGGGCTCGCCCCAGAAACACCCCGCCACGCGGCCCATGGCGCGCCGGACGTCGTGCACCACGAGCTGAGCAACGGACGGGGCGGCCGGCAGATCCACATGGTGCTCGACGCACAGCGCAACGGCTCCCGCTGCAGCCGCCTCCGGCGCATAGAGGTGGCCGTCACTTCGGGCGCCCGTCACGCAGAAGAACAGATCTCCCGGCCGGACTGCACGGGAGTTGTAGGACACGCCCCGGACGACCGTCTGGGGATCGCCTTCGATGCGCACGCACAGATCGCCCGCTCCGTGCGCAAGCATCGCCAGTGTCCTGGTCGCCCTCACGCCGTTCATGGTCGAAACACTAGGTGCTTCTTCGTCCAAGTCGCCGACGCAGGTTCTCGGTCCAGGCGCTGCTTGCCCGACGAGGCACCTAGTCGCGGATCGACGGATCCGGCGCTGCGGCAGTGGTGCCGTCCGCGCTGCGCGTCGGCGGTACGCGCAGGTGGCTCAAGGCGAACTCCGTGATAGTCCTGAAAGTGGGCGCCGCGGTCAGTCCTCCCCAGATGGGGGTCGGCTCGTCGAGCACGACGACGACGGCTATCTGCGGGTCGCGCGCCGGGGCGAAGCCTGCGAAGGAGCCGACGTATGAATTGCCGTAGCCTCCGGTGGGCAGCGGTTTCTGGGCCGTCCCGGTCTTGCCGGCAACCTCGTAACCCTGGATCTGCGCGGCGACGCCGGTGCCCTCGTCGACCACGCGCGTGAGCATCTTCGCAACCTTGCCGGTTGCGTCTTCCGAGATCACCCGCCGCGATGCCGGAGGAGAGGATGAGGTGCGGCCGGCGGAGTCCACCGTCGACAGCAGCAGCTTGGGCTCGACCCACACTCCGTCGTTTGCAATCGTCGAGTACGCGCTGGCCATCTGCATCGGCGTGGCCGCTATCCCCTGCCCAATCGGCACGGTCGCCTCGGTAGCACCGGTCCAGCCCTCCAAGTCCGGCACCATGCCGGGCTGCTCGGCGGGGAAGTCCAACCCCGTTGGCGACCCGAAACCGAAGTCGCGTACGTACCGTCGGAACACCCCGTTATCGAACTCGAGCCCGATCTTGATGGTCCCGACATTGGAGGACTCGGTGATGATATCGGTGACCCTCATCGGCTCCGTCGGGTGCACGTGCGAGTCGTTGAAAACCTCTCCGGCGTAGGGCCACGAAGCGGGCACGACGAATTTGCGACGCGGCGTTACCACCCCGGCGTCGAGCGCCGCGGACACGGTGATCGCTTTGAAAGCGGAGCCCGGCTCGTAGAGGTCGGTGACGGCTCGGTTTCGATGAGCGCTCTCAGCGTAGGCACCGGCATCGTTGGGATCGAAGTCGGGGACGTTTGCCATTGCGAGGATCTCACCGCTGGACGGCCGCATGACCACCGCGCTTGCGCCACCGGCGTGGTAGGTCGTTGCGGCCTCGGCGAGTGCGTGCTCGGTGAAGTACTGGAGCTCCTTATCGATGGTCAGGAACAGCTCGCGTCCCTGGCGCGGCTCCTGGTAGGACGAGTCCGCCTGTGGGAGCGGACGCCCTTGCGGATCCTGCTCGATGGTCATTCGCCCCGGGCGCCCTTCGAGGACCTGCTGGTACTGGAGCTCGACTCCGGCAAGTCCTTTGCCGTCGACGTCGACGAAGCCTATGACGTGCGAGGCGACGTTCCCCCCCGGATAGAAGCGCTTGGGCTCGGTCTCCGTATAGATGCCGGGCAGATCCAAAGCTTCGACCCGGTCCGCGACCTCGGCGGGTACCTGACGCGCCAGATAGACGTAGCGCGCCTTCTCCGTGAGATTGGCCGCAAGCTCACCGGCATCGCCGGGCTCCCCGAGCGCCGGTGCGAGCTTGACCGCAGTCCGGCGCGGGTTCTCGACGAAGTACGGATCGGCGTAGACCGTCTTCATGTCGACCGACACCGCCAGCGCCTGGCCGTCCCGATCCAGAATCGCGCCTCGCCGCGCCGCAAACTCGATGACCCGCTGCCTTTGATCGGCGGCCAGACGGGCGTAGGCGGGCCCTTCGACGATCTGGAGGACGACCAGGCGGCCCGCCATTGCGACGTAGGTCAGGGCCAGCAGCAGGAAGAGTGCAATCAGGCGGCCCGGAGAACGAGAGTGGCGCCGCGGGGGCATTAGTGCCTCGGCGCGCGATTAGCGCCTGCACCGAGAGCGTCCCGGCGCGCCGAGGGCAAGACGCGAGGAGTCGAAGCGAACCTGGAGAGGTGCGTGAGCGACGAGAAACGCAGCCAACGGCGATGCAGGGGCGCTCGAATGCGTCGATAACTTGGGCGACGAGGCACTTAAGGAGGTACGGCCGGCCCGGACGAGCTCGCCTCATGGGTCCCCGCCGTGGCGCCGATCGCCGCGGCGGGAGAGCCGGTCAACGAGCTTCTGCGGGCCGATTGGGCGAGGCCCGAAGATCTCGGCGCCTTCACGTCGGCGATCACGTACTCGGACACCGGTGGCTCGACCATCCCCAGCTCGTCGCGGGCATAGCGCTCGATGCGCTCGGGGCTTTCGAGCCGGGAGGCCTCGAACATGGCTCGTTCGTGCCGGGCCTGAACCGTCGCGAGATCCGACCGGAGGCGTGACAGCTCGAACGCCGACTGGGCGAGTATCACCTGCTCGAGCAGGATGGCGAAGATCACGGCCACGACACCGATGGCGCCGAGGATCGCTGCGGGCGCCAGGCGGCGCGCCGGGCTCCTGCGAATGAGCCCCTTGGAGCGCCTGCGCACGACCTCGAGGCCCGGCGCCGGCCGGCCCTTGGTCTGCTCGGCGCGCCGCTCAGCTCGGGCCATGACACTCCTCCCGGCCGCTGCCGTGAGCGCACGAGGAAGCCCCACCGGCGCAGCCGTGGTTGCAGCTCACCGCACGCCCCCTGCGGCCGGGGTGGCCAGACGCTCTGCGGCGCGCAGCTTGGCCGAGGCCGAGCGGGGGTTGCTCGCCTGCTCCTGTTCGGGAGGACGGACCGGACGCTTGACCAGGATCCTTATTCGAGCCTCGGCTCCGCAGGTGCACACCGGAAAGTCCGGAGGGCAGGTGCAGTCCCTGGACTCTTCGATGAACCGGCGTTTGATCAGGCGATCCTCCAGCGAGTGGTATGAGATCGCGACGACACGGCCACCCGGCTCCAGAGCTTCGATGGCCTGGGGAAGCGCGGCGGCGAGCTCGTCGATCTCCCGATTGACCTCCAGTCGAAGAGCCTGGAAGGTGCGGCGCGCCGGATGCCCTCCGATACGTCTAGTGGCCGCGGGGATGGCGTCCACCACCACCTCCGCCAACGCTGAGGTTCGCCTGATCGGGCGCGCCCTGACAATCGCCTTGGCGATCCGGCGCGCGAAGCGCTCCTCGCCCAGGCGACCGATCAGCCGCGCGAGATCATTCTCGGAGTACCGGTTCACGACATCCTCGGCGGTCGCGGGCTGGGCGGGATCCATCCGCATGTCCAGGGGTCCGTCGCCTCGGAAGCTGAAACCCCTCCCGGGATCGTCCAACTGGGGGGAAGAAACACCAAGGTCGAATAGGACTCCACGAACCGGCGCAGCCCCGAGTCGTTCCAGTAGGGCCGCGAGCTCCGCGAACCGCCCGCGGACGAGGGTGACCCGGTCGCCGAACGGGGCGAGAGCCCGCCCGGATTCCTCCAGCGCCTCCGGGTCCCGGTCGATGCCCACGAGCGAAGCCCGGGAGGCGCGCCTGAGGACCGCGCCCGCATGCCCGGCGCGCCCGAGTGTCGCGTCGACGAAGACTCCCCCGTCTTCCAGTGCAGGAGCGAGGAGGTCGACGGCAGCGCCGACGAGGACTGGTCTGTGTTCCACACCGCCTCCATGGCTAGCGACCCAGTACGTGGATAGCAACCACGACCATGCTCAGGCCGCCACCGACGGACAGGCCGGTGACAGCCAGCAGCGCGATGCTCCGCCCGACCTCGCGGGCCATAGCGCCCTTCCGCTCGGGCGCGCCTGTCCCGGACGCCGCATGGAAAGCTTCGAGACGGGTCCCGGGCATCGCCGTGGGGCCGCGCTCCGGACGGCTCGCCCGGATCCGGAGGGCGCCCATCAGAAGTTGAGCTCCTGAGCCAGCTCGTCGAGGCGGCCCTCTTCGACCTTTTCCTGCTCGGCCGCCCACCCGTCGGGGCTCCACACCTCTCCGTGATCGAGGGCGCCCGTCACGACGACCGTCCGATCGATTCCCGCATAGGAGCGCAGATTGCCGGGGAGCGTGATGCGCCCCTGACGATCGACCTCGTCCTGATGCGCACTCGCAGCCACCAGGCGTACCACGGCGCGCGCATCCTCCTTGCTCCGGCCGAGCAGGAGCAGGCTTCTCTCGAGGTCCTCCCACCCGCTCCGGGACCACATGGCAACGCAGCCGTTGAAGTATTTCGTCAGGACCACCTGGCCCTCCTCTAGCTCTTCCCGTATGCGCGACGGGACGATCAACCGTCCTTTGGTGTCGACGGTGTGACGGAATTCGCCGGTAAATGACAAGGCTCTCCTGCTGCAACTGGGTCAGAGGGAGGCGGTTGCGGGAATCGTGCGGTTTCCTTCCCGATGCCACCACTTTCCTCCATTTCGCACCACCTGGCGCCACCGTAAGCCCCCTACGACCCACAAGTCAACGTATGACCCTCTAATTACCAACTTGTTATTCGGATAATTACCATAGTGTGATTTAGCTCGTGCGGTCATCGGGTGGGATGCAAGAGATCATTTCGGCCGGCTGCCGTTTGGGTTGCACCGACTGGCCGGGCGGCCCAAGGCCTGGCGGCTCGGGCCCTCCGCTTAAATCGACAGATGGTGGCGGGTCAGGCGGGCTGCGGCGCCCGGTCGTGCGGCGCGCTGAGGTACTGCTCCCAGCACGGGTCGACACGATCTACGGCCACGATGATCCATACGCTTTCATGAGGAGGACGCGGCGCTCGGCGCAACCGAAGGCCGACGTCTGCCGGGCTGCGATTCTCCTTGCGCGCATTGCACGACCTGCAGGCGGCGACCACATTGTCCCAGGACTGCCCGCCGCCCCGGCTCTTCGGGATCACATGATCGACGTTCTCCGCCTTCCCTCCGCAGTACTGGCAGGTGAAGTCATCCCTCACGAACACCGCCCTGCGGGAGAGTGAAGAGCGCGCCCGGTAGGGAACCTTCACGAAGTAGTTGAGTCGGACGACGCTCGGCGCGGACATCTCGATCGACTCGGAGTGGAACACCTGCCCGTTGGAGTGAAGGACCTCGGCCTTCCCCTTTAGGGCAAGCACCAATGCCCGCCGCACCGGAACCACGCACAGCGGCTGGTACGACACGTTGAGCACCAGCGATCTTCCCACGTGGACGAAGTATATAAACGGCCCTGGGACATCCCGGCAATTCCCGTAGGGGCCCGGCGTTGTGGGATCAGAGATCGGGGTCCTCCCCCAGGCCCTGCACGTAGCGATGGAACGCCAGGTGGTCCGAGCTGCACGAGGTCGACTCCCCACCCTTGCTCAGGATGACCTTGTCGGCCGGCCCTCCAGGCGCGTCGGGATCCTCGGTGACCTCGATTACCTCCCACCCGTCGGCAAGAAGCCCTCGCAGGCGCTCGAGCTCCGGGTCGTCGCCCCAACCTGCCACGCGTCCTCCTTGCACAGTCGACGTGGTTTGAGCGCCCCCGAGCCTACCCGGCGAAGGCCGCGGTCCCAAAGAGATCCGGTCAGTTGAAAGAGTGGGGCGCTGCTACCCTGATGACACCGATCCACAGGGAGGGACAGCCTCAAATGACAGCCTCGTCAGGGCGCGATATCGACGGGTTTCAGGCTTCATTCGAACGCATTGTCGCCAACGTCGAGCGCGCTGTGCAGGGCAAAGGGGAAGCGGTAAGGCTCGCGCTCGTGACGCTCATCGGCGAGGGTCATCTGCTGCTCGAAGACGTTCCGGGCGTCGGAAAGACGATGCTGGCGAAGTCGCTTGCCAAGTCCATCAACTGCACCTGGCGCCGGATTCAGTTCACCCCCGATCTCCTGCCCACCGATATCACCGGAGTCAACATCTGGGACGCTGCCGGGGAAAAGTTCGAGTTCAAACCCGGCGCCGTGTTCGCAAACATCTGCCTGGGCGACGAGATCAACCGCGCCTCCCCGAAGACCCAATCCGCTCTGCTCGAGTCAATGGAGGAGCGTCAGGTCACGGTCGACACCACTACCTACAAGTTGCGGGAGCCCTTCATGGTCATTGCGACCCAGAACCCCATAGAGCACGAGGGGACCTACCCCCTCCCGGAATCCCAGCTCGACCGCTTCATGATGCGCGTGTCGATGGGGTATCCGAGCCGCAGCGCAGAGCTCGAAATGCTCGACAAGCACGGCAGCCATTCGCCGCTGGAAGAGCTCGAGCCCGTCACCGACGCCGAGGAGGTCGTCGGGATGATTGCGATGGCGCGCGAAACCCACCTCGCCGCCACCCTCAAGCGCTACATCGTCGATCTCACCGAGTCCACCCGCGACCACCCCGACGTCTATCTGGGGGCCAGTCCACGCGCCTCCCTCTACCTGCTCAAAGCCTCTCGCGCCCTTGCAGCCAGCCGGGGCCGCGACTATGTGGCACCCGACGACATCAAAGACCTCACGATCCCCGTCCTCGCCCACCGCGTGCTGCTCTCTCCGGAGGCCCAGATGCGGGGCGGAGGCGCCGAGCACGTGCTCGAGGGCCTGGTCGGGAGTGTGCCGATCCCCGCGCGCCAACAGGCTTAGCCTTTTAAACGTGCCCACCACCCGCGGATGGCTGGTGGCCGGCTGCGGCGTCATCCTCTTCGCCGTGGGCCGTCTATTCGGCGCAACTCCCCTCGAGCAAGTTGGCTCCGGCCTCGTCGTCCTATTAGCGGTTGCGGTCGGAGTCGTCCGCCTGGGGCGTCATGACATCGGCGTCGAGCGATCGGTTACTCCGGAACGCGCTCGCCCCGGCCAGCCGGTTGCGGTGACATTGATGCTTGTCAATCGCGGGAGAGGGCCGGCGCCCCTAATGCTGTTCGAAGATCACCTGCCCTCGGGGCTGGGGGGAGTATCCAGGTTCGCCCTCAAGGGCCTCGAGGCAGGCGGACACCGGACGACGGCGTACGAGGTGAAGCCGGCGCGCCGCGGCCTCTACACAGTCGGCCCACTCCAGATGTCGTTCGTGGATCCCTTCGGCCTTGCCGGGGTGTCCTCCGAGGCCGCCGGGACCGCGCTCTTCCTGGTACACCCCACCATCGAGCGCCTATCGTTGCCGCGCGACATGGGCGAGCAGCGCAGCCTGGCCTCCTCGGCGCTTCGTCAACCGACCGGCGCCCGGGGTGAGGAGTTCTACACCCTGCGGGAATACGTCGAGGGCGACGACCTCCGTAAGATCCACTGGGCCTCGACGGCCAAACGGCGCAAGTACATGATTCGCCAGGAAGAAACTCCATGGCACACGCGTGCAACCGTCCTCATAGACGATCGCGCCGGCTCCTTCGAGGGCGCTCACCACAGCTTCGAGCGCGCCGTCGAGGGCGCCGCCTCCCTCGCCGACCTCTACCACCGTTCGGGCTACAGCCTGAGGCTCGCCGGTGCACACCACCCGGGGCTCCCCCCGGGAAGGGGGTTGGACAATCTCCACCGGTGCCTCGATCTGCTGGCGACGTTGCAAGCCGGCCCCGACGACCCCGATCCCCTGCCCGGCAGGCTGGTGTCGCTCGAGGCGGGGGGGAGCCCGGAGGGCACCTTGGTGGTCGTGACCGGGACACCCTCGGCCTCACTCGCGGCCGTCTGCACAAGAGCCCGCCGTCGCTTCAGGCAGGTCGTGGTGGTGTGCTACCCCGCGCACCGGTACGGGAGCGGCCCGACCAAGGCGCGCTGGGAGGGCGAGAAGACGACGATGGAAGCCATACGCCTGTTGTCCCGGTCCGGCCTGCGCACGCTTGTCGTCGGCCCTGGTGAACCGCTGGCGGTTGGCTGGGCAACTGTCTCCTCCGGCAAGCAGCACAGAGGAGGTGAAGCCACGTGGGCTCAGAGGCCAGAGCTCGTCTAGGGCTGGCCGGGCTCCTGCTCGCTACCCTTGCCGGCTTCAACCGGGTCTTCGACGCAGGCGACTTCTTCGGCCCGGCACTGCTGGGGATGGCGGTGGCCTGGGCCATCCTGACCGCCGCCAGGGCGAGGGGCATACGCGCCCCCGTCGCTGCGCTGGTATCGGCCGGCGCCCTGATCTGGTACCTCGCCGTCGTATTCGAGTCCCCCTCTGTGGTGTACGGGCTTCCGACCGGCCGCGCCTTGGGGGGCCTTGCGCTGGCGCTCGGGCGGGTCGCGCAACAGAGTCAGCTCGACTACGCGCCGGTTCCCGTGCGCCCCGGATACATGATTCTGGTCGTCATCGGGATGTGGAGTGCCGCAACGCTCGCCGAGCTCGCCTCGTTCACTTGGCGACGGCCGTTGCTCGCCAGTCTCCCCTGCATGGTCTTGTTCGCCGCGGCGCTCGTGTTCGGCAACCGAACCGGTGCTTTCTTCTTCGTGGCCCTGTGGCTCGGGGCGCTGCTCACCTACTGGGCGCTCGAATCGTCCTATCTGCTGCGCTCGTGGGGTTCTTGGGTATCGATCTGGAACGACGGCCGGGAGGAAGAGGGGCCATCTTCGATCACCGGCGGCATCGCTCGGGGCATGGGAGCGACCTGTGTCGCGGCCGCCCTGATCGCGCCCGTGCTGCTGCCCTCGTTCGGAGGCGGAGTGTCCTGGCGCAGCGGGAGCGGGGGTTCGGGCGACGGGGGCAGTGGGGTGGCCGCGACCGGCGGCGTCATCGATCACCTCGTATCGATGAAACCCCAGCTGGTCGCGCGCAACCCGGTCGCGTTGTTCTCGGTGCGCTCGCAGGAGCCGTCCTACTGGCGGCTGATCACGCTGGCTAACTTCGACGGTGTCTCGTGGCAGCCGCTTCGATTCAATGGGACCGACGTCGACAGCGGGGGCTTCTCCGAGGTCGCCGATGTCCCCCCGCAGGGCCGCAGGGTGGCTCAGACCTTCACGATCCAGGCGCTCGGCGGACAGCTCCTCCCCGCCGCCCCCCAGCCGGTTGCGATCCCGAGCGAGGAGGACGTCTACGACGAGACCCGGGTGGATCCTACGAGCGGTTACCTCCAGCTCTACGGCAACCTCGGGCCTGGCACGACCTACTCGGTCGTCTCATCGATCCCCGATGTCGGCTACAAGGAGCTCCGACGGGAGCGGGACTTCAGCCATCCGCTCGAGGACTACTCGCAGCTTCCGCCGGATCTCGATGTGCCGCGTATTCGCGGCATAGCGGACAACTGGACCGAGGGCGCCGACACTCCGCTGGACCAGCTGCTTGCCCTTCAGGACATGCTCAGGGGATTCAGGTACAACCTCTATGTCGAGGACAAGGCCTCGTCGGACTATCTCACCCGTTTCCTGACCCGCACCCGCGAGGGCTACTGCCAGCAGTTCGCGACCGCATTCGCCGTACTCGCCCGTACGCTCGGTTTCTCGACGAGGGTCTCGGTCGGCTTCCTGCCAGGGGCGCCGTCTCCGAGCGACCCCACCGAGTTCACCGTCCTCGGGACCGACGCGCATGCCTGGCCGGAGGTCTACTTCCGCGACTCCGGCTGGATCGCATTCGAGCCGACCCCCCGCGATGACGGAGAGGCACTGCCTCCCGCCTACACCCAACCCCCGATCCCCACCGACGGCATCGCAGGCCTGACGGGTGGGTCCGGGCAGCAAGCGGGTGGCAACGGCCTCGCCCGGGGCGTCGAGCCCGGCCGGCGAGCCGGCACGGGACTCTCGATCCCCGACCAAACGACCGTCGCCGGCGATCCGGGGCGGTTCCGCTGGGAGGAGACCTTCGCCCGCATCGCCGTCGTCGTGCTGGCCGCCGTGGCACTGTTTCTGGTGGCGGTACCGTTGCTCAAGCAGGCGAGAGTCAGGCACAGGTACCGCAGCGCCTCGGGACCGGTCGAGCTCGCCTCGGCCGCCTTTGCCGAATTCGAGGACGAGGCGGCCGAGCTGGCGAGCCCTCGCCTGCGTGCGGAGTCGGCGCCGGCCTATGCCCGCCGGGTGGCAGCCCAGCGCAGCGTGTCGGAGCCCGACGCGGTGAAGCTGGCCCACATATACGAGGAAGCCGAGTATGCGCTCAGCGGGGTTCGGCCCGACGAAGCCGATGAGGCAAAAACTCTGGCGCGCCGACTCCGGGCTCGCCTGTGGGCCAACTCGTCGTGGTGGGACCGGGCACTGAGATTGTTCTCGGTGCGGAGGCTGCGCCGGGCGGTCTGACGGGCCGGGGCGCCACGAGCAAGGGCGCTCAGGTAACGGCGCCCGAGACGCTCCTCGTCTCTTCGACCTGGAGCACGGCCGGTGTGTCCGACACGCCGGTCCAGTGCAGATCCACCGGCTCCTGTGGGCCGCCTTCTTCCTGCTGCAGATTAGCCTCGACTTCGTTGAGAGCGGCGATGAATCGCTCCCGGTCGTACAGGTATTCCGGGACGCGCCCGTCTGCATTCTTTACAAGATCGTCGATGGTCGTGAAGAAAGCCATCTGTCCCTCCCTGAGGGCGTCGTAAATGAGCCCTTCGGAATTGCCCACTGCGTAGATGCTGGCTCCGTCGGACATGAGCTTGACGGCGGAGAGGTGCTCCTCGAGCCGCTCCTTCTTGCGCAGATAGGTGAAGGCGCGCCGCACCTGCTGCAAGCTCATTCCGGCGTTCAGCAGCGAACAGACCATCTTCAGCGCCACGAGGTCCCTGAACGAATACACGCGCCTGACCCCCGGCCGTCCACCCGTTCGCTGAATGCTTGGGCGCACCAAAGCGATCCTGTCCCAGTACCGAAGTTGATGAGCCGTGCTGCCGGTAAACCGGGATGCCTGCTCTGCGGTGAACCCCTCCATCAGAACGCGCACCTCCCACTCAAGAAACGTTGTGTCAGTTCGGTCCGCAGGCCAACGATTCCCATCCCCGTGGAAGCACCTGCGTTTCTCATCCAATGTAGCGTGCGTCGTCGCGACGCGACAAGGTCGATGAACGCCGGATGTCGAGAGCGCGAACTTTTCTTGCCGGGCGCAGGGCGCCGCTGCGGCTACTTGCCCTTGTAACGCTGTCGAACGCGCTTCTCCCATTCGGCCAACCACTCAGCAATGAGCTCGCGGCGACCCGGATCGGTAGACCGCTGGCCGGCGGCAATCTCGCGCAGTGCGCCGGTCACAAGGACGATGCCGGCAACCATCGAGGCGAACGCCGCGACGCCGGCAATGACCCACCCAGAAACGAAGAAAGCAATCAAACAGGCGAAACCCACCAGAAAGGTGGCGATCCCCAATTTGGTGCGCCTGATCTCGTCCATGCGCGGAGCACTTCGCCGGACTCCACGGGCGAACGCCGGGTCCTCTTGATACAGCTGTTTCTCGATGTCATCGAGGATCCGCTTTTCACGCTCAGACAGAGGCACTATGTGCAGATTATAGAGACGCTCCAGCCCGTACTCGCCTCCGTCGCCGCCCGATTCAGGGCGGGTCGAGAAGCGAGGCAAGGTCAAGAGCTCGTTCCCCGAAGCGGCTTCGGATGGAATCGATCGCCTTCGACGCCTCCCGGCGTCTGGAGGTCGGTTCCGACAGCAGGTCGAGCTGGCGCGCCGGCGGGCCGGGGGCCAGTCCCGAAACACTCACTCCGAGCAGCCGGATCCTGGGTCTGGCCGGGTCGAGCTTCAGATAAGCCGCCTTGCCGACGCCGTAGAGGTCGGCCGTAGCATCGACCTCCTCCGGGAGCGTCCGGGAGCGAGTGATCGTCACGAAGTTCGAGAAGCGAACCTTCAGTGTCACGGTGCGCCCACACAGCCCCTTCGCCCGCAGTCTGCCCGCCGTGCGATCCGCGAGGCGAAGGATCTCGCGCAACACCACCTCGGTGTCGTCGAGGTCGTGGGAATAGGTTTCCTCCGAGCCGACCGACTTGGCCGCCTCACCCGGAGTGACCGGACGGTCGTCATTGCCTCGGGCCAGCGAGTAGAGATGGGCACCGAGCGCGTCCCCCACGGCGCGCTCGAGTGTCCGGCGTGGGATACCGGCGAGATCGCCGACGGTCTTGAGCCCCAGGCGCTCGAGCGCCTCCCCAGTCTGCGCTCCGACTCCCCACAGTGCGGTGACCGGCAGCGGGTGAAGAAACGCCTCGACGTCATCGGACCCGATCACCAGCAAGCCGTCGGGTTTCGCGCGCGTGGAGGCGACCTTGGCAAGGAACTTGTTCGGTGCGATCCCTACGGTGCAGGTCAAGCCGAGCTCTGCGATGCGCTCCTTGATCTGGCAGGCGATAGCTTCGGGGCGCCCGAAGAGCTTGACCGAGCCCGACACGTCCAGAAAGGCCTCGTCCAACGACAGGGGCTCGACCAGCGGAGTGAACGAGTTGAACACTGCGCCGATCCTGGCCGACATCTCTGTGTAGGCGGAGAAATCATTGGATACGAACACCGCGTGGGGACAGAGGCGGCGCGCTCTGACCATGGGCATTGCCGAGGTCACCCCGAAGGCGCGCGCCTCGTAAGAAGCAGAGGTGACGACACCCCGGCCGCCCTGGCCGCCCACGATGAGCGGGACTCCCGCCAGGGAAGGGTCCTTGATGACTTCGACCGACGCGTAAAACGCGTCCATGTCGACGTGGAGGATGTCGCAAGGCACGCCGGTCACGGGCGGCTCGAGGTCAAGGCAAGACCGAAGAGGACATGGCGAGGGTTGGAATCGTAACTGGGTCGGACTCGGGAATAGGCCAAGAATCGGCCGTTGCTCTGGCCGGGGCCGGCTTCGATGCCGGCGTCACGTACCACAGCGACCGGCCCGGCTTTCCTTGGCGGAGGAGCACCCCTCGTGGACGGCACTTAAGGCCTGCGTGCCTGGAAGGAGGGGTGCTCCGAGCCGTTGCTAGCCGGCGCTGCCGCCGCTCGAGTGCCACAGGCGCGCCGGGGGGCGCAGGTCGCCGGAGGGAGCGTGCAGTCCTCCTGCCTGTTTACGGCGCTGGCGCCCGAGTGCTGTTGCTCGAGAGTGCCCGGAACGGCGGTCGGCGGCCAGCTCGGCGAGGTCGAATATCTCCCGGGCCACCACGGTGAGCCCGACATTGCGCGGGTTGGTGGGGTGGATCAACGATGCGCCGCCCCGTTTTCGCACCACGCCTTTGACCACCAGCAACCACGAATGGAAGACGGTGCGCGCACAGTGCGGTTGGATGCGTTCAAACACGGTCACGTCGACGGGACCGGAGTAATCGTCGAGCGTGACGAAGATGATCCTCTGACCCGAGCGGATGGCTGGAGTCTGGCTGGCGACCTTGACCCCGGCGATCCACACTTCCGAGTTGTTGCGCCGATCCCCCAGACGAGCCGCCGGGACACAGCCGAGCTCGGCAAGCAACGGGAGGTAGAGCTCCATGATGTGCCGACGGGCGTCGATGCCCGTGACCTCGAGCTCAGCCTCGATTTCCTCGAGGGGGGTATAGGGCGGAAGGCCCACCAGGGTCTCGTGATCGGGTTCGTCCATCTCGAGCGACAGCTGCGATCCGACCCTCGGTGGCGGGGCCGCGCCCAGGGTTGCGGCGCACCACATGAGCTCGCGCTTGCCGCGGCGTCCCTTGATACCGTCGAGGGCCCCGATGTGGACGAGGTTGGTCAGCACCGGCCGCGATAGTTCGGCGCGCCGCCACAGATCCTCCATCGAGGAGAACGGCCCGGCCCGGCGAGCCGCAACGATCGAGCCCATCTCGGCCTCGGACATCCCTTTCACCTCCGAGAGAGCGAGCCTGATCCCTTTGATCTCCGAAGGGCGGCTCGGCCCGCTCGGGGAGATGAGCTCGGCCCGGTAGACGACGTCGGAGGCATTGATGTCGATCGGAAGGATCGGGATGCCGAGCGCCCTGGCGTCGGCAACGATGAGCCGGCGGGGATACATGCCCGGGTCGTGGGTCAGCACCCCGGCCAGGAACTCGGCCGGGTAATGCGCCTTCAACCACGCCGAGACATAGGTGGGCAGAGCGAACGCAGCGGCGTGAGACTTGCAAAACCCGAACGAGGCGAACGCCACGACCTCTTTCCACAACACGGCCGCCTCCGAGGCGGTGAAGCCGTTGGCCACGGCCGAGCTCCGAAACCACACGCCGAGCCCGCCTCGAGGTGGATCTACGTCCATCGGCCCGACCCGGACCTCGTCCTCGGCGGAGTCAAGGTGGCGCCTCACGTAGTCGGCGTCGTCGAGTGAGCAACCCGTGACCGCCGAGATCACGCGGATCACCTGTTCGTGGTAGACGATGATGCCGTTGGTCTCGGCCAGAATCGGCCGGAGGCTCGGGTGCGGGTAACGCACCTGCTCGAACCCATGGCGGCGGTCAAGGAACGGCGACACCATGTCCGACTTGACCGGCCCGGGACGGAACAACGAGATGTCGACGATCAGATCCTCGAAGCGATTGGGTTGAAAGCGCGCCAGCAGCTCGCGCTGTCCGGGAGACTCGATCTGGAAGCATCCGAGTGTGCGTGAGCTCGAGATGAGGTTGAAGGTGACCGGATCATCGTGCGGGAGCGCGTCGATGTCCAGCTCTGTGTTCTCGGTACGGGCGATCTCAGCGCGTGCATGTGCGATCGAGGACAGCATCCTCACGCCAAGGACATCGAGCTTTACCAGCCCGAGGGCTTCGGCGTCATCTTTATCGGCCTGGAGCATCGTGAAGCCTTGCCACGACGACTCCATCGGCACGCGATCGGCGAGGTCGGCCGAAGACAAGATCACGCCCGAAGGATGGAGCGCGAGATGGCGCGGCCATCCATCGATTGCGAGGCATAACCCGAAGAGCTGGTCGAGCTGGCCTGACTTCAGGTTGGATCCTTTCAGTTCCGGGAGCTGTTCGAGGGCGCGGGGGATGTCCCGGGCGCGCACATAAGGGAACGCTTTTGCGACGAGGTCTATCTCTTCGGCGGGCAGTCCCAGCGCCTTCCCGACTTCGCGAATTGCAAGGCGCGCTCTGAAAGTGTCGACCATGCAGCAAACCGCGGTCTGTTCGGCGCCATAAGTTGCCGCTATATAGCCGAGGACCTCTTCGCGTCGGTGCGACTCGACGTCGACATCGATATCGGGAAGCTCGTCGCGCCTCGAGTTCATAAAACGCTCGAACAACAGGTTGTAACGAACGGGGTCGACATCGGAGATGCCGAGTACGTAGCACACGAGTGAACCTGCTGCACTACCCCGGCACGCACATCTGATCTTCAGCGCCTTTCGGACATGGTCGACGATGTCGGCTACGAGGATGAAATAGGCCGCCCACCCCATTCGAGAGATGAGCCTCAGCTCGTGCTGGAGGCGCTCGTCAATCTCCCTCGAAAGGCGGCCGTACCTTTGGTGCGCCCCTTCGAGACAGCGATGGGCGAGCATGCCCGTAGGGTATTGTCCCTGTGGGATCGGCATCTGCGGGAAGTGGTAGCCCTCGAGATCGAGATCGAAGTCGCAGGCATCCGCAATGCGCAAGGATTCGTCTGCCGCTTCTGATGCATCGCTGAAGAGGCTTCGCATCTCGTGCGCATCCTTCATGAAGTACTCGGAGTTGGTCCGGAGGGCCCTGGTTCGGGACAACGGGACGATGTCTTTAATTGCATGCAGAAGCTCGTGAGTGCCCGCGCCCTCGGGCGTCACGTAGTGAACGTCATTGGTTGCAACCGCCGGGGTCCTTGTCTGCGCAGCAATACTCAGAAGGCGGTCTCGTAGTGCGTGGTTGCCGTAACCGCGATGATCGAACACCTCGATGCGATAGCCGTCGCCGATCGCGGCGCGCCATTTGTGCGCTGCGGCGATCGCCTCTGGGAGAGCACCGGCCGCTGCGTGCCGCGCGACTTCGCTGCGACCGCACCCCGAGAGCACGAACAACCCCTCCGAGCGTTGTGCGATCCTCTCGAGCGAGGTGTGCGGCGCTCCGCGCTCATTTGTCAGGTGCGCCTCACTGATGAGCCGGCACAGGTTGGCATAGCCCACCTTGTTCTGCGCAATGACCGTGACGTGCTCGGGCCGTGCCGGTTTGGCGGGAAGGCCGACCGTCAGCTCCGCCCCAAAGATGGGCTTGACGCCGGCGTCACGGCACGCCTTCGAGAACCGCACCGCGCCGGTGAGCGCGTCGTGGTCGGTCATTGCAATTGCCTCGAACCCGGCCTCTGCGGCAGCATGGGCAAGCGTTTCGGCCGGGACGGCCCCGTCCAGCAACGACCACGTGGTGTGACAATGGAGATGGGCGAACCCGCTCATCCCGGCGGGTCACTCCGTCCCCGATCTCCACCGGAGCCCGGGTGATCGGTGCGCCGCCCGGGATGTGTGGGAACCGGCGCGCCCGTCAGTCCCATAACCTCGCCATTCGCCAGCGATCCCCGGCACGGTCCCGGTAGAGGTCGTAGACGGCCGAGAACGATTGCAGGAACCCGTCGGCATCGAGGTCTCCGGTCGACAGGAGCCCGGCCGGACGGGCAAGAACCCGGTAGTACTCCCGGTCCCGCACCTTGCCGTGCCCGTTGTTCCACCATTCCCCGCCCTCGCGCCACACCGTGAGGTGCTGGTCGATCTCGTATCTCCGCCCGCGCCAGAGGAACGCCACCGGCCCACCCTCCGGGTCCGGAGTGACATCGATCGTCTCGTCGTACCGCTTCGCCACCCAACAGACCTCCGGCCGTTTGCTCTCGGGGGGGCCGCCGGTCGAGACCGGCTAATCCCCCCGAACCCCCCGTTTGCTCTCGGGGGGGCCGCCGGTCGAGACCGGCTAATCCCCCCGAACCCCCCGTTTGCTCTCGGGGGG
>JALZIQ010000069.1 GCA_030860205.1 Actinomycetota bacterium | reverse complement strand
CCGATGACGTCGAACACGAATCCCGACCGGATCATCTTGGTGATCGGCACCATCCCGCTGCCGTACACGATTGCATTGGGTGGAGTGGAAACGGGCAGCATGAAACCGTACGAGGCTCCGAAGATCGCCGCAAAGGCGGGGATCAAGGCTTGCGCCCCGAGCCCTGCGGCGCTGGCTATGGGGAGGACGATGGGGACGATGATGACGACGCTTGCTGTGTTGCTTGCAGTCTCCGATATCACGATGGCGCCTTCGATTTTTCTGACCTCCGGGCGGTTCAATACGATGAGCACAACGCAGAGCGCGATGAACATCAGGAAAACAATCGGAGCTGCGGTCAAAACCCAGTCAAAGAAAGAGATGGTGGTGTCGAGCTCTGTCTCGATAAACTCCCGTCCGATCAAATTGGGAGGGCTGCCGATCGGCGTCAAAAGACCCCCAACGCTGGCGCCGTAGGCGATCATGAGCATCAAAGCTGTGCCGAAGCGCAGCCTGGAGCGGCTGGTGTCTTCGTCCGACTGATCGTGAACCAAACCGGCCAACGCGTTCATGATCCCGAGGCCGATGGGAAACAGCATGGCGGTTGTTGCGGTATTCGACACGAAGGCCGAAACAAGGGCCGCGATGGCACCGAATGCGATTATCGTGCGGTAGGTGGACCCGGCGACCTTCGGAATCGCCAACACCCTGTAAGCAAAGCGCCTGTCGTTGCCTGTCCAATCAGCCTTGAGCTCCCGAGCGGTTCTTGGATTCCGGCGGCCGCTCGTTCGTCTCCGAATCTACTACTCTCTTGCGGTGCGGTCCCTTACCATCCCTGAGAATGCTGGTATCTCCTTCAGTCGACGCTTGAGGCATTCCGCATTCTTTGATTGCCGTCTGGGTAGGAATCACCGCAATCGCTATCGGAGGGAGAAAGTCATGCCACTGAATCCCAGGGCCGTTCTGGCTGTTGTAGGCACAGCGGCGATGTTGAAGCAGGCAGAAGGCGACTTCGGGAAGCAGAAGAGTGCTCGGGGCAGGGGGAGAAGCCCACGGACCGTCACGGCCTCCACTGCGGTTCTCGTGGCCGGCGGCGGCCTCTATTACCTGTGGCGCAAGGGGCGGCGCGGGTCACAGGGGGTCTTCGATGCCGGTGTCCAACCGGCTATGGATGTTGAGTCGACCCTGGTTGTCGAAGAGACAGTCGTCGTAGAGGAGCCCGACTTGGGGCCGACCCCCGAAGAGATGAGCGGCAACGGCCAGGAGGCGGTCTTCGACATGTCTCCGGACGGCGCCGCGCCTTCCGAAACGAACGCAAACGCGGACCCCTCAGAGGGCTCGGAGCATCCAGGTGGACACTCTGGAGGGGTTCCCGACGTCATTGCCTCTCCTGAGGCCGTCGTCGACCCCGAGGCTACTCCGGACCCGATCGTTGCGCCCGAGCCTGCGCTTCCCCAGCAAACGGGGCCCGGCGACTCCGACCAGGGCTCCGGGAAGACGAGCAGCCCGGAGGATGCATAGGGCCCTGGTGACGAGCAGCCTCAAGGAGAGGGTTCTTACGCGTTGCTGGATCGAGAGGAAGGTGGGCGAATGGGCAAGGAACTGCCGCAGCCGGATGGATCGATACCCGAGGAACCTACGGGTACCCAGATGGTTCTCGCTGCTGTGGGAGGGGTGCTGGCGGCCAAGCTTTCGACCCGCTTGGTGACCTACGTCTGGCGAAGCTTTACAGGCGAGGATGTGCCAAAGGTTCACCAGCAAGCATCAACCGCCAAAAAGGTGACCTGGCTTGCCGTTGCGGGAGTCGTTTCGGGAAGCGCGCGGCAGATCGTCCGGGACTGGATAAAACCCGTCACGGCGGGACCCGCTTAAAGGGCCGATGGGGCATCAGGTACTCCGGCTGAGTCCTACGGCCCATTCGAGACATCGTTCCGTTAGCTCGTCTGTCAGACCAATGTGGGGCTCGCACCTCACGAGAAGGGTGGGTGCCCGACGTCGATTCGCCCATCGTTCGGCGTCCTCCGCGAGGTCGTCGTCGACCCATACACAGGGGCGATTGTGGGGCACGAAGGCTTCGATAGAGGGGAGCTTCCAAGTCGGTGTCTCGAAGGTCCAGTCCAGCTCGATCACAGGTAGCTCCTCCAGAGCGTGAAGCGGACCGATAACGCGGTTCGCGCTGTCCGCCCAGCCCGTAGCCCAGACAATCTCAAAAGAGTCACCCAGTTTCCTCAGTCGCTCATTGTTGGCGTCGGAAACCCACAGAAAGGTTTCCCTCAACCCACTTTGTGGGTCCAGGTCGACACGACGGAACCCCTCACCGCCCACACGGCTCATGCTGAGGACGTCGCCCTGGAAGGGAGCGAGCACTCCGTCGACGTCGAGGAGCAGCAGCGGGGGAAGCACGAACTGCCTGCTGGAATCGGTCACGGTCTTCTCGTGCGCAGCACACAGAACTCGTTGCCTTCGGGGTCGGCCATCACAACCCAACTTTGCTCCCCCTGGCCTATGTCGATTGTCTTTGCGCCGAGCTCGAGAATTCGAGCCACCTCCTCTTCTTGCTCTCGGTCACGCGGGCTGACGTCGATGTGAATCCTGTTCTTGCCCTCCTTTGGACCGGGCACCTTGGTGAAGAGAAGACCCGGACCCGAGCCTTCTGGGCCCTCGATGAGGATTTCGTCGTCGTCTTTTTCGGTCACCTTGAAGTCGAGGACCGCTGCCCAGAAGTCGGCCAGTCGCCGGGGATCCGAGCAATCCACAACAAGTTCGGTAAACTTGCTAGTCATTGGCCACATTTCTTCTTGATTGGGTGGGGTTGCCGTTTCCTTTGGTAATGATGGCCGAGCCGCGCCGGTCCGGAAGCAGGGACCAGGTCACACCGGTTTCCTCCCCGAACCGGCGGAGCGCGTGCTTCACGCCCATGTACTCATCGTTGTTGTAGTCGTGGACAAGAAGGTAGCCTCCTGGACTCAGACGCGGGTAGAACCACCTCAGTGCCGCAAGTATCGGTTGGTATAGGTCAACGTCAATACTGACCAGACAAAACGTTTCGTCTTCGCAACCATTCGCCGATTCGGGGAACCACCCCGCTTGCACCTTCACATTGTGAGGGTGAGGAAGCTTGCTCATCACGGTTGCTATCGAGGTGCCATCGAAATCTTGGGGAACTGATGTCCACCCTTGGGTTCTATCGATGTGGACATCGCGTGCATCGAAGCCCTCGAAGGTGTCGAACAGGTAGAGGGTTCTTTCTGGGAAGTGATGGTTCAAGAGCGCAGCAAAGTTGGCCTGATAAACGCCGACCTCGGCGATAGCCCCCGGGATACCTCGCTCATAGACCTCACGGCTTAGCAACTCCGCGGTTGTGTTTCTGACGTAATCCAGGCTGGTCAGCCAGAAGGTTGCATCCATGAACAGACGATGATCGATCCTCGGGCGTGCGTGTATGCCTTGTAGTAGAAATATGTTGAACCGGTCACCTATGGCGATGAGGGCGAGCTGGGCTAGGCGCTGAAGCCGTGAAGGTCTTTCGTCCGTAACGTTGTCTACGCTCAAAGCCTTGGGCCCTCCACTCTTTCAGTGTGGCAACGAAGTACACGAGCACTCGATGAGTTCGACAATGGACGGCAACGGGCTTCTATGACGCGCCCTGGGATTCCAGAGAGGGAAGTCGGCATGTCCTGGATGGTGGGGAGTGGGTTTGCACCCCCGGAGTTAGCGGGGCACTACCGAAGAAAGAGGAAATACACCGCAGCGGCTATGACGATCAGGATGACAATGACGGCCACCCATGGAAAGCTCGAACCCTGTGGCGCACTGCTAGCCTGTCGGTTTCGCGGACCTTGCTCGCGGGCAGGATCATTCTGCTCGCGTTCTCGATCTTTCTCGACCTTTGTCGAACGGTCGGGACGATCCTGCCTGTCACGACGCTCATTCTTGTCGAGAGATGCCCTGACCACGCGTCGCTGCTTTCTTTCTTCCTCTTTTCCGGTCTGTTGTCGCGCTGTCCCATGCCTGCCTCCTCCTTGTAGTCGAGACTCCTTCTTTGCTTTCCATTGTCCGGGCGCCAAAACGCGCCTTTTTTTCAACCGCGACCTTAGCAAGCTTCATGCGGTGGCGGAAGCCTCACGATCCGCCCTCAGGCGGAGCCGAACACCGGCAGCCATGCTCCTCGGAGCTGGCCCGCCTCCTCGGATGCCAGGAACGCTACGCTTGCCGCCAAGTCGGCGGGTGGCACCCAAACTTTCGGGTCTGCACGGGGGATCGAATCTCGGTTGGCGGGTGTGTCGATGGTCGAGGGCGCCACAACGTTGGCCGTAACGTCACTTCCTCTGTTCTCCTCGGCGATGGTTTCCGCCAGGACGGCGACTCCGGCCTTGGCCACCGCATAGCCGGCCTGCCCGGAGCGACCGCTGCGGGCGGCGCGCGCCGAGACCAGGACGATTCGGCCCCACCCGCCTTCTTGCATTGCGGGCAGTACCGCACGACAGCACAAGAAGGCGGAGCGGAGGTTGAGTTCCAGCATCCGGTCCCACGTCTCGAGGGAGTGCTCCTCAACCGGCTCGCCGCCCTTCCAGCCGCCGACAAGGTGCGTAAGTACTTCGATGGAGCCGAGACGGGCGGAGACATTATCGACGGCCGCCTGAACGGAGGCCTTGTCGGTGACGTCGGCTTCGACAAGTGTCAACCGGCCGGTCAGATCCGACAGACCTTCCATCTCCTCTGCGGTCCGCCGGGTGACCGCAACCCGGTGTCCGTCTTCCACGAAACGCCGGGTCACGGCTTTCCCCAAGGGTCCGGTTCCACCGGTTATCAACACCGTGCGAGTCATGTCCACCTTCAGCAATCTAATGAATGGGATCAGTCTAGTGCTCTCGTGCCCCTGCGCCCGATCCAAACGTCCTGTCCGCGGTTGCTCCATTTTCTTTGTCTCGGTTCATTCTCCTTGATGTGAGGGTGCTTGGAGGGCATCCTTATCGATGTATCCAAACCCGGATCCGGGGGCAGCGGCCCTACGCCTTGTCGCTTGACCAGAGGCACCGCTGTCGTTTCTACTGGCACGAAAATCAAGCTCCTATCTCAGGAAGGCAAAGCGTTGGCAAGCACAGCGGGCGACGATCGCGTGACTCAGTCGGGACCGCCGCAGGACTCTCACACAGAAAGCCGGGCCCGCAACGGCGTTGGCGTTGCCGCTCTGGTTTTCGGGGTGGTGAGCCTGGTCTTAGCAATCCTCGTTTTGTTCTTTCCGATCGCGGCCGTCCTGGGCTTGATCGCCATCATCCTGGGAATCATCGGTATGAGGCGCGCCTCCCGGGGCGAGGCGACCAATCGCGGCCAAGCCCTTGCCGGCTTGATAACAGGGTTGCTCGCGATCGCCATCGCCGTGTTTCTCACGGTCAGAATCGGCGTCTTCCTTACCGACCACCAGGACGATCTCCGGCGCTTCGGCTCCTGCATTACCAGCTCCACAGATCGGCAGGATTTTCGGCGGTGCGCTCGATCATTAAGCGAGGAAGTCGACCGGTAGATCGGCGGGACCCGCCGGCTCCCGAGAGGATTGACGCCGGATGAGCATCGGAGGCAGTGATCCCTTTGCCGACTCCCCCGAGTCAAGGTCGCCCGTAAGGCGCTTTCGTGGCAGGCTCGCGTCCGGTGTGACCGTGTGGACTGCAGGAAGCCTTGAGGAGCCGGCTGGGCTTACCGTTTCATCGGTGATGGTGGCGGAACCGTCGACGATCTTCGGGTTGATGAACGATCTTACCGAGTTATGGGACGCGATTCAGAGCAGCGGGGCGTTCGTCGTGCATATTCTGGAGCGGAAGGATCGGATCCTGGCCGACACATTCGCGGGCCTTCGGCCCAGTCCCGGAGGAACGTTCGCCGGCCTCGACGTCGAGGAATCTGATTGGGGGCCCGTCCTTGTCGAGAATCCCAGCCGAGCCTTCTGCCGCTACTCGAAAGCATCCCCGGCCGGCTACGGGCAACTTGTATGGGGCGAGATCGAGCGCATAGAGACCGCAGAGCTCGATCAACCGCTTGTGAACTTCCGAGGACGGTACCGGCCGCTCGCTCCTTAGGCGCATAGCCCTAGGGCTGCTTCATCCACCACTCGACGAACTCGGTGCAGCGTCCCCCGGCATCGAGCCTGATCTCCCATAGGTTGCTGTACTGGGCTGCCGGGTTCTTGTAAGTAGCCTCTCCTTTGACGATCCCGAGGTCGCCTTCGGCTGCAATGACTTGATAGCTGAAATCGGTTTGGCCGGGTTCGTCTTTGATGTCGAGCCATCCCCGGACTATTGCGTCCCGGCCCCGCCACGGTTCGGCGTAGGGCTCCGTCTGGTACTGGCCATCCTCGGTGAAGAGAGCCGCAATGTCGTCGGGAGCGTTCGAGTTCCATGCCTTGATGTAGCGCTCGACCCAATCTGCATAGCGCCCTGTGTCGACGGTCACCACCCCCTGTCGGCTGCGTTTGGACAAGGTTAGCCCTGCACGGCCTCTTCCACCCTACGGAGTGCCCTCATCGCCGGTTGCCCGGTAACAGACAATCGAGTTGGTGAACAGGCGCGGGATGAACGTGATCGATTCCCTTCTGTTCGTTGTAGAGGCCGTCCGAGGGGTGATAGCGCTTTTTAGCGCACTGCCCTTATCGTTCGGTCGAGACGAGAACCGAGACAACCTCTTTGACGGGGTAGGGTTCGCCGGCGGAGCTCGAGAACACACCGAGTTGCTGCCACCTACCGTCGTCGGTCCGCCAACGCGCCCTCCAGACGATCTCTACGCCGAGGTCATAGCTGCCCTTGGTTTCGTACAGGTGGGAAATGCTGCCCTCCGACGCCTTCGTCCAGGGGCGTCCGGGCTCGGTGGTCACCTTCTCCTGTCCGTCTCCGAAATCCCAGACGTACTCGACGGGGTGGGCCTCTGCGGTGACGGTGAGGCCGGAGACTCCCGCGGTGGCGGTGATGGGGCCCGGAGCCTCGGCGAGCCAGAAGAACGAATCGAGCCCCGTGAGGCCGATCTGCTCCGGAGCCACCTCGATCACCGGTGAGGGCGCCAGGGCCATGGCCTTGTCCGCAGCAATCAAGGCGAGCTCTTCGGCAGAAGGAGGAGAGTCGGCGGCCGTTGTTGCACCGCCCTGTGAGCCGGCGGGGGCCGCGGGGGAGGAGGGGCTCTGGGGCAGGACACAGTCGGTGCCCGTGAGGTAGCCGGGAGTGAGGAGGGCCTGGAAATAAACACTGCGACAGTTAGGAGGAGGAACATAAGCCGGAGCAACATACCCAGCGCCAATGTCATATCCCACCATTGTTGGCATCGGTGCCCGAGAGTTGGGCGAGGGTGACAAGTCGGTTACTGAACCCACGGTTGCAGATCCCGGGTCGCCAGCCGATCCCTCGATCGGGACTTGGGTTGAATATGAGATCGACGCACCCGCCGCCACCCCTCCTGCCCCCCTGTCCAGTTGCTGTGCCCACGGATGGCGCTGATGCTCTTCACCTCTAGCAGAACCCATAGGCGTTAGTACAAGTACGAGGTAGCAGCATGAGGCCACAATCGACAATCTAGGGGCAGTCACGAGTGCTTCTCCCAAGGAGTTGCTGCTTCTTGACCTCCGCGCTTTCTATAAGCCACTCCTGCCCGAAACGATGGAGTGACCAGATGGTTACTTGCCTCACAGCGGGCGGACCTTGGGTTACATCCACGCCTTGTTCAGTCACAAAGCAAGGAAGCAAACGACGCTCTTCCTCAACTCGGATTCGTTCCGTTCCAACCTTGAGAACCCGGACATCAGTCGATCGAAATCTAGTTTTGTCCAAGACGTTATCCCGCAACAGCCTCCGAATGGATTTCGAGGCTGGCTCAAACGATGTCCCTTCCGGCGCAAGGGCTCTTGAGAGGGTGGGCAGGTCCCGTTTTCTCGTTGCCTCAAGCACGAGTTCCTGGAGACCTCGTAATATGTTTTTGGCCTCGGCTTTGGTCGGGCGCACTTTTGGCCGGCTCTCGGGGCTTTCTCTTGTGGCCCCGTTTTCTGCGGCGCCTTGGGAGCGTTCCATCTGGATTGGTTCGGCGCGCTCTGGGCGGGTCGTCATCCACAACACCACCCCGGCAAAGACCA
>JALZIQ010000091.1 GCA_030860205.1 Actinomycetota bacterium | reverse complement strand
GCATAGGCGTTGCGAGCACTTCCATCAACTGTTCCCGCGTGCCAGGGGCGACCGACTGTGACCATGCCAAACGCTCCTCGTTCGACTTCCAGTCGTAGATACCGATGACAGTGTCTTCATCCTCGATGTTGTGGAAGTGCTGCGCGGCGATGAAACCCGGCGCATCCCCGGCTGACATCTGCTGCAGCGTGCTCAACAGCTCGTCGCGCCTTCCGGGCTTCGCCTTCATCTCGACGATTGACTTGATCGCCATTCGTCTTCCTCCTCGTTCGCTGCATCCGGGCCAACGGGCCTTTGAATGCCTCGCAGCTTATCTCACGTAGGTCCGCGTGAAGCCGCCTTCGTGCACGGGCATACGGATCACATCCGGTGAGGGGGCCTCTTGAGCGTCTCGACGGTGTGGTACTTCGATGACGCCGAGGCGAAACAGACACAAGCTCTGCGCGCCGTGCCCTCAGACGCACTGCCTGCCGCCGTGCTCTGTTGCTCTGTGCTCGGCGCCCAGTTCATCTGCGATACCACACCCGAGACGCTGAGAGCCTCACACCTCAGCCGACAAGCAGAGCTGATCCAGTGCTGGAACCAGGCGAGAGCAACCATCCTTTCTATGCCACGTGGCGTAGGAGGCGAGAGATGATGGGCGCTCCCGTCAGAGTCGGGGCATCTGTACGAAGTGCGCTACACCCCCGGCCAAGACTGGTCGTGCACCTGCCCTGCGAAGGCCGCTGCGCTCATCTCGTGGCCGTGCAGCTCGGTGGTGACTGTCGAAGACACGAGAGCGCTGAGAGAGTCCTATGCGTTTTTCAGCGAGCGGGTGAGGAGAATCGAACTCCCGTCACTAGCTTGGGAAGCTAGAGCTCTGCCATTGAGCTACACCCGCCTGGCCTCTTTTGTAGATACCACGTCCCCCCAAGGTTGACGACTTCGACCTCTGCATGTATCGTGTCACGTAGTACGTACGACGTAATAAGCTTCCTAATAGGTAATGGAGGACCGAAAGTCCATGCCATCGACGCTGTCTCAGCTCGGCCGGTTCCTCGAGCCCGCCCTCCTCATCCTGGTCAGCGTGGCCGGCCGGCCCAAGCACGGCTACGCAATCATGGAGGAGATCGAGAGCCGGTGGGACGTGCGCCTGGGTCCGGGGACCCTCTACGCGGCCCTCGCCCGCCTCGAAAAGCGGGGTCTGGTCGAGCCTCTCGACACCGAGGACCGTAAGCGCCCCTACCGGTTGACCCCGGCCGGATCGGAGGCCCTCGCTGCACAGCTCGGACAGCTGCAAGAGGTGGCCGCAACGGGCCTGCAACGATTGGGTCTCACATGAGACGGCTTGTTCGCCTCTATCCCCGACGCTGGCGCAATCGCTACGGCGCGGAGCTCGAAGCGATGCTCGAGCAAACCCGACCGACACCCCGGATCGTGCTCGACCTCGTGGACGGCGCACTGGATGCCCACCTGCACTCGCAACTGACCTCGGAAGGAGTAGTCGTGCACAACCCATTCACCAGGACCCCTGCTGCGGTAACTCAAGCAATCACGCTGCCGGGACTGGTTTTTCTTGCCGCCGCGGTGCTCAAGTACGGTTTTGGACAAGGCTTCCTCTTCGATCCTCTGGAGGGCTTCTTCTCGAACGACGTGGTTGAGGCCATTACGGTCTTGAGTCCCGTGGTGGCGCTGCTCCTGAGCGCTGCGGCGTTGTTCGAGGTTCGGCTGGAGCGAAGGGAAGAAGCCTGGTCCGGCGCTGTGACGGTCAGACGCAAGTACGGTCACATCGTCGCCCTCGTGATCAGCGCAGCGCTGACTCTGACGTTCGTCGGTTACGGCATCACCGAGAACTACCTGTACGTACGCATCGGCTGAGCAACCCAGCCCGGTAGACTCCGGGCCACTCCGCCACCGCCTGGGGGTCCCATGATTCTTTCGGATCGCGACATACGCGAAGCGATCGCCTCCGGGCGGATCGGCATCGAGCCCTTCGCCGCCTCCGATGTCCAGCCCGCGTCGGTCGATCTCCACGTCGACCGCCTCTTTCGCACCTTTCACAATGCGCGCCACCCCTACATCGACGTAAAGAAGCCGATGGAGAACCTGACGGAGTTGATCGAGGTGCCCGACGAGGAAGCTTTCATTCTCCATCCCAACGAGTTCGTGCTCGGGTCGACCAAGGAGTGCGTCAGACTCCCGGACGACCTGGTGGCGCGCCTCGAGGGTAAGAGCTCGCTGGGACGCCTCGGCTTGTTGATCCACTCGACTGCTGGATACGTCGACCCAGGATTCGAAGGGCATCTCACCCTTGAGCTTTCCGACGTCGCCAGCCTACCGATAACGATCTACCCGGGGATGCTGATTGGCCAGATCAGCTTCTTCGAGTTGAGCTCCGCTGCCGACGATCCCTACGGATCTGCCGGAGCGCGCTCCAAGTACCAGGGGCAGCGAGGCCCGACGCCGTCGCGCTACTTCGAGAACTTCTCGACCGACTGAGCCGCCGTTTCGGCCCCCTCGACCGACTCGAGCAGCAGCTGGGCCACATCTCGCACCGCTATCTCGGAGTCCGCATGCCGTTCGGTTACTCCGTCCGAGAGCATGATGTTGCAGAAAGGACAGCCGACCGCAACGGTGTCTGATGCGGACGCGATGGCCTCATCGGTGCGCTCGATGTTCATCCGCTTGCCCATGCGCTCCTCCATCCACATGCGCGAGCCACCTGCACCGCAGCAAAAGGTCGAGTGCCCGTGGCGATGAAGCTCCCCGTAGTCCGCCTCTGGGATCGATGCGATGACCTCGCGGGCGCCTTTCCACACGTCGTTGTGGCGCGCGTTGTAACAGGGATCGTGATAGGTGATCTTTTTGGCCAAAGGGCGCGCCGCTTGCAGCCGTCCCTCCCTGATGAGCTGCGCCAGAAGCTCCGTGTGGTGAACTACCTCAAAGGCGCCGCCGAACCCAGGGTACTCATTGGCGATTGTGTTGAAGCAGTGAGGGCAGGCGGTGACGATCTTCTTCACCCCGTGCGAGTTCAGCTGTTCGATGTTCTGCTCGGCAAGCATCTGGTAGATGTACTCCGCCCCCACTCTGCGCGCCGGATCGCCGTTGCAAACCTCGTCTAAACCCAGGATCGCAAAGCTGAGACCGGCGACCTGAAGCAGCCGGGCAAAGTCGTAGAGGACTTTCTTGTTGCGGTCGTCGAATGCCCCCGCACAACCAACCCACAGCAAGACCTCCGCGTCGGGTGCTTCGCTGATGTGGGGAATGTCCAGGGGGGTCTGCTCCCGGCCCCCTTTGGTCCAGTCGAGGCGCGCGCCGGCGGGTTGCCCCCAGGGATTGCCCGAGGTCTCGAGGTTCTGCAGCGCACCCTGCATCTCCTTGGGAAAACGCGATTCGCTCATGACCAGGTTGCGCCGCATGTCGACGATCGTGTCGATGTGCTCGATGTTCACCGGACATGCCTGCACACAGGCCCCGCAGGTTGTGCAGTCCCACACGGCCTCGTCCTCGACGACGTCGGGGTTGAGGGCGGGGAGCTCGGCAACCGCCGCCGCCCATGCCTCTGGACCCTCCTTCTTAGCGGCAAGGAGCGCGGGACCGGCGGCGAAGAGATTGTCGCGCAGGTCCATGATCAGCAGCTTGGGAGACAACGGCTTACCCGTTGCCCAGGCGGGGCATTGTGATTGGCAGCGACCGCATTCGGTGCAGGTGTAGAGGTCGAGCAGTTGCTTCCATGTTAGGTCCGTCACCACACCCGCCCCCAGGACCGTGTCTTCGGACATGTTCTCCACGTCCAGGTGCATCGGCCTGAGCGCGCCCTTCGGCCGTTCTGAGGTAAAGAGCACATTGATGGCAGCCGTGACGATGTGGAGATGCTTCGAGTAGGTGAGGTACACGAGAAAGCCCAGGATCAAGAGGGCGTGGACCCACAGGAACAGCGTCTCGAGGACGCCCAGGGATGGTGGCGACATCCCGTCGAACGGCGCAGACACCATTTGTGAAACCGGCGTCCACCGGGTGTCGTAGGGGAACAACCCGAGAGCGATCTGGGCCGCCCGGGACAGCAGCACCGTGACCATGATCGCGGCGATGGCGCCGAGAATGAAATCGGCTTCGCGCAGGTGGGATCCTTTGAACCGCCCCGGACGCTGGAGCTTGCGGATCGCAACCGCCATGCTCAATCCCGCCAGCACCGCAACTATGAAGATGTCCTGGAGGAGCCCGAGCGGACCCCACCGCCCGATCAAGGGGAGATGGAAGCCGTCCTGGTAGACGGCGCCGAAGGCCTCGACGATCGTCGTCAAGAGCACCAGGAAGCCCCAGAAGATGAGGGCGTGCATCACGCCCGGAACGGTCCATTGGAGCAATTTGCGCTGCCCGAGGACGACCACGGCCTGCTGCTTGAGCTTTTCCCCCCAGTGCCTAGGCCTGCGATCGTCCGGCCCGCCGAGGCCCAAGAGTCCGTACAACCGTGCGACCCGGCGCGCCCAGATCACCGCGGCGAGCAGCATGAGTCCGGTGATGGCGAGGCGTTCGAACAGCTGGGCTACCTCCGATGGCGGCGCCCCCCGGGGGGCCGCCGGATCGAGCACACTGGAGGGGCAGAAGTATAGGGCCACCGCCGTTTACCGGCCCTGCGGATTCGGCCCGAAGTATAAGTTGACAAAGAGGCACTCAAGTTGCCATACTGAGAGCCACTCAGGTTTGATCCCAGGGGCGCTTGAGTCTCGAGGTTCCCGGGTAAGAGGCCGCTACACAACGACAGTAGAGGAGCAGAAATGGCCAAGGCAGTAGGAATCGATCTCGGCACGACCAACTCGGTGGCCGCCTCCCTCGAGGGGGGAGAGCCCACCGTCATACCCAACGCAGAGGGCGCACGCACCACTCCGTCGGTGGTCGCCTGGTCGAGGGGCGGCGAGATCCTGGTGGGCGAAGTCGCCAAGCGCCAGGCCATCACCAACCCCGACAGGACGGTCCGGTCGATCAAGCGCCGGATGGGCTCGGACGAGACCACCGACATCGACGGGAAGGCGTGGAAGCCTCAGGAGATATCCGCCCGAATCCTGCAAAAGCTCAAGTCCGACGCAGAGGCCTACCTCGGCGACCGGGTGACCGAGGCGGTCGTCACGGTGCCGGCCTACTTCGACGACGCCCAGCGCCAGGCCACCAAGGAGGCGGGCCAGATCGCAGGCCTCGAGGTACTGAGGATCATCAACGAGCCCACCGCTGCTGCGCTCGCCTACGGGCTCGACAAGAGCGAGACCGAGCAGACGATCCTGGTCTTCGACCTCGGCGGTGGAACCTTCGATGTGTCCCTGCTCGACCTCGGCGAGGGCGTGTTCGAGGTCAAGTCGACCTCGGGCAACACCAACCTCGGCGGTGACGACTGGGATCAGCGGGTCATGGATCACCTGGTCAAGACGTTCAAGGACCAGAACGGCGTCGATCTCTCGAAGGACAAGATGGCGATGCAGCGCCTCAAGGAGGCCGCCGAGAAGGCCAAGATCGAGCTGTCCTCGGCGCAGACGACGACCATCAACCTCCCCTTCGTCACCGCGAACGAGCAGGGCCCGCTGCACCTCGAGCTGACGCTCTCCCGGAGCGAGTTCGAGCGCATGACCGGGGACCTGTTGGAGGCCTGTAAGGGGCCGTTCAACCAGGCGATCCGGGATGCCGGGGTCGGCGTCGAAGCCATCGACCACGTCATACTCGTCGGGGGCTCGACCCGTATGCCGATGGTCCGCAAGCTGGTCACGGATCTGGCCGGCGGCAAGGAGCCGCACCAGGGCGTCAACCCGGATGAGGTCGTCGCGGTGGGTGCAGCGATTCAGGCCGGAGTCCTCAAGGGCGAGGTCAAGGACGTTCTGCTCCTCGACGTCACTCCCTTGTCGCTGGGCGTAGAGACCAAGGGCAGCATCTTCACCCGGCTGATCGAGCGCAACACCACCATCCCAACCAAGCGCTCCGAGGTCTTCACCACGGCAGAGGACAATCAGCCGTCGGTCGAGATCCACGTGTTGCAGGGCGAGGCCGATATGGCCTACCGGAACAAGTCGCTCGGGAAGTTCCAGCTCGTCGGACTGCCTCCGGCGCCGCGCGGCATGCCGCAGGTCGAGGTCACCTTCGACATCGACGCCAACGGCATCGTCAACGTGTCGGCCAAGGATCTGGGCACCGGCAAGGAACAGTCGATGACCATCACCGGCGGAACCAAGCTCGCCAGTGACGAGATCGACAAGATGATGAAGGACGCCGAGGAGCACGCCGACGAGGACCGCAGACGACGCGAGGAGGCCGACGCCAAGAACCAGGCCGACTCGGTCATCTACCAGACGGAGAAGACGCTCAAGGAGCACGGGGACAAGCTCGAGGCAGCGGACCTGAAGTTGGTCGAGGACGCGCTGAACGACGCCCGGGAGGCCATGAAGGGCTCCGACGTCGAGCGCATCCGCCACACGAGCGAGCAGTTGCTGACGGCGTCGCAGAAGTTCGCCGAGGTGCTCTACCAACGGGCCCAGACCCAGCCGGGCGATGCTGGCGGGACCGCCGGCGACGACGTCGTCGACGCAGAGGTTGTCGACGAAGGCGAGCAGAGCGCCTGATGCAGGGAACGGGCGACGGCATCCCCGTGCGTGACAAGCGCGGAACGGGCCAGGGGCGCCCTGCCCCCGGCCCCACCGCCGGCGCGCCGGAGGTCCCCGTGGCAGAAGCACCCGCACCGGCACAGACCGAAGTGGAGGTGCAGGAAGATGGCCCCCCGCAGGAGCAACCGCTAGAGGTTTCCTACCTCGATGACCTGCGACGGGTCCAGGCCGAGTTCGCCAACTACCGCAAACGCGTCATGCGCGACCAGGCGGCTGCAGCATCGCGCGCCTCTGCGCGGCTGATCGAACGTCTGCTTCCCGTGCTCGACAACTTCGAACGTGCGCTGGCCCACGGTGAAGGGGAGGGGGATGCCGGCATCGAGCTGGTCCACAGGCAGTTCAAGGAGGTCTTGGGCGACGAAGGCCTCGAGGAGATCCCCGCACACGGCGTCGCCTTCGATCCAACCGTGCACGAAGCCGTCGAGGCCAAGGAATCAGGCGATGTAGACGAACCGACCTCGGTGAGCGTCTATCGCAAGGGCTACAGGCTGAAGGGCCAGGTCGTGCGCCCGGCGATGGTCGTCGTGGCGCGGCCGGTCGAGCAGACGCAGGCCGCCGGCGCCGAACCGGTCGCCCTGCGCGACGACGCGGACTCCACCGAAGGGCAAGGCTGAGCGGCCCGTGGCACAAAGAGAATGGGCGGACAAGGATTTCTACAAGATCCTGGGGGTCGAAGAGTCGGCCTCCAAGGCGGCGATCAAGAAGGCCTACCGCAAGCTTGCACAGCAATACCATCCGGACGCCAATAAGGGAGACGCAAAGGCCGAGCAACGATTCAAGGAAATTTCCGAAGCCCATTCGATCCTGTCGAACGATGACAAGCGCAAGGAGTACGACGAGATGCGCTCGTTGATCGCTGCGGGCGGACAGCGCTTCTATGGTTTTCGCCCCGGGCGCGGTGGCGACGGTGTGCGCGTGAACATCGGTGACCTCGGTGACGTGTTCGGCGGCGGCGGAGGAAGCCTGTTCGAGGATCTGCTCGGCGGTATGGGTGGCCGGTCTGCACCCCGGCGGGGCCGCGATACCGAAACCGAGGTAACGATCAGCTTCGATGAGGCGGTGGCCGGTACCACCGTGACCCTGCCCGATACGGGCCGCGCCAGAATCCCCGCGGGCGTCGGCGACGGCACCAGGGTCAAGGTCGCCAACAAGGGCGAAGTCGACCCCATCGGCGGCCCAGGCGACCTTTTCGTGAAGGTCAGGGTCGAGCCACACCCTGTTTTCTCCCTGCCGGGCAACTCGAGTCTCGAGGTGAAGGTCCCGGTGACTTATCCGGAGGCCGCCCTCGGGGCGAAGATCACCGTTCCGACGCTCGACGACGAGGTCACGGTAAGGCTGCCACCCGGGACGCCCAACGGCAAGAGGCTGCGCGTACGCGGGCGGGGCCTGCCAAGAGCCTCAGGGGGCCACGGCGACCTTTACGTGGTGGTCCAGATCGAGGTCCCCCAGCGCCTGAGCAAGGCGGAGGAAGAGGCGCTCGAGCGGTTCGCAGAGGTGCACAAGGCCAACCCACGTGAGGGGCTCGAGCAGCAACTCCGCCGTACCCCGAGGGCCTCGTAGAGGACAGGCCATGGAGCCCAGAGGATTAAGCCCCGACAAAGCCATCTACATCATCTCGGTGGCTGCGGAGATCGCCGAGGTGCATCCCCAAACCCTTCGAATATACGAACGTAAAGGCTTGCTGACTCCGAAGCGCACGCAGGGCAACACCCGCCGGTACTCGGAGCGCGACATCGAGCGTCTAAGAAGGATTCAGGAGCTAACTCAAGAGGGCGTGAACCTCGCAGGTGTCACACGGATCTTCGAGCTCGAGTCAGAGCTCGAAGAGTTGCGCGCCCACCTTCAGGGAGTCACGGCCGAGCTCGACGGAGCGCTGGCCCAGTCGCAGGGGACCACCGATCACCGTGACCACAATGCCCTCGTCCTGTTCAAAGATGTCCGCCGCATCCGTCGCGCCATGAAAACGGACGCGGTGGAACGTGCCGCCGAAACGCGTTTTGCCCTTCCACCCGTCGTGCTCCGGTGATGCCGCCCGACGTTAGACGCCTGGGGGAAGGCGCACACTGAGCCGCATCGAGGACTACGCTCTCATTGGAGATACGCACTCGGCCGCCCTGGTGTCGCGTGGGGGTTCCATCGACTGGTTGTGTCTTCCTCGCTTCGATTCGCCATCCTGCTTCGGCGCTCTTCTCGACGAGCACGAAGGCGGCAGGTGGTGCATCGCTCCACGTTCCGAAGTCCTATCGGTCTCCCGCTCGTACCGCAATCACAGCCTCGTGCTCGAGACCGTCTTCGAGTCTCCCGAGGGCCGCGTCCGGTTGACCGACTGCCTGCCCTTCGAACGCGGGACACGACCCGACAGCCCCCGCAAGATCTACACTCAAGATGTCATCGTGCGTGTCGTGGACGGTCTGTCCGGCAGCGTGCCCATGACCATGGACTTCAGGCCGCGCTTTGATTACGGCCACATCGTTCCGTGGATCACCTGGGAGGGTGATGCGATCGAGGCGGTGGGTGGACCGGATGCTCTCCGCTTGGCAGCAGACGCGCCACTGACCCTCGCGCCCGGCGGTGCCACGGCGGACTTCGTCGTGGAACCGGGGCAATCCCTGGGATTCGTTGCGCGCTATCACTCCTCTCATGTCAAAGCCCAACAGGTGGACACCCAGTCCTGCCACGAGTTCGTCGAGCGAACCGACAGGTTCTGGCGGAAATGGACGCGCAAGTGCCATTACACCGGTGACTATCGCGATGCGGTGCTGCGCAGCCTTCTGACGCTCAAAGCCCTCACTTATTCCCCCACCGGAGGGATCGTTGCCGCACCGACCACTTCGCTCCCCGAAGCCATCGGTGGCGTGAGGAACTGGGACTATCGCTACTGCTGGCTTCGTGATGCGACCTTCACGCTCGACGTGCTGCTCGAACACGGCTACACCTCGGAGGCGAGGGAGTGGCGGGACTGGCTCCATACCGCGGTGGCAGGCGATCCGGACGATCTCCAGATCATGTACGGGGTCATGGGCGAGCGCCGGTTGGTCGAGCTGGAGCTCGACTGGCTGGCCGGCTACGAGGCGTCCAAACCCGTGCGCGTCGGCAACGCTGCGGTGGACCAGTTCCAACTGGACGTGCACGGAGAGGTCCTGGACTCGATGCATTCGGCGCGCCGGGCCGGCATAGCGACGCCCCAGAAGGCGTGGGATCTCGAGAAGGCCATCATCGAGCACGTCTGCAGACACTGGCAGGAGCCGGACGAGGGCATCTGGGAGGTCCGGTCGGGACCTCAGCACTTCGTTCACTCCAAGGTCATGGCGTGGGTGGCGCTGGACCGTGCGGTCTCTGCCGTCGAGAGCTTCGGCCTCGATGGTCCGGTCGAAAGTTGGAAAAAGACGCGGAGCCAGATCAGAGACGAGGTCATGGCCGAGGGTCTGGGGCGCAACGGGACCTGCTTCGTGCGGGCCTACGGCTCCGAGGACATGGACGCCAGCCTGTTGGTGCTGCCTCTCGTCGGATTCATCGAGGCCAAAGACGAGAAGATGCAGAGCACGATCGACGCCATAGAGAAAGATCTGATGACCGACGACGGGCTGGTTCTGCGTTACGACTCCGAAAAGGCACCCGACGGATTGCCTCCGGGAGAGGGCATGTTCCTGCTGTGCAGCTTTTGGCTCGTCGATTGCCTCGTCCTACTCGGCCGGCGCGCCGAAGCCCAGGAGATCTTCGAGCGTCTGCTGGCGTTATGCAACGACGTCGGGTTGCTGGCCGAGCAATACGATCCGCACCTCGGGAGGCAGGTGGGCAACTTCCCTCAAGCCTTCTCGCATGTGGCCCTGGCGACCTCGGCACTCTTGTTGTCCGGACATCCCGGGGTCACGCGCCTCCGGGGAAGATGAGCAGCGAAGGGCTACGTTTGTAGCATCGCCCCTATCTCGAACGCCAGATCGAGGGACTGGCGTGCGTTCAACCGGGGATCGCAAAGAGCCTCGTACCGGTGTGCCAGGTCGTGATCGAAGATCTCCTCTGCACCGCCGAGGCATTCGGTGACATTTTGGTGGGTGAGCTCGAGATGCACTCCACCGGGGACCGTTCCCGCCGCGTGGTGCACGGCGAAGAAGCGCTTGATCTCGACCATGATGTCGGCCAAGCGGCGCGTCTTGTAACCGGACGAGGTCACAAAGGTGTTGGCGTGCATCGGGTCACAGGTCCACACAACCTTTCGCCCGCCCGCCTGCACTGCATCGACCAGGGGTGGAAGGGCATCCCCGACCTTGTCGGCGCCCATGCGGGCGATGAAGGTGAGCCGGCCCGGTTCGTTGTCCGGGTTGAGCGTGTCGCACAGCCTCATCACGTCGTCCGGAGTGGCCGCCGCGCTCAGCTTGCAGGCAATTGGATTCTTGACTCCGGACAGGAACGCGACATGAGCGCCGTCGATTCGTCGGGTACGCTCGCCGATCCACAGGAGATGGGCAGAGCAGTCGTACCAGTCACCGGTGAGACTGTCCTGCCGTGTGAGAGCTTCCTCGTAACCAAGTAACAGCGCCTCATGCGAGATGTAGAAGTCGACCTCATGCAGGGATGCATCGGTCTCGAGGTTGATCCCGCAAGCCGCCATGAAACGGAGCGATCGATCTATCTGGTGCGCAATGGCTTCGTACCGTTGACCCTGTTTGCTCGCCGCGACGAACTCCTGATTCCAGACATGGATCTGCCTCAGGTCGGCGAAGCCTCCTTTGGTGAGGGCGCGGATCAGGTTCAGTGTCGATGCCGATTGGTTGTAGGCGGACAACAGGCGGCGGGGGTCGGCGCGCCGGGATTCGGTGTCGAATGCCGCATCGTTGACCGCGTGGCCCCGGAACACGGGGAGGACAGCGTCTCCTCGCTGCTCGATAAACGATGTGCGCGGCTTGGCGAACTGACCGGCGATGCGGCCCACTTTGACCACCGGAAGCCCGGACGCGTAGGTCAACACGACCGACATCTGCAAGATGACTTTGAGCTTGTCCCGGATGCCGTCGGCGGACGAGTCGCTGAAGGATTCTGCGCAGTCCCCCGCCTGCAGCATGAAGGCTTCGCCCCGAGCCACCTTCGCCAGGGCCGCCTGCAGGGTGCGCGCCTCGCCTGCGAAGACGAGCGGAGGCCGGCCGTGAAGCTCCTTGAGCACGGTGTCCAGGGCGGTGGGATCGGGCCAGTCCGGTTGTTGGGCGGCGGGGTGCTCCTGCCACGAGGTGGGAAACCAGGCGCTCATGCGCCCATCGTCGCGTGCAATCGAGGATTGCATGGCACGATCTGAGAATGGCAACCAAGGAGCTGGTCGGGCTGCCGGAGATACAAGACGCGCGCCGGCGCCTCGACGGGATAGCTGTCAACACCCCCTTGGATCGCTCCCGTGCCCTCTCCGAATACGTCGGCGGCCCCGTGCTCATCAAGTGCGAAAACCTTCAACGCACAGGATCCTTCAAGATCCGCGGCGCATACAACCGGGTCGCGCTCCTCAGCCCGGAGCAGCGACAGGGGGGTGTGGTCGCGGCTTCGGCCGGAAACCATGCGCAGGGCGTGGCACTGGCGGCTGCGCTGCTGGGGTGTCCGGCGACCGTGTTCATGCCCAGGTTGGCCACGCTGGTAAAGGCCGAGGCGACTCGACGGTATGGGGCGGAGGTGGTGTTGGAGGGCAAGGACTTCGGCGCCGCCAACGCCAGGGCGATGGCGCACGCTCAGGAGCGAGGGCTCGTGTTCGTGCCCCCCTTCGAGCACAGGGACATAATCGCGGGGCAGGGGACGCTGGGTCTCGAGATCGCCCAGGGGCTCGACGACATAGGCACGGTCGTCATCCCCATCGGGGGCGGGGGACTGATCTCCGGCGTGGCCGCGGCCCTGCGCGCAACCGCACCTTCGGTGCGCATCGTCGGGGTGCAGGCGGCCGGCGCTGCTTCCTTCCCCCCCTCCCTTGCCGCCGGCGCGCCGGTGGCACTCGAGCGCGTCTCGACGATCGCCGACGGCATCGCGGCGAACTGTCCCGGAGAGCTCACCTTCGAGCACGTCCAGACCCTGGTGGACGAGGTCGTGACCGTGAGCGACGACGCAATGGCGGAGGCCCTCGTTCTGGCCGCCGAGCGCATGAAGCTGGTGCTCGAGCCGGCCGGTGCGGCCGGAGTGGCCGCGATCCTGGAGGGCGTTGGCGGCCTGCGGCCACCGGTCGTCGTGCTGCTCTCGGGCGGAAACATCGACCCACTGCTGCTGTTGGGGGTCGTTCGCTTCGGGCTGAGCGCTTCGGGCCGCTACTTCGCTTTTCGGACTCATATCTCCGATCGGCCCGGGGAGCTTCATCGTCTGTTGGGGTTGCTTGCCGAGCTCGGAGCAAACATCGTGGGAATCGAGCACCACCGTGAGGGTGTGGCGATCCATCTCGGTGAGGTCGAGGTCACCCTGCAGCTGGAAACCAGGGGAAAAGCTCACATCGATCTGGTGGCGACGCGTCTGGCGGCCGAAGGCTACGGAGTGGAACAACTCTGAACCCTTGCGAGGAAACCCGTCTCTGGAAGGTCACTTAAAGCCTGAGTGACCTGAGGAGACGGGTTTCCGCAGCGGGGTTGCGGCTATCCCTGCTCCCGAGGCCACGATGCCCACCAGAGCGGATGCCGCCACGAGCGTGATTCCCAGGGCTGGTTTTGCCTGTCCTACGATGTCCATGCGCCGGGAGAGCCCCGACCCCAGGTCGCCGATCGCTCTGAAGTCGGCGAACGTGATTCCACCGATCACCATCGCGGCGAGCAAGGCAATCCATGCGTAGAGGGTGCGCCGACGGACGATCAACATCCCGGCCGCCAAGATCATGATCGCTCCGGCGCCGGTCACCCACCAGCCGTCGCCCGCTTCGAGCCCGGAGAAGGGCTCGCTTGCCTTGACCCCCTGCAGGTCCATGCCGCGGAATTCCGGGCGCACTCTCGGCGGAGGCGTGATCGTCACCCAGTCGAGCGATGATCCCACAATGACGGCGGCGCCGGAGGCCATGAGGATCGCGCCCGCCAGCGAGCGCACCCGGTCGAAGAAATCGACCCCGGAGTAGGCGTCACCCGCGGCGTGGCCATGGCGCGACTCGGCCTCGGACATGGCGGTTAGCCTACAGGCCATGACCCACAAGAACCGCTGCCTGTTAGCCCTCCACGCCCACCCCGACGATGAATCCTCGAAGGGCGCAGGCACCATGGCACGGTATGCAGCCGAGGGGATCAGGGTGGTCCTGGTGTGCGCGACGGGAGGCGAAGAGGGCGAGATCATCAACCCGCGCATGGACCGGCCCGGCATCAAGGAGCGACTGCCCGAGCTCCGGAAAGCCGAGCTCGAAACCGCGTGTGACATCCTGGGGGTCGACCGGATCTACATGCTCGATTACCGGGACTCGGGCATGCCCGATACCGAGGCCAACAAACGCCCCGAGGCCCTCGCCAACGTTGATGCCGACGAAGTGGTAGCTCGGCTGGTGGAGATCATCCGCTCGGAGAGGCCCGAGATCGTGCTGGGGTACGACGACTCGCCGGGCTATCCCCACCCCGATCACCTGAGGGTGCACGCACTCGGCACCCGCGCCTATCACGAGGCCGGGGACCCGGACAAGTTCCCCGAGGCCGGCGCGCCGTGGTCACCATCGAAGCTCTACTACTTCGCCCCGTTCTCACGGATCCGTCTGCAGATCCTCAACGACGCGGCTCAGGCCGAAGGTATAGAGAGCCCATTCAACGACAGGATGAAGGAGTGGCTCGAGGACGAGGAGTGGGACGACCCCGAGATCACCGCCCAGGTGGATGTCTCGGACTATATCGAGCTTCGGAGCAAGGCCCTTTTGGCCCATGCGACCCAGATAGATCCGGACGGCTTCTGGTTCGCCATCCCCGACGAGCTGGTGAAGAAGGTCTATCCCTGGGAGGACTACACTCTGGTGCACTCCAAGGTCGAGACCGTCGCGCCCGAAGAGGACTTGTTCGAAGGTCTTTAGTGAGTTACCGGGAGGCGGGGACCGCTCGCTGCGCCTCTTCGAGCACCTGGAGGATCTCGTCGCCCATGAGCTCCTCGCGCTCCAGCAGAGCGTCCCGAAGCGCCTCCACAAGCCCGCGATGTTGCTCCAGCAGGTAGGCGACCTTGTCCTTCTGCTCCCGCAGGATCGTCTCGACTTCTCGCTTCGCGCCGTCGTCGGTCAGCACCTTCGCGACGATGTTCGGCGCCGAATGACTTCCGTTGCTTACCGCGTCGAAGGACACAAGCGACGACCCCATCCCAAATGAACCCACCATCTGCGCAACCAGCGACGTCGCCGCCGTGAGGTCCGAGGATGGACCGGTGCCGGTCTCCCCAAAGAAGAGCTCCTCTGCGGCCATCCCTGCAAGCGCGATGTTCACGGTGCTTTGCAGCTCTGACTTCGTCTTGGTGAAGCGCTCTTCGAGATCGGAGTGGGCGAGAAGCCCGAGCGCGTGCCGCCGCTTGATGATGGACAGAACCTCGAGCTTGCGGTCTTTGGCGCACAGATACGCAGCCGTCGCATGACCGGCCTCATGGGTAGCGATCAGCCTGCGCTCGTTCTCGGTGTAGGCGACGGGTTGTGCAAGCCCTATCTCCTCCGAAAGGCGCGCTCGCTGAACGTCTCGCCAGGTGAGCTCACGCCGGCCATCCCGGATCGCCCATACGAGGGCCTCGTCGAGCACGTGCTCGAGCATTGCGGGGGAGTATCCAAGCGTCATCGAGGCGAACTCTTCGCGCAGATCTTCGCGATCCATCTCCAGGTTGTAGGCGCGCCGCCCGAGAAAGTAGTCGATCAGCTCCCGTCGCCCCCGCCGCGACGGGAGATCGAAGTACAACGTGCGATCGAAGCGTCCCGGACGCAACAACGCCGCGTCGAGCGCTTCGGCACGGTTGGTTGCACCCACGATCAGGATGTTGCTGTAGTCCGGCGCCGACTTCTTCAGCTGCCGGTGCGCCGGGAGATAAAGGTTGATGACGTCGACGAGTCGGTTCCTCATTCGCGTGCCCCACGGGGGAGTGTCGAATGACTGGAGCTGAACCAACAGCTCGTTGACCATTCCCTCCGAGCCCGGGCTTACCATCCGCGTTACCGAGGTTCCCGTCGAGGGCTGGCCGGAGAACGCTTCGGTCCCGCCGCGCGATCCCCCGACTGCATCGATCTCTTCGATGAAACCGATCGCCCCTCCGTGCTTGCGTGCGGCCTTTCTCAACGCCTTGAAGAACGCCCGAATCCTCATGGCGGTCATTCCGTGCCACATGCTCTGGAAAGTCGGAGCCGATACGAAGAAGAAGGGAACGCCGGCTTCCGCCGCCATTGCTTTTGCCAGGTGGGTCTTTCCGGTGCCGGGCCTGCCTTCGAAAAGGATCCCGCGCCGGGGATTACCTCCCAGCTCTTCGCGAAAGCTCTTGTAGGTGAGGAATATCTGCAGGGTGCGCGTCACTTCCTCGAGCACGCCGTCTATCCCGCGCACGTCGGCGAAGCCGATGCCGATCTCCTCGGGGCTGAAGCGGACGCCGGGTGAGCGTCCGTTGGCCAACGGCAGGAGCAGGACGCTGCCCATCATCAGGATCAGTACCACGGGAAATAGCCACAGCATCGCATCGGCGCCCAGGGCTGGCCAACCGAAGGTCACCGGGTTTCCCTCGAAGATGCGCTTCAGCAGATAAGCGAGCACCATGGAGCACACCCCGGCGACAAACCACAGGCGCCGCCTCCGGTGCCGCTCGGTGATGCCCCTGACGCTCGCCTTGTGCCCGTCGGCCACCGCCCGCCAGGCGGCGCCGACCCCGGCTATGGCCGCGCCAGCCCCGTCCTTTTCCATGCAGATCCGCCCCCTACTTCACAGTCCCAACTGGAAGGACTTACCACTATGCCACACCCGGGCCAGATACGAGGGTGGACGGCCGGGCCCGGGGGGCTTGTATCCTACCTGGGGTCCGCCGCGCTCATGGGGGCGGGTGCTACCAGGGGCACCAACGCAAACGGCGCCGCCGCGGCGAAGGCAATCGCCCGGGTCAGGCCGGCGATGAGCCATCGGGCGCCGTCGGGCCCCAGTTCGGTGAACGTGAACCCGATCGTCTGCAAGAGCCAGCCGATAACCAGGGCGAGGACGATGCCGGAGGCGACGGTGGCCAGGAGCGCCGGTGAAGCCGCCCGGCGCGCCGGACCTACTCGCTTCGACAATAGATGGCGGTAGGCGTCTATCACCCCGGGAAGTCCGCCTGCGGCGTCGACGTCCAGGACCCTGCGGGTTGCGCCCGCCAGAAGAGGAAGAAGCAGGGCCTCGGCCACCGTGACCCACACATACCTCCTGCGCGCTTCGGCGAGCACAGCACGCCCCACACTCTGAACCTGGCGGCCACGGGGGAGGTTCTCGATGTAGGGGTGGAGCTCTTCGACCTGGGCGACGTTTTTGTAAATGAAGCTGTAAGCAAGATGCACAGGCACTATCAGGACGGCAACGACAAGAAATAGGGTGGAGAAGTTCCTGAAGATTATGCGCAGTACGTTGTCTAGCACGATGCGCGGATCTTAGTGCTTCGGAACTTCGCGCGAGGAGGCACCAGGCCTGTGCCTCGAGGAGGCAATCTTTGAAGGTCTTGCTGTGGCACGGATACCTGCTGACCGGCACGGGCTCGAACCTTTACACCGCGAACGTCGCCAGGGAGTGGCGCGGCCTGGGTCACGATGTGCTGGTCCTCTGTCAGGATCGCGCCGCGGCCACCTACAGCTTCATCGATGCCACGGGGGATTTCACCGCAGCAAATGACGACTTCTCGGTTGTCGAAACGGGAGCCCCGCCAGCTGGTGGGCGCGCGGTCGTTGCGCGCCCGGACATCGGCTCCATTCTGCCCGTCTATGTTTACGATCACTATCGCGGCTTTTCCGCCAAGCGGTTCGTCGATCTCAGGGAGATCGAGCTCGAGGAATACACGCGCTCCAACATCGTCGCCCTGGTCACGGCCATAGAGCGGCACGAGCCCGATGCCATCATCACCGGGCACGAGGTCATGGGGCCGTACATAGCGCGCGAGGCTTGCCGCATAACGGGTACGGAATACGTCGCAAAGCTGCATGGAAGTGGGCTGGAGTACGCGGTCAAATTGCAAGAGCGCTATCTCCGCTACGCAACCCAGGGACTCGGCGCAGCGAAGGTGGTAACCGGCGGGAGCCGCTACATGATCGAAGCGGCAAGTGACGTCATTCCCGGATGGGTGGAGCGCGCTGAGGTGGTGAGCCCGGGCGCCGACATCGATCTCTTCAAACCGATTCCCCGGGACCCACCAGACCCCCCGACCGTCGGCTACGTGGGCAAGTTCATCCGCGCCAAAGGTGTGCACAACTTTTTGGCGGCGCTTGGTCTCACGGACATCGCAGGACTGCAGGCCGTTGCGGTGGGTTTCGGCGGCTACGAGGATGGCTTGAGGGCATTGTGGAACGCGTTGCAGAGGGGTGATCGTACGGAGATCACCAGGCTCGCTCACCAGGGAGACGACGAGCCTCTACATGACCTGATCAAGTTCCTGGGCTCCCTCGATGACGGCACCGCCTTCTTTGCCCGACTGGCCGAGGTCGTATTGGAGTGGCCAGGGCGGCTCGAGCACGAGCCGCTGGCAATGGTCCTGCCGCACTGGGATCTGCTGGTCGTTCCCTCGATAGTTCCCGAAGCCTTCGGGATGGTGGCGGCGGAGGCCGCCGCGTGTGGCGTCATCCCGGTGGTCCCCCGCCACTCCGGGATAGGGGAGATCGGAGCGACCCTCGAGGCCGAGCTCGGCGTGGATGGCCTGGTTTCGTTCGATCCCGCCGACCCAATAGTCGATCAGGCACGGACGGTCCAGCGCTTGCTGTCGATGCCCGAAGAGGAGCTTGCGGCGATAAGGGCCACGGTCATCGACGTGGCGCGCCGGTTGTGGTCGTGGAGGCGAACCGCAACGCGCCTGCTCGAGCTCGCCTAATCCGAGACGGGAGGACGGCGCAAGCTCTTCACCCGGCTGCGTTTCTTCTTCGACTGGATGCGCCGCTCCTTCGCCGCCCTCGACGGCTTGGTCGCTACCCGTTTCTTCTCCTGCCTCAGCGCGGCCGCGATCATGTCGCCGAGCCTGTCGAGAGCGTCCTGCCGGTTGCGAAGCTGCGACCTGTGGGTGTCGCTCACCACGCGGAGCACGCCGTTCGCGTCGATGCGGTTGGCGAGCCTCGAGCGGATCCGCTGTCTCTGACGGGGGCCGGGGGCGCGCGAGCTCGCGACATCCCAGGTCAGCTCGGCGCGCGTCGCAGCCTTGTTCGCGTGTTGGCCTCCCGGTCCTCCCGAAGCTGAGAACCTGAACCGGAGCTCGTCCTCCGGAATGGTGAGGGTTCGATTGATGCGCAGGCCGTCTTTAACCCCGGGCTCGTTCATCGGGTCGCCAGCTGCGCCACGAGCTCTTCGGAAGTATCCACCGGATATTTGCATGTGCCCCTGCGGCAGACATAGGCGGTCGCTCTGCCGTTGCGCTTCGAGCGCCCCCGAAGGAGGGGGATCTGCGAGGTCGCACCCCCAATCGATTCGTCGCCGACGATAACCACCTTGTTCGGGATGAAGCGGCCTCGCACGATGGCAAGAAGTTGGGCGGCGTCCTCACCCGCAGCATCGCCGACGATCACGATCTCTGCGGGCATCGCGGTATAGAAGTCGACCGCTCCGAGAAGGTGTCCGAAGCCCAGCGGAGAGCGCGCCGCGGCATCTCTCATCAAACGGATGATCGCGAGCCCATGGCCTTCGTAGGAGCTGTCTCCCGTGATGATCGACAGGCGTTGCAACTCGAGGGCAAGCACCGAGTTTGCAGAGGGGATCGCATTGTCGACGAAGTCCTTCGAGCGTGTCACCAGAGCGGGAGCATCCGTGCCGGTCGTGAAGAAGCCGCCGGACTCGTGATCCAAGAACAACCGAATGGCCTCGTCTGCGGCCCACCTCGCCTCGGCCAGCCAGCCCGGGTCGAAGGTGGCTTCGTAGAGCGCGAGGCACGCCTCGAGGGCAAAGGCGTAGTCCTCGCAGTAGCCGAGATGCTTGACGACTCCGGTGCCGTTTACCTGCCGGTAGGAACGCATGAGCCGCCCTTCGACACGGAGCGTATCGAGTACGAAGCGCATGGTCTCCCCTGCAGCGTCCACCCATTCGGGATGCTGAAGGATCACTCCAGACTCTGCGAGAGCGGAGGCGGCAAGGGCGTTCCACGCGCTGAGAACCTTTGTGTCGGTGCCGGGGCGCACCCGCTCGGCGCGCCGAGCCAGAAGCGCCTCCCTTGCGCGGGTTATTACGGCGGTTTCGCCGGATCCGCTCGACGGAGTACCGGAAGAAGTGGGCCCTGTCGAAGAACCACTCTGGGGGCCGCGCCGATCAATGGGGATGTTCAGTCCTTCGAAGTTGCCCGCCTCGGTGAAGCCCCACCGGTCGATGGCCGCGTCGGCGTCGGGGCCCGTCACCTCCTTCACCTCATCGAGGCTCCACACGTAGAACTTGCCCTCGACGCCTTCGGAGTCTGCGTCGAGCGAGGACCAGAACCCTCCGGCTTCGTCGCGCATCTCGCCGAGCATCCAGGAGGCGGTGGCTTCCGCCACCGTCCGGTGCCGGTCGCGGCGCCCCGCCTGCCATGCGCGCGCATAGGTTCTCAGCAGTTGAGCGTTGTCGTACAGCATCTTCTCGAAGTGGGGAACAATCCACGCCCGGTCGACCGAGTAGCGGCTGAAACCGCCTCCCAGTTGATCGAACATCCCTCCAGCCGCCATCGCGTCGAGCGTGAGGTTCGCCATATCGGTTGCCTCGGACCGTCCTCGGTAGCCGAGGCGCATGAGCAGGTCGACCGTCATGGGTTGGGGGAACTTCGGCGCGCCGCCGAACCCGCCAAACTGGGGGTCGAATGCTCCCTTCAACCCGTCGAAGGCATCGTCCAAAATGCCCTCGGAGACGACTTCGGTGGACGGCTCGAGACGTAGCAGCGAGCTCATCGCACCCATCAGCCGTGTGCCCTGCTCCTCGATCTCGGCGCGCCGGTTGGCCCATGCGTCGGCGACCCCTACCAGCAGACGCTTGAAGGACGGAAGCCCACCTCGCTCCTGGGGGGGAAAGTAGGTGCCTCCGTAGAACGGCTTCTCGTCGGGCGTCAGCCAGACCGTCATCGGCCAGCCGCCCTGACCAGTCATTGCCTGCACCGCTTCCATGTAGACCGCGTCGAGATCGGGCCGTTCCTCGCGGTCGACCTTGACGGGGACGAAGTGTTCGTTCATGAGCCGCGCCGTGTCCGGGTCCTCGAACGACTCGTGCTCCATGACGTGACACCAGTGGCAGGCGGCGTAGCCGATCGACAGCAGGATGGGTTTGTCCTCCCGGCGCGCCCTTTCCAGGGCTTCGTCGCCCCAGGGAAGCCAATCGACGGGATTGTCTTTGTGCTGGAGCAGGTAGGGGCTGGTCTCGCCCGCAAGCCGGTTCGCCATGGTCCTATGTTCCCCCCTGCTCGCGTCCCCGGGAACCGCCGGCGGCGGAGTTACGGGGCGACGTGGGACTCACATAGTCTCCGGGGGGTGGCCGCCCTTGCGTATCTTCTGCTGCCCATCTCGGGGGGCATCGCCTACTTTTTTGCGAAAAGTCCCCGGGTTCGCCTCCACGGCCTGCAGGCGGCGCTTCTGGGGGCTCTCTGGCCCGCGGCCCTGTACGCCGGCGCCCGGGTCTCCCCCGGCGTGACGCAGGCGGTCTTCGTCGTCATGGGCGTGATCTGGCTCGTGGTGATGGCCTCTGCTGCGGTGGGAAAAGACCTCTGGTTTCCCGGGCTGGGCAGGTTGCTCAACCGTGTGGGCGACCCACCGGGAGAGTGACCGCCGTAGTTAGGGCCGGGCCGCGAAGCACATCCGGCAGCTCTCGGCGGCCGAGCCGTTGGTTGCACCGCAGGTTCCGCACTTCCAGAACGTCGCTCCCTCCGACCGTGGACGAAGAGCGCCCTGGTGGGGGTCGGGCGCCTCCCTTTCGATGGTGGCGGTGGTCGACGTTCCCTGGAGAGCCTCTCCGTGCGCCCCGCCGTCGACCTTTGCGGCCGACGCCGGCCCACCTGTGTCGAGGGGTGGTGATTCGGTCTGCGGAGCGGCTTTCCATTCCGAGGTGGCGTCGTCATAAACGAGTAGCTCCCCGTCTCGTCTGAACCACCAGCGCCCGTCACGCTCGAACGGCTGGCCCTCGGGACCGGCGGATTCCTCCTCGGGCCCCGCAGCTGACGGCGGCGCCGCCTCGGCGGGGGAATGCTGTTTCAACGGGGGCGTCTCGGGCCCCCCCTCCGGCTCTACCCCAAATGGCGACTCAGCCGGGGGCGTGTCGGCCGGGGAGTGCAGCGCGGCCGGGGAATTTGCGGACTCCGCTTCACGCGGGGCGCCGGTATCGGTCTCTGTCTGAGGCTCGGCTTCGGCCCGAGGCCTCTCGGGCCCGGTCTCATCGGGCCCCCACGCCACCAAACTTCCCGTCTTGCTCTTGGTCTCGGCCCCCTGAGATCCGGACGTCTCCGGGGGGGATGCCTCCGCCCCATCAGCCACCCGACCATTTTCCTTCACCCGGCCGCGGGCCTCGTCGTCCTCCGGCTGGGCATCGTCGTCACTCTCGATCAGCTTGACGCCCAGGGACTCGTCCTCGGTCCCTGGGGAGCCGGTGTCGTGCTCGTCTGTAGATTCATCTCGGCCAGCCTGGCGGCGGCGGACGACTACGAAAAGGAGCAGGAGGACCACGATGGCCCCTGCCCCCGCGATGATGATCGGGTACATGGTCGAACTGATCTCCGGCATCGGTTCCCCTTGGTCGGCTGAACGTCGTGACTTTGTATCGGCCATCACCCGCCGAAACTGAGGGCCGAATCGGGCGCGACCGCCAACCGGCAATGGCCCCTAGAATCCCGGGTGCCGACTCAGGACTGCTGAAGGGAGGGAATGGCCGGTGGCTGTTATCAAAACCATCGAGCTGGCAGGTGTTTCGGGTGAATCGTGGCGGGATGCGGCCAATCAGGCCCTTGACGAGGCATCGAGAACAATTCGGGGCATAACAGGCATGGAGGTGCTGAGCACCTCCTGCAACGTCGTCGACGGCGCGATCTCCGAGTATCTAACTCAGGTCCGGATCAGCTTCAGAATCGAACGCTGAGTGGTGCCCTGATGCCGGGCATCGCTCTGGTTGGAGTTCAGTGGGGAGACGAGGGAAAGGGAAAGATCACCGACTCGCTGTCGCGGCGCGCCGATGCCGTCGTCCGCTACCAGGGGGGCAACAACGCGGGTCACACGATCGTCGTCGACGGCGAACGCTACGCCCTTCATCTCGTTCCCACCGGCGTCCTCTACGCACATTGCACGCCGGTGATCGGCCCTGGGGTCGTGGTCAATCCCGAGGTTTTGATCGAGGAGATGGACACGCTCGAGGAGCGTGACATCGACACCTCTAGACTGCTTCTCTCGGGCAATGCCCATCTCATTATGCCGTACCACCTCGAATTGGACCGTGTCACCGAGCGCCGACTGGGCCGTAACCGGCTCGGAACGACAAAGCGCGGCATCGGGCCTGCCTACGCCGACAAAGCTGCCCGCATCGGCTTGCGGGTCCAGGATCTGCTGTCCCCGAAGATCTTCGCGGCCAAGCTCGATGTGGCGCTCAAGGAGAAGAATCTTCTGCTGACGCGCATCTACGGTCGATTGCCGCTGGACCGCGACGAGATCCAGAAGCAGTGCAGGCGCTATGCGGAACGTCTCGAACATCACATCGTCGATACGACGCCGTTCTTACACGGTGCGCTCGACCGCGGAGACACCGTGCTCTTCGAAGGCGCTCAGGCGACGATGCTGGACCTGGATCACGGAACCTATCCCTTCGTGACTTCCTCCAATCCGATTGCAGGAGGAGCGTGTGCCGGAGCGGGTGTTGGTCCGCGCGACATCGACCGCATCATCGGAGTTTCGAAGGCGTACTGCACCCGTGTCGGTTCGGGGCCGTTTCCCTCGGAGGCGGACCCCGCCGAGGCCGAGGTTCTGGTCGAGCTGGGCGCCGAGTACGGGACCACGACGGGACGTAGGCGCCGCTGTGGATGGTTCGATGCCGTGGCGGCGCGTTATGCGGCCCGGCTGAACACACTGACCGAGCTGGTGGTGACGAAGCTTGACGTCCTATCTCAGTTCGCCTCTCTAAAAATGTGCGTGGCATACGAGTTCGAGGGCCGACGTTACGACACCCTGCCTCCCAACCAGACGATCTTCAACAAGTGCCGTCCGATCTACCAGGAGCTCGCCGGGTGGCAGGAAGACATCGGTGACGCGCAGACTAAGAGCGAACTTCCCGTTAAGGCGGTCGCCTATCTCGAAACGATCGAGGAGCTCGTCCAGACTCCCATCCGCTCGGTTTCGGTGGGGGCGGCGCGCGAACAGCTCGTGGATATGAGCGCATGAGAACTCTGTTGTTGGGTTCCGGCGGACGTGAGAACGCGCTGGCCTGGGCACTCGAGCGTTCGAATGTTGTCTCAGAGCTCATCGCCGCACCGGGGAACCCCGGAGTGGCAAGGTTCGCCGCGCTGGCGGAGGTCGAGCTCGAGGACCCTTCGTCGGTGCAATCTCTGGCCGGTCGTGTGGACCCGGAGCTGGTCGTCATCGGCCCCGAGGCGCCGCTGGTTGCCGGTACGGCAGATGTGCTGCGCGCCAAGGGAATGAAGGTGTTCGGACCGGATGCGAGTGCAGCACTCATCGAAGGATCGAAGAGCTTCGCAAAGGCAGTGATGGCCGAGGCCGGAATAGCGGCCGGCAAGGCGCGCGCCTTCACAAATGTGGATGACGCCGTGTCCTTCATGGACGAGTTGGGCCCCCCCTTTGTCATCAAGGCAGACGGTCTTGCGGCCGGCAAGGGAGTGGTCGTCACCGAGGACAGGTCTGCGGCCGTCGACGCGTTGGAGGACCGGCTGGTGAGGGGCCTTTTCGGGGACGCCGGACGCAAGGTCGTCGTCGAGGAGTTCCTGAGGGGTGAGGAGGTGTCGATCATCGGTGTGAGCGATGGACGAACGATCCTCACATGCGAGCCCGCACAGGATTACAAGAGAGCCCTGGATGGGGACAATGGACCCAACACCGGGGGCATGGGCTCCTACAGCCCGGTGCCCGCATGCCCTCCGGGAGCGGTCGAGGAGATCTCCGAGGAGGTCCTCAACCCCATCGTCGACGTCTTGTCAAACGCCGGATCCCCGTTCGTCGGGGCGTTGTACGCCGGTTTGGTGCTGACCGACTCGGGGCCCCGGGTGATGGAATTCAACGCCCGCTGGGGTGATCCCGAGACGCAGGCGCTCCTGCCCAGGTTGTGCTCTGACTTCGGGGAGATCTGTGCCGCGTGTGCGGGTGGGGAGCTTGCCGGAGCGGAGCTCAGGTGGCGGAGGGAAGCGTGTGTTTCGGTGGTGCTTGCGTCGGCCGGCTACCCCGGGCCATACGTTGGCGGAATGGACATCCTGGGAGTAGAAGACGCCGCAGAAGTTGCGGGCGTGGAGGTCTTTCAGGCGGGAACCGCCCTGCGTGACGGGCAGTTGATCTCTGCCGGTGGGCGCGTCCTCTCGGTTAGCGCTCTCGGAGACGGCTTCGAACAGGCCCGGGAGCGCGCCTACGATGCCGCCTCCAGGATCCACTTTCACGGCCGCCAGATGCGCTCGGATATCGGCTTGCGAGCCGTCGAATCCGAGTCTTTGTCCCGATCGATGAGCGCACATCCCGCGTCTGCGGACAGGAGGGGAGCATCGGAATGAGCGCCGCTGTAGGCATCGTCATGGGGAGCGAGTCCGACATGGATGTGATGTCCAAGTCCGGGGACGTGCTCGAACGGTTTTCCATTGCTTACGAGATCGAGGTGATGTCGGCACACCGGAAGCCGGCGCGCGTCACCGACTATGCGCGCTCCGCGCAGGACCGAGGGCTCAAGGTGATAATCGCGGGCGCAGGGCTCGCCGCCCATCTGCCCGGCGTGATGGCCGCAAACACAACCCTCCCCGTTATCGGCGTGCCTCTCTACGGGGAGGCATTGGGAGGGGCCGACGCGTTGTATTCCTGCGTGCAAATGCCTCCTGGGGTCCCGGTTGCGACGGTCGCCATCGGAGGGGCGAAGAACGCCGGCGTGCTCGCAGCGCAGATAATCGCGATCTCTGATGAAGAGGTGCGCGCAAGCCTCCACGCGCTCAAGGAAGATCTCGCCGACGGCTTGAGAATATGAGGTCTAAGAGGCGGCCAATGTAGGTTCGGCGGCCTGGGTCCTCTTTGCCCGGCTCTAGGATCATCCGGTGATACCTCGATACAGCCGGGAGGAAATGGCCGCCATCTTCTCGGAGCGCGCCAAGTTTTCCCGCTGGCTCGAGATCGAGATCCTCGCAGTCGAAGCGCGCGTGCGCCTGGGGCAGGTCTCCGTCGAGGACTTGAGGGCGATCAGGGCCGGCGCCGCCTTCGATCTCGACCGGATCGCCGAGATCGAAGCTGTGCGGCATCATGATGTCGTCGCTTTCGTGGAGAACGTCCGCGCCAACGTGGGCGAGCCGGGGCGTCACCTTCACTACGGGCTGACGTCCTCCGACGTGGTCGACACCGGCACGGCCGTGGCTCTGAGGGATGCGGGCGACCTCATCATCGAGGGCGTGGGGCGGCTCACCCAGCAGATCCGAGCGCTGGCCCTCGAGCACAGGGACACAGTGATGGCGGGCCGCACTCACGGGGTCCATGCGGAGCCGACCTCCTTCGGCGTCAAGCTCGGCGGATGGGCCTTCGAGCTGAGCCGGGACCGGGAACGGCTGCGGGCGGCGCGCGACGAGGTCGCCGTCGGCAAGCTCTCCGGGGCGGTGGGCACCTACTCGCAGCTGCCACAGGAGGTCGAGGGTTACGTGTGCGACCGCCTCGGCCTGCGCCACGAGGAGGTTGCGACCCAGGTGGTGGCCCGCGACCGGCACGCAGCATGGTTGAGCGCCGTCGCTCTGACCGGCGCGTCGCTCGAGCGCTTTGCCCAGGAGATCCGTCATCTGCAACGCACCGAATTGCGAGAGGCGCAGGAGCCCTTCGCGCCGGGGCAAAAGGGATCCTCGGCGATGCCCCACAAACGCAACCCCATCGTTAGCGAGCGCATCTGCGGTCTTGCCCGGCTGCTGCGTGGGTATGCATCCACCGGCCTGGAGAACGTCGCCCTGTGGCACGAGCGGGATATCTCGCATTCCTCGGTCGAGCGGGTGAGCCTGCCCGACGCCTGCATCCTCCTCGACTACATGCTCGATCGGATGAGGTGGGTGATCGAGGGGCTCGAGGTGTATCCGGAACGGATGCGGGCGAACCTGGATGCCTCCTTCGGCTTGGTCCACTCCCAAACCGTTCTCGTCGCACTTCTGGCAAAAGGAACCACCCAGCGCGAGCGAGCCTACGAGCTGGTCCAAAGGAACGCAGCGAAGGCGTGGGACGAGGGCCGCCCGTTGCTTCACCTCCTCCAGGCGGACCCGGACGTCACGGCGCTCCTCGATCCCGGTGAAATCGCCGGTTGCTTCGAGGTCTCGCGTTATCTTCGGAACACGGACGCGATCTTCCACGCACTGGAGACTCTGTAGTGGCGCAATTTCGACACGTCGGCTCGGGCAAGGTGCGCGAGATCTTCGAAGTCAACGAGGACGAAGTCCTGCTCGTGGCGACCGACCGAGTCTCCGCTTACGACGTCGTCCTGCCCCAAGCGATCCCCGACAAGGGCAAGGTGTTGACCGGTCTGTCCTATTACTGGCTCGATGTTCTCGACTCCTTCTGCCCCAACCACATGATCTCGGTGAAGGCGGCCGATCTTCCCGATGTCGGTATGGACGACCTCGCCGGGCGCGCCATGTTGTGCGTACGCGCCCGGCCCCTTCCGGTCGAATTCACTGTGCGCGGCTATCTCGCGGGCTCGGGGTTGAAGGACTACCGAGCGACGGGGGCCGTCTGCGGGCACCGGCTGCCCAAGGGACTACGCGAGGCCGGCCGGCTTCCGCAAACCCTTCTCACGCCGGCCACGAAAGCGACGTCCGGGCACGACGAGAACATCACCGAAGACCAAGCGGCCTCGATCGCGGGCCCGGAGCACTACGAAGAGGCGCGTGAGCTCGCACTCAAGCTTTACGAGGTCGGTGCCTCTATAGCCCTCGAGCGCGGAATCATCATTGCCGACACAAAGTTCGAGTTCGGCTTGGCGGAGGACGACAAGGTCATCCTGATCGACGAGGTGCTCACCCCCGACTCGAGCCGCTTTTGGCCCGCCGACGACCATGAGCCCGGCCGGTCCCAGGCTTCGTGGGACAAGCAGTACGTGCGGGACTGGCTTGATGCCGCGGGTTGGGACCACACCCCCCCGCCTCCCGCTCTTCCGTCCGAGGTCGTGGATGCAACGAGGCAGCGCTACGTCGAGGCCTACGAGCGCATCACGGACCGGCCCTTCTCATCGTGGCTCGATGAGGTGAGCGGGTGAGCCGGGCAGCTTCGCATCGAAGAACGGCGCGCGCGTCGGCCCGCCTTGGGCTCACGCTTCGCTCGGTCTTGGTGGCGCCGCTCGCAGGGTTCGAATCCGCTTTCAACGTGGCCGAACGGCGGGCGCGCGTCGGCCGTCACCCTGCCGAAGGATTTACACCCTTTGTCGTCGCCGCCTTCGGCGGGGCGGCACTGCTGGTCCTGTGGTTGAAGGTGGGAGGCTTGCTGGGACTGCGCAACAGCGCAAGCTCTGAGTTCCGTTGGGAGTATCTCGGGACCGTCCTCGTCTTGGGCGCCCTGATGAGCTTGATCGGGCAGGGGCTCTGGGGTGTTGCAGGACGATATTCGGCTCACGTTATGGGGGGCACCGCTCTGGCGCGCGATCTGAGGACCGTGTGGGGCGCGTCCTCGTTCCCTCATGTCTTCGCTCTCATCTTCCTCCTTCCCCTCGATCTCATCATCGTGGGACCCGCCACATTCACAACCGATCGCTTGACCGATCCCCTGGGGCGTGCATGGGCGGCTCTTTCGGTTGCACTGGCGGTGAGCTTCGCGTTGTGGTCGGGGTGGCTCTTCGTACGTGGAGCCCAAGCGGCGACGGGTTTCGACGGCCTGCGCGCCCTGGCGGCGACGATGGTGGCCTCCCTGTGTCTTGTCGCCGCAGTTGCCCTCCCGCTCGTTGTGCTGATCCTTATCGGAGGCGCGTGATGACCTTCGGCGCCGTCGTCGACGTGATGCTGAAACCCGGCATCGCCGACCCGCAGGGTCAAACCGTCGAACGAGCCCTTCCGGCTCTCGGCTACACCGGCGTCGAAGGCGTCAGGGTCGGGAAGCGCATCGAGTTGACAGTGGACGCCGGCACGCCGGAGGAGGCCCGGGAGTTGGTGGGGGAGATGTGTGACCGCTTTCTTGCCAACCCGGTGATCGAGTCGTATAACGTCACGCTGCTGTGATAGGAAGCGTCGGCATAGTCGTATTTCCCGGTTCGAACTGCGAACGGGACTGTCGGCGCGCTTTCGAGTCCTTGGGTGCGCAAACGACTTTCGTGTGGCACCAAGAGGTGGCCCTTCCCGATGTTGACATCGTGGTTCTTCCGGGAGGGTTTGCGCACGGTGACTACCTGCGAACCGGAGCAATCGCGCGCTTTTCTCCCGTGATGAGAGCAGTGCGTGACCACGCGGACGAAGGTGGAATCGTCATCGGCATCTGTAACGGCTTTCAAGTTCTGTGTGAAGCAGGGCTCCTTCCCGGCGCGCTTCGAAAGAACTCAGGGCTAAAATTCATCTGCAGGTGGGTCGAGTTGCGCGTCGACGACAACGATTCCCCGTTCACCTCGCGTGCGCTCCTGGGACAGCGACTGCGTATTCCGATTAACCATTTCGAGGGCAGCTGGTACTGTGACCCCGACGAGCTCGAGCGGGTACGCGCCAACGGCCAAGTCGTGCTGCGGTACGCGGCAAACCCCAATGGGGCGCTTGACGACGTGGCGGGCCTGACAAACGAACGCGGCAACGTCTTCGGCCTCATGCCGCATCCCGAGCGTGCCTGCGAGCCGTCGTCGGGCTCTCGAGACGGGGCTGTGATCCTTGGTTCCATGTTGGACTCGGTTCTGGCCCGGGAGCCCGCGCACTTGTGACCCTCGGCTCGACCCTCCATCGCGAGCTCGGCCTGACCGACGACGAGCTGGCCGCCATCCAAGAAAGGCTCGAGCGGGATCCGACCTTCACCGAGCTGGCGATGTTCTCGGTCATGTGGAGCGAACACTGTTCCTACAAATCGAGCCGTCGTCATCTCGCCGACCTCCCCACCCAGGGGGAGCACGTCGTCGTCGGTCCCGGTGAAGGCGCCGGAGTCGTCGAGGTCGCGCCCGGGGTCATGGTGGCGTGGAAGATCGAATCTCACAACCATCCCTCCTTCGTCGAACCGGTCAACGGGGCGGCCACCGGAGTCGGCGGGATTGTTCGAGACATCCTTTCGATGGGAGCGCGGCCGATAGCGTTGATGGATTCACTTCGTTTTGGGCTCCCGGGGCGGGGACGTACGGATTACCTGGTCGAAGGAGTGGTTGACGGCATCTCCTCTTATGGCAACGCGATCGGTGTGCCGACGGTGGGCGGCGAGTCGATCTTCGACGATTGCTATACACACAACCCGCTGGTGAACGTGGCCTGCCTTGGTGTGGTCGAGCACGCCCTGCAGCACGGGCGTGCCGAAGGGCCCGGCAACGCGCTGGTCCTCATCGGGTCCTCCACGGGGCGCGATGGGATCGGCGGCGCCAGCGTGCTTGCCTCTGCGGGCTTCGACGCCGAGGCCGCCGACAAGCGGCCCTCCGTTCAGGTGGGCGATCCCTTCGCAGAGAAGCTCGTTATCGAAGCATGCCTCGAGCTCATACAGGCCGATCTCCTGACCGGTTTCCAGGACCTCGGAGCCGGGGGGATCTGCTGTCCTGCGTCCGAGATGACGTCGAAAGCCGGGACCGGCGCGGTGGTGGATGTCGACAGGGTCACTCGCAGGGAGCCCGGCATGGCCCCCTTCGAGGTCATGATCTCGGAGTCCCAGGAGCGCATGCTCGCCGTGGTCGAGCCGTCGAAGCTCGACGCGGTCCTGGCCGTGTGCCGCAGATGGGAGCTCGGGGCGGAGGTCATCGGCGAGGTCACCGCGACCGGACGCCTGCAGGTGGTGAGTGGAGGCGAGGTTGTCGCCGACATCCCGTCGACCGCCTTGACCGACGACGCGCCGTCGCTCGACCGCCCGCGGGAGCGCCCGGATTTTTCGGACGAGCTGGGGCCGGCGGCCGCTCTCGAGCCCCCTGTGAACCTGGAGGCGACCTTTCTGGCGATGTTGTCGCAGCCGGATATCGCCTCGAAACGATGGGTGTGGGAGCAATACGACCACATGATCGGGCTCGGCACCCTCCAGGGGCCCGGAGCAGATGCCGCAGTCATCCGGCTGCCCGACTCGGCCGTCGCAGTCGCCATCACCGTCGACGGTCCGGGGCGGTACTGCCGGCTGGACCCCTATGAGGGCGCCTGCCTGGCGGTTGCGGAGGCCGCCCGAAACGTTGCCTGCACGGGCGCGCGCCCGGTTGCCGTGACGAACTGTCTCAACTTCGGAAGTCCCGAGGAGCCCGAGCTGATGTGGAGCTTCGCGGAGGCCGTGCGCGGCATCGGGGATGCCTGCAGCGCACTCGGCGCGCCGGTCACCGGCGGCAATGTGTCCTTCTACAACGAGACCGAGGGCCGGCCCATCCACCCGACCCCCGTCATCGGGATGCTTGGCGTCCTCGCCTCCGTGGAGGCCCAGGTTGGCATCGGATTCCGGGCCGAGGGCGACGCCATCCTGCTGCTCGGGAACACCGATGAGCTCGACTTTGGCGGCAGTGATCTCGCCGCTCTGGGCGGCGGGGCGCCTTCCGGCCGGCCGCCCCGGCTCGATCTCGCCGCCGAGCGGAACCTTCACCTGCTGCTCGGACGCGCGTGCGCGGAGTACATCTTGCGATCCGCCCACGACCTCTCCTCCGGGGGGCTCGCCGTCGCCCTGGCCGAGGCCGCCTTCGCCGGGCGCGTTGGGTTCAACGTCGAGCTGCCCCCGGGTGAGGCGTGGAGGGTCTTGTTCTCCGAAACTCCGTCCCGCGCCGTGGTCTCCTGCCCTCGCCCGGATGTGGCCCGGCTCACCCTGGCGGCTCGAGATCACGAGGTCCCCATCCGTTTGCTCGGCGAGGTCGGAGGAGAGGACCTCGAGTTCGGCGCCTTCGGGGTGTCCCTGGAGCGCGCCCTGAGCCGCTGGGACTCCGCCTTCGTCGAGTCGCTGTCGTCTAAGCTGGTCTAGATGGCCGAAGTCAAGGACGCCTGTGGCGTCGTCGGAGTGTTCTCCCCCCGCGAAGACGTTCCCAGGCTCGTGTATCACGCTCTCTACGCCCTGCAGCATCGTGGCCAGGAATCGGCCGGTATGGCGGTCTCGGACGGCGACAGCATGGTCGTGTTCAAGGAGCTCGGGCTCGTGGCTCAGGTGTTTGACGAATCTGCGCTGCAGAGCCTGCAGGGTCACGTCGCCATAGGCCACGTCAGGTACTCCACCACCGGGGCTTCATCCTGGAACAATGCACAGCCGTCCTATAAGAGCGCGCCCTCCGGACAGTTCGCCCTGGCGCACAACGGCAATCTCGTCAACTCCAACGACCTCAGGGATTCGCTCAGGCTGGCGGGTGGCGACCCCACCCCTGGCCGAGTGCTGAGGGCGTCGTCCGATACCGACCTCGTTGCTTCTCACGTCGCACGTGCGAACGCCGGAAGCACCAAGGAAGCGATTCTCGGGGTGCTGCCGCAACTCTCGGGTGCGTACTCGTTCACGATGATGGACGAGACGAGCGTTTTCGGCGCGCGCGATCCGCACGGGTTCCGGCCGCTCTGCATCGGCAAGCTCGGAAGGGACACTTGGATCCTCGCTTCCGAGACCTGTGCGCTCGATCTCTTGGGAGCCGACTTCATACGAGACGTAGAGCCCGGTGAGCTCGTATGTATAGATCACAACGGATTGGCGAGCGAGAGATTCGAACAAGCCAGGCATGCCTCATGTGTGTTCGAACATGTTTATTTCGCGCGTCCCGACTCGAATTTGTTGGGCCAGAACGTCTACGCATCGAGAGTCCGGATGGGGGAACGGCTCGCCGAAGAGGCCCACGCGGAGGCCGAATTGGTCATGCCGGTGCCCGACAGCGGGATTCCTGCGGCTCAAGGATTCGCTCGGAGATCGGGCATCGCCTACGGCGAAGGCTTCGTCAAGAACCGCTACGTCGGACGCACCTTCATCCAACCTACTCAGGCGATGCGTGAGCAGGGCATCCGTATGAAGCTCAACCCGCTGCGTGAAGTGATCCAAGGCAAGCGAGTTGTCGTGGTCGACGACTCCATAGTGCGAGGCAACACAACGCGACAGATCGTCGCTATGCTCAAGGACGTCGGAGCGCGCGAGGTGCACATGCGCATCTCATCTCCTCCGATCAAGTGGCCGTGCTTCTACGGCATCGACATGCCCGATCGGGACGAGTTGATCGCTTCCCACTCGGATGTCGACGGCATCCGATCGCACATAGCGGCCGACTCCCTGGCTTTCCTTTCTCTGCAGGGAATGGTCGAAGCGACAGCGCTTCCACAAGAGAGCTTCTGCACCGCGTGCTTTTCGTCGCGATATCCGGTGCCGATTCCCCCCGCCGAGCTCCGCAACAAGCAGGTCCTCGAGCCGCAGTCGGTCTAGTGTCTGAAACGGTGCTCGACCTTTCGGTGGACTGGGGCGTCGCGACGCTCAAGTTCAACCGTCCGGAGGTGCTCAACGCCTTCGACGACAGGTTGGGGACGGAGGCGCTCGATGCAGTTCGCAGCGTTTCCGGAGACGAAGGGATTCGTTGCGTGGTGTTGACCGGAGCAGGGCGAGCGTTTTGCTCCGGCGAGGATCTCGCTGCTCTCGCCGAAGGCTACTGGCGCGGCGAGCCCCCAGATTTGGGCCGAATCCTGCGCGAGCGCTATAACCCGCTGATCCGGGCGATCCGGGCGGCGCCCAAGCCGGTGATGGCGGCGCTGAACGGAGTCGCAGCCGGCGCGGGGGCGAGCATTGCTCTTGCATGCGATGTCAGGCTTGCGTCTGCCGAGGCGAGCCTGGTGTGGCCTTTTGTCAAAGTAGGCCTGGTCCCTGATTCGGGAGCGCTGTGGTTTCTCACGAGAATGGTGGGAGCTTCCCGCGCCTGGTCTCTGGTTGCAGATGCCAAACCGGTTTCGGCAGCCGAGGCATCACAACTCGGGCTGGTGCATCGCGTGGTTGCGGCCGACGAGTTCGAGTCCCGGTGGCAAGAAGAGGCACAGCGGCTGGCGTCGGGGCCGACGCGCGCCTACGCGCTGACCAAAGCACTTCTGGCACGGGCTTGTGAGCTGACGTTGGACGAACAGCTCGAGCGCGAGGTGGAAAGTCAGGCCGAGGCAGGGGCAACTCTCGACCACACAGAGGGCGTGCAGGCGTTCCTGTCCAAGCGCCGGCCCCACTGGCAAGGTCGTTGATGCCTGGGGTGCGAGGGAGATTCTCGGGTGGGCCCTTTGCGCCACGAAGCACTAGGGTGGATCACCACAGACTTGGCTCGAGGAGGTGCCGGCGATGACGACCGCTCCGGACCCGTTTCCCATCCTGGGAATCGACTACATCGAATTCTATGTCGGGAATGCGAGGCAGGCGGCGCACTACTACAGGGCACTCGGCTTCACCCCGGTGGCCTATGCGGGCCTCGAGACCGGTGCGCGCGACCGCGTCTCCTACTGCGTGCGACAGGGCGAGATCAACCTGGTCTTCACCGGGGCGTTGCACTCGGACAGCGGCATAGCCCGGCATGTCAGAGATCATGGCGACGGCGTTTACGATGTCGCGCTGCGCGTTCCGGATGCGGCTGAGTCCTATGCCGCCGCCGTGTCGAGCGGTGCAGCTGGCGTGTCCGCGCCCGAGGCCTTCGAGGATGAGCACGGCAGGGTGGTGCGTGGCTCCATCGCGACCTACGGCGAGACGATTCACTCGCTGGTGAGCCGGGATGGCTACTCGGGGGCCTTCATGCCGGGCTTCAGCTTACTCCGGACCGGCGATACCAAGGGTTTCGGCATTCGTTATGTCGACCACGTGGTCGGCAACGTCGAACTGGGAAAGATGAACGAGTGGGTGACCTTCTACGAACGCGTTATGGGGTTCACCGAGCTGGTGCACTTCTCGGATGATGAGATCTCGACCGAGTATTCGGCGTTGATGTCTAAGGTCGTGTGGTCCGGCGAGGGAAAGATCAAGTTTCCGATCAATGAGCCCGCCCGGGGAAAGCGCAAGTCCCAGATCGAGGAGTATCTCGACTATTACGGCTCACCGGGCGTGCAGCACATCGCGATGGCGTCCGAGGACATCGTCGGAACAGTCGAGTCGATGCGCGCTGCGGGCCTCGAGTTCCTCCAGATACCAGGCACCTACTATCAGGACGCCAAGGAGCGCGTGCCGGAAATCGAATCGCAGGTGAGCGATCTGGAGCGCAACGGCATCCTCGTGGACAAGGATGAGGACGGGCATCTCCTACAGATCTTTACCAAGCCGGTTCAGGATCGCCCCACGGTTTTTTACGAGGTCATCGAACGCCACGGCGCGCGCGGCTTCGGAGCGGGAAATTTCAAGGCGCTGTTCGAAGCGATCGAGCGGGATCAGGCGCTGCGAGGCAACCTCTAGCCCGCACTACGCGCTGGGCGGCGGCTCGGGGTGTTCGAGAAGCTCAATCACCTTCAGGATGAACTTGGCGGCGGTCATGCCGTCGAGGACTCGGTGGTCGAAGGTAATCGACAGGTTCATCATCTTGCGGATGACTACCTGATCGTTGCGCACCACGGGGCGATTGGTCGCCTTGTGTGCGCCCAGAATCGCGGCTTGAGGGTAGAATACTATCGGTGTGGCCATCAGTCCGCCGAACGCGCCTGGACTTGTTACCGTGAATGTCGAGCCCTGCAACTCGTCGAGTCGTAGGTTTCCGGCGCGCGCGCTATGGGCGAGACGCTCGATGTCTGTTGCGAGCTCCGGAACTGACTTGAGGTCGGCGCTGCGGATCACCGGGACCACCAGGCCGTCGGGTGTATCCACGGCGATGCCGATGTCATAACGATCGTGGAAGACGATCTCGGAGGCGTCTTCGTCAAGCGAGGCGTTCAGGACCGGGTGCTGCTCAAGGGCGGTTGCCACTGCATGGACGATGAACGGCAGGAAGGTGAGCTTCGGCGCGCCGGAAGATTGTTGGTTGAACCGCTTTCGGGTGTCCTCCAGTTCGGTGACGTCGCATTCCTCGACGTGGGTTACCGGGGGGACCATTCGATGCGCTTCGCTCATGCGGGTTGCTACGGCGCGTCGGACTCCGCGCAGTGGCTCGCGGTGCTCACCGGTGTGCTTTCCCGGCGAAGGAGGGCTCACCTGAGCCTCGACGTCGGCTCGCAGGATGCGGCCCCCAGGTCCGGAGCCCTCCATCCCGTCGAGTTGCACACCCAGTCTGCGCGCCAACCGCCGCACTGCAGGCGTGGCCTTCACGTCGGCACCCCCGACATCCTTGATGTCCGGGGCTGAGGTACTCGGCAAAGCAGCCGCGGCATCGCGATCCGGCGCCGCATCGATCGATACCAACACCGCGCCGACGGGTGCGATGTCGCCTGTCCCGTAGTGGATCTTGGACACGACTCCGCCGTACGGTGATGGGATCTCGGCCGACGCCTTGTCCGTGATCACATCCACCAGCGCCTGGTCCTCGGCGATGGTATCCCCCTCTTCGACGTGCCAGCGGTCGATCTCGGCCTCGGCCACCCCCTCTCCGAGATCCGGAAGCTGGAAGTCCGGCATTACCAGCCCAGGACTTTGCGTGCACCCGCCAAAATGCGGCCGACCGACGGTAGGTAGTCGTCTTCGTTTGCGAACTGGGGAGAGGGGACGTCGAACCCGGTCACCCGTCCGACGGGTGCTTCGAGGTCCGCCATGGCGCGCTCGTGGATCAGGCTCGATACCTCCGACCCTATTCCGGCGGTTCGGGGTGCTTCGTGGACCACCAGGGCGCGCCGGCACTCAGACGCGGCCGCCGCGATCGCGCCGGCATCGAGCGGGTACAGGGAGCGCAGATCCACCACGCGCGCCTCGACTTTTTCGTCGGCCGACAGCGCGGCGGCGGCGTCCATGCAAAGGGGAACGGTGGCGCCGTAGGTGAAGATGGCCAGGTCATCGCCGTCGCGCGCGGTGCGGGCGTGCGAAAGCTCTATGTTGTAGACGCCGTCATCACCTTCGAGGGAAAAGGGAGGCTCGTCGGAGACGTCACCTCGAGCGCTTCGGTAGATGCGTTTGGGCTCCATGAAGATCACGGGGTCGGGATCGAGGATTGCAGCCACCAGCATGTCCCGGGCATCCCCAGGTGTGCTGGGAGAGACGACCTTGAGTCCCGGTACATGGGCGAACAGGGCTTCGGGGCAATCTGAATGGAGCTCGGGTGCCCGGACGCCGCCTCCGTATGGTATTCGTACGACGATCGATGCAGGACACTCTCCTCTGGTACGCCATGCGTAGCGAGCGGCGTGTACGACGATTTGCTCGAAACCCGGATATACGAAGGCGTCGAACTGTATCTCGGCCACCGGAAGCATGCCGTAGAGCGACATGCCGATCGCCGACCCGACTATCCCGGCTTCGGCCAGGGGAGTGTCGATCACCCTGTCGTTGCCGAACTCGTCCAGCAACCCTGCGGTGACCCGGAAGACCCCGCCGGTCTGTGCGATGTCCTGTCCCAGGACCACGACGCGATCATCCTTCGCCATAACCTGTCGCAGGCCGAGGTTCAAAGCCTCGACCATGGTAAGCCGGTTCACGTTTCGGCCGGGGCTTCGGCGTCGCCGGTGGAGGGACCCGGTTGCGGAGCCAACGGCTTCACCTCGGGTGGACGATCCGTCCCCTGCAGCTCGGCGAGTCCTTCATCGAAGCTCGATGGGCGGCCCGACGCGTATACGTGGTCGAAAAGAATCTCCCGTCCGGGCTGCGTTATTGCCTCCATCTCGGTCACGGCCTCGGCGATGGTCTTCTTGGCTTCAGCACCGACGCTCCGCAGGCCGGCGTCATCGACAACCCCCACCCGGATCAGAAAAGACCCCATGCGATTCACCGGTTCGAGCGCCCTCCACGGCTGCGCTTCGGACTCATCCCGGTAGAGCTTTGGATCGTCGGCCGTCCCATGTGCCCCCAGCCTGTAGCAAAAGGCCTCGATGAGCGTTGGCCCCCCGCCCTCGCGCGCACGCTCCAACGCCTGTTTCGTAGCTGCGTAACAGGCGAGCGGATCGAAGCCATCGACCCTCACGCCGGGCATTGCGTAGGCGGCCGCCTTCTCGGCAATCGTCTCTGTGGCAGTCTGCTTACTGAAGGGCGTCGAGATCGCCCATTGATTGTTGACGCAAAAGAAGACAGTTGCGACTTTGAATACGCTGGCGAAGTTCATTGCTTCGTGGAAGTCGCCCTCTGAAGTTGCGCCATCTCCAAACCATGCAATGGATGCGACTGGGTCATGCCGGATCTTCGCCGCCCATGCAAGTCCGACCGCATGGGGAAGATGCGTTGCGATGGGAACACAGATCGGTGCGGTTCGGTGCTCGCGCGGATTCCAGAAGCCGCGGCGGCCGCCGTATCCCCGCCACCACGCCAATATCGTCGATGGAGCAACGCCGCGCAGGGCACCGATGGCGTTTTGTCTGTAAGAGGGGAACAGCCAGTCGTGGTCATCGCAGGCGTATAGGGGACCGGCTTGGGTGCCCTCTTCCCCCCAATAGAGGGCATAGGTGCCGATTCGCCCTTGACGCTGAAGCGCGACCGCGCGTTCGTCGAAAGTTCTCAGCAGCACCAGCCAGCGGTATATGGCGATGAGGTCTTTGTTGCTCAGTCCATCGGGCACGTCGTTGTCGGGGACTCCGGCGCCGTCGCCGATGACGCGCAAGATTTCGGCCGTCACTGGTCGGCGGGGAGAGGCGGGCGGTGATCGCTTGTCCGTACCAGGCGAATGCGGCTGATAGTGCGAATGCGCTCGTATGCGTGCTCAGAAGCGGCAGCGACCGTCGATATGTCCTGTTCCCGGGCTATGGTGAAGACTCTCTGCAACGTTTCGGATATGCCCTCGACACGCTTGATGGCGCGCTCCCGGTTGTAGCCCTGTAGCTCGTCGGAGATGTTTATGATCCCGCCCGCATTGACGACGAAGTCGGGGGCGTAGACGATACCCAAATCTTTCAGTTTCTCCCCATGCTCATCTCCCGCCAGAACGTTATTGGCCGAGCCGGCAACGATCTTGCAGTTGAGCTCCGAGAGCGTGTCGTCGTTGATGACGGCGCCCATGGCGCAGGGGGCGAAGATGTCCACGTCGAGCGAATAGATCCGGTCGAGCGATGTGGTCTCGACGCCGAAATCGGATACCGCACGCGCCAGATTGTCGGGGTCGACGTCGGAGACGACCACTTCGGCGCCCTCCTCTGCCAGGAACCCGCAGAGTGCGTAGCCGACCTTGCCGACTCCCTGCACGCCAACGCTCAATCCCTTGAGCTCGGCTTTGCCGAACGCCTCCAGGGCGCAAGCCTTCATCCCTTGCAGGACTCCGTATGCGGTTACAGGTGAAGGGTCACCCGATCCCCCCCAGGTGTGGGAGCATCCTGTCACCCAACGCGTTTCGCGTCGCACGATCTCCATGTCCGCAAGGCTTGTGCCGACGTCCTCAGCGGTGATGTAACGGCCGCCCAGGGTTGCGATGAAGCGCCCATAGGCGCGCAGCAGTTCTTCTGATTTCAAGCGTTTCGGATCGCCGATGATTACGGCCTTCCCACCACCTAGGTCGAGTCCCGCGGCGGCGGCCTTCAAGGTCATACCCCGGGCCAATCGAAGGACGTCCACAAGGGCCGCCTCTTCGGTTAGATAGGGCCAGAAGCGGGTTCCACCCAAGGCCGGCCCCAACGCGGTCGAATGGATGGCAACGATTGCTCGAAGGCCCGAGTGGTCATCCGAGAAAAAGACAATCTGCTCGAAGCCATCACCGTTGATGTGCTCGAACACTCCCAACTCGTCACCCCTTAGCATGCCAGCGCGCGGTGGCGCATAGTGCGTTCGCCTTGCTGCTACAGAGATCGTACCCAATGATCCCGGTTATAGGTTGGCGGGCCAGGACATGCCTTTTTATTTGCAGAGGCGAGCTACAGTCTTTGGCATGATTCGAACCTCTTATCTGCGTGCTTATGAGCGGGCGTCCTGCTTCTCCCAGGCGGAGCGAGATCGGTGGCTGGGGAGCTCTGCCGTGGGCGACTCGGCCGATGCGGGAGACTCCCGTAAATGGCTCATCTCGGCATCGATGCCGGGAGGCGAACCTTTCGCGACAACAATGGGCGGCGCCATCGTTCGCCGGGTGGATGGGCGTACATTCCTGTGCCCTCATCGCACGCGTCTACGAATGCTCGCGGGGTTGCTCGCTTTCCGAACGAGCGTGCCCGAGGAGGTCGCCGATGCTTTCGTCCCCGAGGACGAGGCCAGGCGAGCCGCAGCAGAGCTGGCGGCGTTGGCCGACGCCGACCCGCGGGTTCGCTCTCACATCCTCCATGCCAACTGGCACGTTCCGCTGAGGTGGTTCACCGCCTTCGATCCCCTGCAGCGCATCCTGACCGAGGACAAGGACGGGTTGCGGCTGCGCTATGAATCCGACATGGTCGAGGCGAAAGGCCGTCTGGCGCGATCACTGGAGGTGCTGGACGAGGCGCCTTTTGACGAGTCGGTGGTGGACGCGGTGCGGGAGCTGGCGTCGTGGATGGAGCAGTTCGCCGACGACGGCCTCCTGGAGCTCGACTACGGAACCGTGGCCGGCCTCTTCTTGCCGGAGGACCTGGTCGATGACCACTCTGCAGCGGAGCTGTGGAGCTCGCTGGATGCCCTTGCTGCCGGCGATATCCCCTTGGCCGAGCGCCTTTTCTCCCAGATGGCCGACAAATGGACGTTCGTCCGTTCCTCGGAAGTAGTCAATTAGCGAGGCGGCACCCAAGCGCTCCGTTGCACTCTGGATCGCGGCAACCGGGCTCTGCAGGTGCAATGAAGCTCCGATTGCTATCCTTGCGGCCCTGGGGCGAGGTAGCTCAGTTGGTAGAGCACGCGACTGAAAATCGCGGTGTCGGCAGTTCGATTCTGCCCCTCGCCACCCTTCGACCGTCGCGGCAGCCTCCGGCTCGCCGCCGGACGACCTTGGGGCGGAGTGTCTGTTAGCCTCGATTTGCCTTGCCCCAGTGGAGCAGCTAGGAGTGCTCATCTCCCTGTCAAGGAGAAGGTCGCCAGTTCAAATCTGGTCTGGGGCGCCAACGCCACCCTATGGGGACCGACTTCCTGGAAACGGATCAAGGTGACGGTGAACGACCGCTCGAAGCGGCTCGCGCTCCACTTCCAGTCCATGGAAGGGTGCACCGACGCCGCCGACCCCAAGGGCGAGACCAAGTCGCCCGAGGCTGATCAATCCAGCCGCAGGACCAGGAGTGCGACGTCGTCTTTTGCGTCTTCATCGACCATGTGCTCGAGTACCCGATCGCAGAGAGTTTCGAGGTCATCCGTCTCGAAGGCGACGGCATTGCGCAATAGGGCCATGCCATCCTCGAGCCCGCTTTGTTGTTCGATGAGGCCGTCGGTGTAGAAAGCGTCGAACCGGCTTCCACGCCGAATTTTTGGGATCTGTAACCGGCATCTCCAAGCACTCCCAAGGGGGCAGAGGGCCGATCGTCACAGTGGTCCCCTCGCCTACCTCGGAAACCATGTGGAACTCATCCATCAGCCTTCTGGCGCCGGGCAGGCCGAGTCCGAGGCGGCCGCCCGACGACCCGCCATCTTGCAAGGCCCTTTCGA
>JALZIQ010000049.1 GCA_030860205.1 Actinomycetota bacterium | reverse complement strand
ACGCGCCGCTACATCAGGCCCGGACTGTGGGTCACCGGGCTGGGGAATCCCGTCATGAAACGGCTCGGCTTCGCGCCCACGTTTGCCGTGAGGGGCCGCAAGAGCGGGGCGTGGCGGACGACGCCGGTGATGCCGCTGAGGGTGGACGGGGCCACCTACCTCGTGTCGCCGCGCGGCGAGACCGACTGGGTCCGCAACCTGCGCGCCGCCAAAGAGGGGGAGCTCCGGCGATTTTCGAGAACCCGCCCGTTTCGGGCGGCCGAGGTCCCTCCGACCGACCGGGCCAGGTTCGTTGAGGCCTACAAGAGCCGCTGGGCCCGGGCGGGCCCGCTCAAGGCTCAGTTCGACAAGCTGCCGGACCCGGCCGACCACCCGGTGTTCCGCCTCACCTTCCGCTGAATCCCGCCGTCGGAGTGCCCCCTCCTGTAACGGCACTCAAAGCCTGCGTGCCTGGAAGGAGGGGCACTCCGGACCGCAGTCACATTCCGCGCTCCGCCCCGGATAGTGCCGGACCGGCGACCGCTGGCTGGCGTATGCTCGAACGCATGTTCGATACCGACCCGGCGACCTACCTCGCCTCCCTCAACGGGCCTCAGCGGGACGCCGTCACCCACGGGGACGGCCCTCTCCTGGTCGTCGCCGGCGCGGGAACCGGCAAGACCAAGACGCTCGCCTGCAGGGTCGCCCATCTCATCGCCACGGGCGTCGCCCCGGAGCGCATCCTTCTGTTGACCTTCACCCGCCGGGCGGCCGGCGAGATGCTCGGCCGAGTCGGCCGCCACACCTCGCCCGACGCGGCCGCGCGGGTGTGGGGCGGGACCTTCCATTCGGTCGCCCACCGGCTGCTGCGCATCTACGGCGCCGGCGCCGGCCTCGAGGCCGGCTTCACGGTCATGGACGTATCCGACGCGGCCGATCTCATGGGCCTCGTGCGCAACGAGCTGCGCGTTGACACCTCGGCGCGTCGCCTCGCCAAGCCCGAGACGCTTGTGGCGATCTACTCCCGCACCGTGAACTCGCGCACCAAGCTCGGAACTGTCCTGGCGGCGCACTTTCCCTGGTGCGCCGCCGACGCCGAGCCCATCAAGGCCGCCTTCGAGGCGTACACACAGCGCAAGCGCGGACAGAACGTGCTCGACTTCGACGACCTGCTGTTGTTCTGGAACGCGCTTCTCAACTCGCCGAGACCGGCCGCCGTGTTGCGCGGTCTCTTCGATCACATTCTCGTGGACGAGTATCAGGACACCAACGCCGTCCAGGGCGACATCCTGCGCGCCATGCGACCCGACCCTGCGAACATCACCGTGGTCGGCGACGACGCCCAGGCGATCTATTCGTTTCGCGCTGCAACCGTGCGCAACATCGTCGAGTTCCCCGCCACCTACCCGGGCACCCGCAGAGTGATGCTCGAGCAAAACTACCGTTCACTGAATCCCATCCTCGAGGCTTCCAACGCGGTGATGGCCGGCAGCCGGACCGGCTACTCCAAGACATTGTGGACCGAGCGCCCCGGAGGCACCCGCCCGCTGCTGCTCACCTGCATGGATGAATCGGCTCAATCCGATGCCGTGTGTGCGCAGGTGCTCGAGCAGCGCGAACGGGGTGTCGAGCTCAAACAGCAGGCAGTGCTGTTTCGCGCCGCACAACACAGCGCACACCTCGAGATCGAGCTGTCCCGGCGCAACATCCCGTTCGTCAAGTACGGGGGGTTGCGGTTTGTCGAGGCCGCACACATCAAAGACATGATCGGGTTGCTGCGGGTGCTCGAGAACCCCTGGGACGAGCTTGCGTGGTGGCGCACGCTCCAGCTGCTCGACGGCGTCGGGCCGTCCATGTCCTCGAAGATCATGGCCGAGCTGGGCGTACGCCCGAGATCCCAGCGATCCCCTCTGGCGGGCATGCTCGAGGCGCTCCCGAAGGCTCCCGCGCCTGCGGCTTCGCACCTCGAAGAGCTGCGCGCCGCGCTGGGAGATTGCATCGCCAAACCCGGGCAGCCCGCAGTGGAGATCGAGAGACTGACCCTTTGGTGTGCGCCCTCGTGGCAACGCCGGTACGACAACGCCGCCGCACGCGTCGCCGACGCCGAGCGGCTGGCTCAGATCGCGTCCGGGTACTCGTCGAGGACCCGGCTTATCGCCGACCTCTGTCTCGATCCGCCGCAGTCGACGGGTGAGCTTGCCGGCGCGCCGTTGCTCGACGAGGACTACCTCAACCTCAGCACGATCCACTCGGCCAAAGGCTGCGAGTGGGAGGCGGTGCACGTGATCCATGCGGCCGACGGAATGATCCCGTCGGACATGGCTACAAGGGACGCAGACGAGATCGAGGAGGAACGCCGTCTGTTCTACGTTGGGCTGACGCGCGCCAAACAGTACCTGTGCGTGCATTTCCCGCTTCGCTATTACCATCGCCGGATGGGTCTCGACGACGCCCACGGCTATGCTCAACTCACGCGTTTCCTGCCGGCGCACGTTCGGGGTTTGTTCGAGCAGCGATCGTGGGGCGGGCCGGAGGACGACGGTGATCACAACGGGCTGGTTGGCGGCGCCGCAAGCGTGGACCGCTTGCTGAGCGATCTGTGGAGTTAGCAACAACCACAACAAGGGGCGGTTGATGGGAGTTCTGAAGCGAACCTTCGCCGAATTCAAGGATGACAACCTGACCGACTGGGCCGCCGCTCTCACCTACTACGCGGTCCTGTCTGTCTTTCCCGGCCTCATCGTTCTCGTCGCACTGCTCGGGCTCATCGGCCAGGACCCGCAAATGACCAACAGGCTTCTCGATATCGTCGCTCAGATCGGCCCCGACGAAGCGGTTTCGCTCTTCCGGAGCACGATCCAGAGCCTCGTGTCGAACAACGCCGGGGCCGGAGCGTTGCTGGGGTTCGGGACTCTGGGCGCCCTGTGGTCGGCGTCGGGATACATCGGCGCGTTCATGCGGGTCTCGAACCTGATCTACGAGATGGACGAGGAGCGGCCCTTCTGGCGCAAGCGCCCGCTCCAGATCGTCATCACGATCGTCATGGTCCTCGGCCTGGCGATCGTGTCGGTGGCGATCGTCGTAACCGGCCCGCTGGCCGAGGCGGTGGGCCGGGCCATCGGGCTCGAAACCATCACCGTGACGATATGGGACTACGCAAAGTGGCCGGTGCTGGTGCTGCTGGTCATGGTGATGGTTTCGGTTCTCTACTACGTCGCTCCCAACGTGAAGCAGCCCGGCTGGCGCCTGGTGACGCCGGGAACCGTGCTGGCGGTGGTGCTGTGGATCGTGGCTTCCCTTGCGTTCGGCTTTTACGTCTCGCAGTTCGCCGCCTACAACGCGACCTACGGGAGCCTCGCCGGAGTGATCGTGTTCCTGTTGTGGCTCTATATCTCCAACAACGCGCTGCTGCTCGGCGCCGAGCTCGACGCCGAGCTCGAACGGGCGCGCGAGCTCGAGCAAGGGCTGCCCGCGGAGGAGGACCTTCAGCTCCCCCCGCGCGCAACCAAAGCCTGACCCGATGGATCGGCGCTAACCCGGCGCCAGCCTGAGCGTTGCGACCGTCGCGGCGGCCACCGCCCCGGGGGACCAGGCGATCGGAACGCCGCCGCCGCTCCGCCAGACCTCGAACAGATCGTCGTAGTGCGGCGACAACGGGTTGCCCGACTGGCCTCCCGCCAGGACGAAGCGCGTGTTTTCCCAATCCCCCACCTGCACGGCCATCCGCAAGGTCGGCATGGCCAGCGGGCTCGAGCCCGGCTCGATCACGGGCGAGCCTGCCTGGCTCACCGTGTTGGGATCGCCGCCGCACGGCCAGGGGCCGAGGTTGAAGACCCGGTCCAGGGGCCGGCGTTCGCCCAGAGGGTGATGCAGGGTGGCGCGACGCACCCGGCCCCATGCCCAACCGGCTGGATCGTCACCATGGCTCGAACACAACCGGCTCGTCACGGTGTCCAGCGCGCCGGACACCTCGCCGGACCAGCCGCCCTCGAACCAGCCTGCGGGTTGCTCGATGAGCAGCCGCTCGAGCAATCCGGCGTAGCGGTAGCCAAAAGAAGACGTCTTTGTGAGCGGGCCGAAGCCGGCCCCGAGCGCCCATCTGGCCGATTGCGGCGCCTTGGCTTCGGCCACCCGGCGCGCCATCTCCGCCATGAAGAGCTCGAAGATCGTCGCCCCCGGGGACTCGGGGCCGACGCGGCCGTCCCACTCGGCAAGCAACGACCGGGCCCGGCGCGCCGCACCCCCCACCGGCGCTGCAAGGACCACCCCTCGCAGCTTCCGCCAGGGCAGCGAGTCGAGGTCCAGCTGCAGGGCGGCCACGCCCGCAAGGTCCCAGTCGCTCCGTGCATCGAGCACCTCGGCGATCCGCTCCGCGCGGTAGGGGTCGGCCCAATCGACGCCCAGCCATGCGCCTCCATGGCCCGGTGGCTTGTTGTTCGCCGTCGCGATCCACCCGGACACGGGATCCGCGACGCCAGGGAGCTCATCGAAAGCCACCGGGCCGTCCTCCCAACCAGCACCGGGATCCCACCCGCGCAGAGGCAAGACGCCGCCGCCGGACCGGCGACGGGGGGTGTCACCCACGAGCTGCCAGCCGATCGATCCGCCGGCATCGGCGAAGACGAGGTTGAGCGGCAGGGTCGGCCAGTGATCCATCGCCGCGCGTAGCTCGGCGCCGTCGCGCGCGTCCGGCGCTTTGAACAGGCCCGTCATGGGGCGCGCCTCGAGCCAGGTTGCGCTCATCGATATGGCCCAGCGCTCCACCTCGAGGGCGGCGCCGACTACCGGCCCGCGCGGGGTGATGAGGACGGGCTCCTCTACCGGGCGCGCGCCCTTGACCTGGATGACCTCGGGGCACACCGGACAGGCCACGAAGCCATGCGGGCCGCGCACACTGCGCCCGTCGGGCCCCACCTCCTCGATGAACAGGTCGGTGTTGTCGATCAATCCGGCCGTGATCCCCCACGCGACCTTGCCGTTGTGCGCGGCGGCGAAAGTGGGTGTGCCCGCAAGCGCCGCTCCGGCGACCGCCCAGCGGGGCGTGCGAACGTGGGCGAGGTACCAGTGATTGGGAAGGATAGGCTCGAGGTGAGGGTCGCTCGCCACGATGGGGCCGCCCGACGCGGTTCGCGCCGGGGCGATAGCCCAGTTGTTCGAACCTCCTCCCATACCCGTGAGGGAGGTCAGCGCGCCGATGTCCTCGGCAAGGCGATGCAGCGCGGCCGTGGCGCCGGCCGGCTCCGGAGAGAAGAGACCGGCCCACTCCCCGTAGGCGGGGTCGACGCAGGCAAGGGCGCCGGGGCCGTCGCGGCTCAAGATCGCGAGTCGCGCCAGCTCGACGTCCCAGTTGGACGACAACACGAACGCCATCACCTTGGAGATCCCCAGGACGTCGGCGGCCTCATACGGTGTGGGCTCCGAACGCAGCAGGGCGAACTCGTGTGCCCGGCGCGCCGCACCCCGGCGCCCCCCCTGTGTGAGACCGGCGGCGAACGCCTCGATCACCGCTCGCTCTGAGTCCCCAAGCACCCCGAGCTGGCTCTGCGCCGATCGACGCCAGCCGATCCTGCGCGCGACCCGGTCCACGGGGAGGCCCTCTTCGCCGATCAGCGCCGCAAGCGTCCCCCGAACCACCCGCAGCAGCGCTTCGAGCTGCCAGGCCCGGTCCTGGCCCTGGCAGAAGCCGAGCCCGAACCACGCGTCATGGTCATCTCGCGCTTCGATGCAGGGGATGCCGAAGCAGTCTCGCCGGATGAGCACCGCGCCCTCGATTCCCTGCACTTCGATGTTTCCGGAAACAGTCGGAGATCGCCGCCCCAGCAACAGGCCGAACAGGGCGCGTGCAAGGTTCACGGACGCAGTGACTTCGCGCGGACGTCCCAGCGCCGCCGCACGCGGCTACTGCACTTCCTGGCTCTTCGACAGCCGCCCCAGGATTCCATTGATGAACCGGCCCGAGCTCTCGGTCGACAGGCCCTTGGCAAGCTCGACCGCTTCGTTGATCGTCACGGGCGCGGGGATGTCATCGCGCCACAACAGCTCGAAGATAGCCATGCGCAGAAGGGTCAGGTCGATTATGGGCATTCTTTCGAGCTCCCACTTCTGCGCATAGGAACCGATCAGAGAGTCGACCTCGGCACGGTGGGATTCGACGCCCTGCACCAGCTCGAGCGCATAACCGACCGCTTCCGGTGACGGCTGGTCGGAGTGCTCGGTGTCCTTGGGGCTCTCTTCATCCGCAGGGCCGAGGGTCACCCAACCCTCCATCTGATGCCGGGTGAACACCTCCGACCCAGGGTCCCCGCGTATCTCTGCCTCGTACAAGACATCGAGCGCAAGGCGTCGTCCGGCGCGCCGGCTCTTCATGATCTGGCGCCTAGTGCCTCGTCGCGCAACTTACCGGCGCATTAGGCGCGCGACATGTACTCGCCGGAACGAGTGTCGACCTTGATGCGCTGACCCGGCTCGACGAACAACGGGACGTTCACCACTGCGCCGGTCTCGAGCGTGGCAGGCTTGAGCGCGCCGGAGACGCGATCGCCCTTCAGACCGGGATCGGTCTCTGTAACCTCGAGCTCGATCGATACCGGCATATCGATTCCGACCGGCGTGCCGTCGTAGACCGGGACCATGCAGACCGTTCCGTCCTTCAGAAACTTGACCGCATCACCAAGCATCCCCGGGTCGATGTGTGTCTGGTCGTAGGTTTCCTCGTCCATGAAGACCAGCCCGGCGTCGTCGGGATACAGGTATTGCATCTCGCGCTTGTCCAGGACGGCGAGTCCGACCTTCTCGTCGGCCCGAAAGGTTCGGTCGACGACGGCTCCGCTCTTTACGTTCCTCAACTTTGTCTTGACGAAGGCTTGGCCTTTGCCCGGCTTGACGTGCTGGTAGTTGATGATTGTAAAGAGCGACCCGTCCAGGTCCAGGGTCTGGCCCGGGCGCATGTCGTTGGTGGAGATCATCTACGTTCCCTTCATTACTTTTCATGTCTTCCGGGCGAAGACCGCACTAGAGCTCTATCAGGTCTTCCTTGGGCGCCCGGCCCAGCACCTCACACCCGTCGGCGGACACCACCACGCAGTCTTCGATCCTTATGCCGCCGAAGCCTTCGATATAGATACCCGGCTCGACGGTCACCACATCCCCCGCGGTGAGGGTGTCCTCCGAGGTACGCGACATGCGGGGCGCCTCGTGGATCTCGAGTCCGACCCCGTGTCCGAGCCCATGCTCGAACGCGTCGCCGTGGCCCCCATCTTCGATCACCCGGCGCGCCGCCGCGTCGACATCGGCGCCCTGAGCCCCGGCCGCGACCGCGCCGATTCCGGCCGCCTGCGCCGCAAGGACCGACTCATAGACCACACGTTGCTCGTCGCTCGCGCCCCCGAGCACGACCGTTCTGGTGAGATCCGAGCAGTAGCCGCGAAGACGGCATCCGAAGTCCATCAGGATCAGGTCACCCTTCCCCAAGCTGCGCTCGGACGGTGTGTGATGGATGTGGGCGGACAACGGCCCCGAACCCACAATCGGCTCGAACGACACCGCTTCGGCCCCCGCCTCGCGCATATGTACCTCGAGCGCAAGGGCTATCTCCCGCTCGGTGGCGCCGGGGACGATTCGATCCTGGACCCAGGCAAAGGCCTCATCTCCGATCCTCACCGCCTCCTGTATGAGCCTTACCTCCTCGGGTTCCTTCGTGCGCCGGAGTGCCTCCACAACGCCCGAGGTTGTCACCAGCTCGGCAGGCGCCAGGCGATCGCCGAAATCATTGCGCTGCGCCACCGTCACGGTGGTGGCTTCGAAACCAAGCCGCCCAATCTTGTCCTGCGACAAGCGATCGCGAAGCACGTCGGCGAGGCGCGCCTCGTACATCACGATCTCGGCGTCTTGGACGAGCGCCCGTGAACGCGCCGCGTACCTGGGGTCGCTGTAGAACACCGGACCCGCCTTCGTGACCAGCACCTGGCCGTTGGTACCGGTGAAGCCCGTGAGGTAGGAGACGTTGTCGAGGTTGGTGACCAACAACGCGTCGACGCCGAGCTCTTCAAACCTTGCCGTGACGCGCGCGATGCGAGCTGCGTAATTCATCTAAGCCTCCACCAGTTGCTTGAGGGCGTGCAGCCCCGCAATGTACGAGCCCGGGCCAAAGCCGGCAACGATGCCGGCGGCGGCGGCGGCCGTGACCGACCGAGCTCGCCAGGGCTCACGAGCATGGATGTTCGACAGATGCACTTCAACCACGGGAAACGACACCGCGCGCATCGCATCGGCGATGGCCCGGCTCGTGTGCGAGTAGGCGCCGGGATTCAGCAACGCACCCGCGACCCTGTCGATCCCGGAGTGAATCAATTCGATGATCTCCCCCTCGCGCGCGCTCTGGTGTGCCTCGATCTCGATACCCAGCGAATCCGCCTCCACCACTATGCCGCGGTTGACCTCGTCAAGTGTCGCCGGACCGTAGACGGCCTGCTCGCGACTGCCCAACAGATTCAGGTTGGGTCCGTGGATAACCATCACCTTCATCTACAGCATCCTCTCCAGAGCCCGGGCGACCGCCTCGCGAGGTGCCTCAACGCCCGCCTCGGGGGCGCCGATCCCGTTCAACAACACGAAACGGACTCCCTGCCGGTACTTCTTGTCCAGTTGCCACGCAGGCTCGAGCTCGTCCATGCGGAACGGCGCCTTCACCGGGAGCCCTACCGCATCCAGCACCCTGCGGTGTGTCTCGACCGCGTCGGCGTCCAGACGTCCCAGCTCGCCGCTGAGATAGGCGGCGCTCATCATACCCAGCGCCACCGCCTCGCCATGGCGGACCCCGGCCGCCTGACCGTGGGAGGCGGGCTCACCGCCGGCGCCCCCCAACCCCGCAACCCGCTCGATTGCATGGGCGAAGGTGTGCCCGTAGTTGAGGTGGGCCCGAACGCCCTGCTCCCGCTCGTCGGCAGCGACGATGTCCGCCTTTATCCGGACCGAGCGGCCGACGATGGCCAAGAGAAGCTCCGGGTCACCGGCAAGGATCGAGGGCCCGTTCTCCTCGATCAACGGGAGCAGCCCGGGGTCGGCGATGAAGCCGTACTTCGCGACCTCGGCCAACCCGCTGCGGAGCTCGGCCTCGGGCAGACCGGCCAGGACGTCCACATCGCACACGACGGCACGCGGCTGATGGAAGGTCCCGACAAGATTCTTGCCCTCGGGCAGGTTGACCCCGGTCTTGCCTCCGATGGCGGCATCGACCTGCGCCAACAGGGAGGTCGGGACGTAAGCGACGGGTAAACCTCGAGCATAGGTTGAGGCCACGAACCCGGCCAGATCGCACACCACTCCGCCGCCGACGCCCACGATCAGATCGGCTCGGTGGGCGCCCGAGCGCGCCAACCACTCGTACAGCGCGCCGGCGACGTCGAGCGACTTCGAGCCCTCGCCCTCGGGGACGAACGCCACGTCCGCCTCGAACCCGGCCTCGTCGAGCGACCGGAGGGGGCCCTCGGCAAGGCCTGCAAGGCTGGGGTGGGTCACGACAAAGGCCTTCTCGGCGCCCGGAAGCTCCGGCAACCGCGTCGCAAGATCGTCCTTGAGGCGCCGTCCCACCTGAACCTCGTAGCGTCCCCCCTCCGTGGCCACGGCGACCCGGTCCACCTCCGCCTTAGCGAGGTCGATCACCACGAGATCGATCAGTCTGGCCACCACCTCTTCGGGGGTGAGGATGTCGGTGTCGACGGTGCGGTCGGCGACGTGCTCGTAGACATCCACCCGGTCCCGGTACAGCTTCTCGGGATCCCTTACCAGCAGCGGCCGGTCCTGGTCAGCCCCCACCCTGGCCATTGCCTCCCTAAAGCTCACCTTCAGGTATACGGCGGTGTGGCGGGCGAGGGCGGAGCGCGTCTCGAGGTCGCCGAGGGCTCCACCTCCGAGGGCGAGCACTCCCTCGCCTCGATCCAGCGCTTTCAGGATGACGGCTCGTTCGAGGGCCCGAAACACCCCCTCACCCGGTCCGCTGAAAATGTCGGGGATCGAACGACCGGCCCGGGCGGCCACCATCTCGTCGGAGTCGCCGAAGGGGAGCCGGACGGCGTCGGCGAACAGTCGCCCCACCGTGGATTTGCCCGCGCCCATGAACCCGACGAGGACGATCAATGATCGGAGCGCCCCTCGATGCGCTCGTTGTAGCGGTCGAGTGAGGCCCTCACATCGGCGACGGTGTCACCGCCCAGCATCTCCAGGAAGGCGTCCGCGAGCGTCAGGGCCACCACCGCCTCGCACACCACCCCGGCGGCGGGCACGGCGCACACGTCGGTGCGCTCCTGGAATGCGTCTACTTGTTGACCTGTTGACATATCTACACTTCGGAGCCGCTTCTTGAGCGTGGACAGGGGCTTCATAGCGGCCCTGATCCGCAGGGGCCCCCCGGTCGTCATGCCCCCTTCGGTGCCCCCGGAGCGGTTGGTTGCCCGGGACAGGTCCGACTCGATTTCGTCGTGCGATTCGGAGCCCCGCCGGGTGGCCGTGGCAAAGCCGTCCCCCACCTCGACCCCCTTGATGGCGGGAACCGACATGAGCGCGCCTGCGAGCCGGCCGTCGAGCTTGCGATCCCAGTGGACATACGACCCGAGCCCGGGCGGCAGCCCGAAGGCGATGATCTCGACCACACCACCGAGCGAATCGCCCTGCGCCCCGGCCTCGTCTATGGCTTCGATCATCGCCCGGGTGACTCCCTCGTCCAAGCAGCGCGTCGCCGAGGCGTCGATCGCCTCCAGGCTCCCGGACTCCGGCAGCCTGGCTCCGGCGGGCACGGCGGCCGCTCCGATCCGGACCACATGGGAGATGACCGTCACGCCGAGCTCGGCCAACAAGCCCTTTGCAAGGGCCGCAATCGCCACCCGCGCGGCAGTCTCCCGGGCGCTCGACCGTTCGAGCACGTTGCGGGCATCCCTAAAGTCGTACTTGAGCATTCCGGGGAGATCCGCGTGGCCGGGGCGGGGCCTGGTCAGCTCGCGCCCTCCCGGAGCGCCCTCCACCGGCATGACGTGGGCCCACTTGACCCACTCGCTGTTGTGGATCGTCAGCGCGACAGGGCTGCCCAGCGTCAGGCCTCCCCGCACGCCGGAGGTGACCTCGAGCACGTCCTTTTCGATTCTCATGCGGGGCCCGCGACCGTAGCCGTGGCGGCGGCGGGCGAGCTCGTCGGTGATCGCCTTCACCGACACTAAAAGCCCCGCCGGCAGGCCCTCGACGACGGCCACCAGGGCACGCCCGTGGGACTCTCCTGCGGTGAGGAACCGGAGCCGGGTCATCTTTCCATCCTCCCACCCGGGAACCTCTGCGAAGCCCGCCCGGGGGAAGTCAGGGCCTCTAAACCGGCTGGAGGCCCTCTTGTTGGAGGGCCAGTTGCAGGTCGTGGGGGTTGCTTGCCGCTCGCTTGGCGTCCTCGATCTCGATGTGCCCGGCCCGGTACAACTTCAGCAGAGCCTGGTCGAACGTCTGCATGCCGTAGAAAGATGACTCCGCGATGATGTCGTGTAGCAGGTGGGTCTCCCGCCCTTTCAGGATCAGATCCCGTGTCCGCCCGTTCATGACCATCACCTCGACCGCCGGCACCCTGCCGCCTCCCACCTTGGGCAGTAGGCGCTGGGAGACTATTCCGACGGTCGATCCCGCCAGCGCCACGCGCACCTGCTCTTGTTGGTCCATAGGGAAGAACTCGATCACGCGGTTGATGGTCTCGGCCACGTCGGTCGTGTGCAATGTCGCAATGACCAGGTGACCGGTCTCGGCCACCTGGAGTGCGGCTTTGATCGTTTCGGCGTCCCTTATCTCGCCGACGAAGATGACGTCCGGATCCTGGCGCATCGCAGACCGGACCCCGGTGGCGAAGTCGACGGTACTGTGACCGACCTCACGTTGAGACACGACGGCCCGGCCATTGCTGTGCAGTATCTCGATGGGATCTTCGATGGTCAGTATGTGACAGGGCCGGGTCATATTGATGTGATTGATCATTGCGGCCGCCGTCGTCGTCTTCCCCGATGAGGTCGGACCGGTTATCAACAACAGCCCCCGCTGATGCTCCGCAAGCGACTTTATCGCGGGCGGCATTGAGAGCGCCTCAAAGGAGAAGGGTATGGGAGGCATGAGACGGGCCGCTATCCCCAGCCCCGCCAACTGACGGTAGACGTTCACTCTGAAGCGTCGTCCCGCATGTGGATCCGAATAAGCGAAGTCGACTTCTCCGACTCTCGCGAGCTGTGCGGCCTGGTCCTCGCTCATCATTGCCTTGGCTAGCTGGGTGCAATCGCTTTCCGTCATTGCAGGAAAGCCGGAATCGGTGAGCCATCCGTCGATCCGCACCGAGGGAGATGCATCCGGTTGGACGTGAAGGTCGGATCCCCTGTGCTCGACGACGAATCGAAGAAGGTCGTGGATATCAACCATGCTCAGCCGTCACTTTCTGTCTCCCTTGGGTCTGGCCGTCTCGTCTAGAGTCGGCAGCCGCGGGCGTCGTCTTTACCAGATCGAGGAACACGGGTACCAACCGTGGGTCGAGTTGGCTGCCGGACGCCTCTGTAAGGCGACGGCACGCCTCCGCCACCGATAGGCGCTTGCGGTACGGGCGATCGGAGATCATGGCGTCGAATGCGTCGCACACAAGAATTATCCGGGCCTCGAGAGGGATGTCCTCTCCCTTCCTCCCATCTGGATATCCGCTCCCGTCGTATTCCTCATGGCAGTTCCGAACTATCCAGGCGACGTCCTGTAAACGCTCTATGGGGCGCAGTATCCTCTCCCCCACCTCAGGATGTGTCTCGATCACCATTCGTTCATCCTTGGTTAGTCGTCCGGGCTTCAAGAGAACATCCGTCGGTATCCCGATCTTGCCGATGTCATGAAAGAGGGCGGCTATCTCGAGCCGCTTGAGCTCCTGCCCCATAACACCGATCCGCTCACCTAATGCCGACGCCTTGTCCCTGATCGAACGAGCGTGTGAGGAGGTGCCCTCGTCCTTGGCCTCCAGGGCGCTCGCCAGGGACTCGATGGTCGAAAGGAATGTGTCCTCGAGATCATCGAACATTCCGGCCTTTCCCATCGCGAGCTTCGTTTGGTTCGCGATCCCAGTCAGCAATTCGATGTCTCCCTGAGAGAAACGGTGTCTGCCCAGGACCGGCGCGCCGCAGACGATGATCCCGACGCGGTCCCCGTTCAGAGCGAAGGGGGCCACGGCCCAACTGCGCTCATGAGCCTTCTCTCGCAGACCGTGGGCCCAAGGGATGGCGTCCCCGTCGATCACGAAAGGCTCGGATCGGTGCCCATATCGCTGAATGAACTCGGCGTCGAAGCGAATGACCGAAAGGCGACTTCTCTCGTCGTCCGAATAGCCGCACAGGGCCACCGCATGCAGATCATCAGATCTCGCTCTTTGCAGCCAAACCGAGGTCATAGGGACGTCGAGGAGCTCAGTCGCCAACTGGGCCGCAAAGGACGCTATCTCGTCCTGACCCTCCGCCGACGCCAGCGTCCGGCCGAACTCGAGCAACGCCCTCGCGTGCTCGGCTTCTCGCTTCTGCGCTTCGAACAAACGGGCGTACTCCAAAGCCACCGCAGCATGACCCGCCAGGACTTCTAGCAGTCGAACCTCGTCCGAATCGAACTGATCACTTCCGGCCTTCGTGGTCACCACCACACCGACGCATCGACGTCCATAGGTCAGGGGAACGGCCATCAGCGATTCTTCAGTCGGGAAAGCGCCCGGCGGCCCGGCTTCATAAGCGGATGTAAGGGAGTTGCTTATCAGCAGCGGCGTCTGCCCTTGGGCGGCTTTGCCGGCGATTTCCTCCGCGACACCGTGCCTCCACGACTCGCTGTTGCCTTCGCGCAAGCCACCCGCGTCTCCCTCGCATGAAATCAGCGTCAACCCATCGCCTTCGCGTGCGTAGACCCAGCAGTAAGAACAGCCGATAAATGTGCGAAGTTGTTGTGTGATGGTGGATCCGAGCTCCTTTACGCTGCCAAGCCGGTTGAGCTTTCTGGCGAGGCCCTGGAGCATCTTGAGGTGAGCTAGGGACCGGGCGCCGCGTTGGATCGAAAGCTCGCCGGGGCGTTCGACGGCGCCGGGGTCGTAGATCAACACCCGGTCCCTGCCCTGCGTCTTCGCCGTCATCATTGCATTCTCCGCGTAGGCAGTGAGCGTCTTGGCGTGAGTTGCTTGGACCGGCCCCTCAGAGATGCCAACCGAAACCGTAACCTCGCCGACTTCATCGAGGGTCGAGGACCGTCCCTTGAAGCGTTCGGCGAACGCCTGGGCGTCCTCAGCCGTCGATGAGGGCATCACCACACCAAACTCTTCCCCACCTATGCGGCACACGACATCAGATGCCCTCTTGCAGGCCTCGAGCTGCTGGCCGAGCATCACAAGGATGTCGTCACCCAAGTCGTGTCCATAGACATCGTTGATCCGCTTGAAGTCGTCTATGTCCAGCATCACCACTGCAACTGAGTCGCCCACCCGTACCGACCGTAAGAGCTCGCTGTGCACCCGGTCGTGAAAGTAGCGATGATTGAAGAGCCCCGTCAGTGAGTCGGTGTTTGCTTGGTGTTCGAGCGCTGCATGCACCTCGGCGTTGTCGAGGCCGAGGGCGGCCGCATCGCCGAACATCTTCGCAAGCTCGAACTCCTCATCTGAAAAACACCCGCTCTCTTCGAATCGATAGATATTCAACGCGCCTTTGATCAGGCCCCTGACAATGAGGGGCACCGACACGAGCGCTTCGGGCTCCCCCTCCGGAGTCCCGGCGACCGTCATCCGGCGGGGATCGAGATGGGCCGCGTTGGTGCGGACCGCCTCCCGGTTCTCTACCGCCCATCCGGTGATGCCTTCGCCGAAGAAGGTTCTGTCGTTAAGGATCTCCTCGGCCCACTTGTCACGGGCGAGGACGGGGATCAGCTCTCGCCGCCGTTCATCGGCGCGGTAAACGCTCAGTGAATCGTGGGGAACGAGCTCGGCCAGTGAATCCGCAATCAGCTCCAGCAGCGAGGATGTGTTGGTCTCTGCAAGAACCTCATGGAATACGTGCGCAAGCAGGCGCTGAGCCCGGAGGCGATCTTCCTCGTCCGTGATCTCGGACACGGTGCGAGGGCCGTTCGCAACTTCCATGAACTCTCCAGGTGGGCGGCTTTAGGTCTCTTATCGTCAAGATCGCCGTTTTCCTGAAATTGGCAAGAGAGAGGCCCCGGGACGAGCGGACGGCCGCAGTGAGGCTGGGTCGAGCCCGAGAAGATGCGCTTGGATTTCGGGAGAAGGAGCCGGCGCCGGAGCTTACTTGAGGACGTGCTCTCCCTCGCAGAGGGTGAATTGGTCGTCGCCGAAGAGCATGGTGGCGCACTTGCCGTACACCGTGACCAGCTCGAAGTTCTCGGCGAACCTGTCCCCCGGCAGCACGTCGTAGGTCACACCGTCGACCTTCACCGAGGCGCTCTTGTCACCCGGTTCTGTCGACACGTCGGTCAGCTCGACCTCGCGGCCACCCACGCCCTGGGTGTTCCCACCGCCGCCGCCGTTTCCACCGCCGCCCGGGCCGGTCGTGCCGTCGTCGTCGATGGGGGTTTCGTCCACGCCCGAATCGTCCGAGGTGTCGGTGGCGCCGGAAGTATCGGTGGCGCCGGACGTGTCCGTGGTTGCGGCGCCGGCCGGTGAGATCAGGGGTTCGAACGGGTCCTTGGGCGCGAACACCTCGGTGGTCTCCTTCGGACCCTTACCGGGGGCTCGAGGATCCCGCTCGGGGTCCTCCACCAGCCCCTCGTCCACGGATGGGTCCGGCGCCGCCTCGGTGACCGGCGGAATCTCGGCGACCTCCTCTGGTTCGGCGTCCCCCTTGAGGAAGAAGAACCACACTGCGCCCAGCAGCACCACGGCGGCCAACGCCACCAGCGCTATCTGGACGCCGTTGATGTTGCGTCTGGTCTCGGTTTCGAACGTTTCTGGTGCGGTCGCCATCGATTCTCCCTCTAGGGCGTCGTAGTCGCCGGAGCAGGGGCTGCTGAGGCGCTCGAGGCACCCTCGGGCGGCTCGAAGAAGATCCGGGCGGTCAGGTCGAGACGGAGCTTGTTAGCAGCGGCCGGATCGGCAACCGTGTCGGTGGCCGCTGCATCCCCGGCCGGGGCAAGGGTCATCAGGTCGACTCTCACCGCACGATCCAGGCCGTAGAGGCGTCTGAAGAAATCCTGTATCTCGAAGTAACCGCCCTCGGCGCCGATGACCGTGCGGATCTCAGCTAGGGGCGCACCCTCGGGCGGGGGCTTCGGCAGCTCCGGGGTTACGTTCACGAAATCGATATCGGCCTGGGTGGCGGCCTCTTCGACCAGGAAGATGTAATTCGCAACTTCGTTCTCCGAAGGGATCAGCCTTCGCGTCACGGCGAGCTCGGCCTCGAGCGCCGGGGCGTTCGCTTGCAACTGCTCGAGCCGGTCAAGCTCGGTCTGCAGAGCCAACGTTTTGTTCTCTTCCTCCACGGTGTCGGCGCGGACGTTCGCCAGCTCGGCTTGGCGGGGGCGGATGAAGAAGAAGAACCAGGCCGCGCACAGCGCGACGATCCCAAAGACCACGAGGATCATCCTTGTCCGGTTGCTCAAGGGGTCTTCTCCTTGCTGAGATCCAGCTCGGAGCTTCCGGCACCTTTTTCGAAGCGGCCGCTGGCGGCCGACTCACTGAGCTCGAGCGTGCTGTCGAATGTCGTGAGGGGGACCGCGCCGGTAGCTCCGTCCGCGGGTGCTTCGGTGGCGCTGTTGAGCCACACCGCCGAGAAGTCGTCGACGCCCTGCTGACGAATCAGCCACTTGGCCACCCCCGGCATAGAAAGGGATGAGCCCTGGAACTGAATCCGTCCGAAAGGAGCTTTCTCAGAGATGCGCACTGCGGCGGTCTCGGTGCCCACGGGGGTGGCGCCCTCGACCTTGCCGGCCGACGCGGTCATGCTGGTCAGCCATATCTCTCCGGGCACCACCATGGCCACCTCGGTCAGCAGGGAAGGCCAGTCCACGTCGCTCGCCATAACCGTCTGCAACGCAGATCTCTTCTTTGTGACCTCATCGGAGAGCTCCGCAAACCGCTGGAGCTCGTCGATCTCCGCCTGCAATGCCGCGTTGCGGGACTGCACCACGGCGAGCTCAGCCTCGGCATCGGCGACCTGGCCTCCAAGCAGAACCCACCAGACCACCAGTGCGGCCAGGACAACGAGGCCGCCCAGCGCGACAAACCCGATGTTGCGGCGCGCCCGGCGTTTCTGCGCGTAACGGGGGGGAAGCAGCTCTATTCGCTGCATCAGCCCCTGGTTCTGGGGGGCGCGGGAACGCAGCGCGTGCACTAAGTTCTCCGCCTCCTCACCCTCGGGCCAGGCCCACGGCAGCAGCGGCCACCGGCTCCACCTCTGCGACCTGCTCTTCGGTGAGGCCCGACCTCTTAGTATTCATCCCCACGAGCGGGGCTCCCCTGCTGATGTCGGTCTGGAGCACCTGGCCCAAGCGCTCCGTGAAACCGGGCGTCAACGACCCTCCCCCGGTTACGACCACCGATGAGATCGACTCGCTGTTCTCCTGCGAGAGGTAGTAGTCGACCGAACCGCGGATCTCGTTGACGAGATTGTCGACTCGACCGACGATGAGACTCTTCATCTCCTCGGTGCCGACACCCAATACGAGATCGAGCTTCATCGCCTCGGCCTCTTCGAAGGGAACGTCGAGCTCCTTGGCCATGGATTCGGTCGCATCATCGCCGCCCACCAGCAGAATGCGGACGAACCTTGGCTCGCCGTTGTGATGGACGACTATGTTGGTCACCGTGGCGCCGACGTCGACCACCGCCTCCGCTCCTGCGGCGCCGGACTCGCCGCGTGCATTCGGGCTCACTGCACGGGCGACAGCGAATGGCGCCAGGTCCACCCCTATAGTAGAAATGCCCGCCGCAGACGCGGTCTCGATGAATGTCTCCACCATGTCGCTGGCGGCGGCGACAAGAAGGACGCGCATTATCCGCTCCCCGTCTTTGTTGGTGTAGTCGTCGATGATCTGGTAATCGAGCTCGGCCGAATCCACCGGCATCGGAATGTGGTCGGCCACCTGGAACTGCAGCGACGCCCGGAACTCTTTCTCTTCCAGGAACGGCAATTCGATCTGCCTGACCACGACCCTCTGGTTGGCGATGCCGAGCACCACCTTTTTGGACCGGATCTTGACCCGCTTCCACAGCTGGGAGATCGCTTGGGACACGGCGCCGGCATCACGGATCTCGCCGTCGACGACCGCCCCTTGGGGCAGGGCCGCCTGGCCAAAAGAAACCAGCTTCACGCCCGCCCGCGAGCTCATCACCTGCGCGGCGCGCACTGCGCTGGTGCCGATGTCCAGTCCGACAATGGGGGCCGAGGCTCCGGCCACTAGGCCTTGCCCTTGACCTCTACGGCCCGATCGTCGAGGTACTTCTCGACCTCGGTCCGGCGGATGCGATAGTTCTTGCCCACACGGATGGCGGTTAGCTGCCCGGACTTGATGAGCCGGTAAACCGTCATGTTCGAGACGTGCAAGAGCGCCGCCACCTCACCTACGGTCAGGAGCGGCTCTTCGAAGTCTCGCCGGGCCATCCAGGACACCTTCCGATCGGCTACGGGTACCCGTGAGCGCCGGGCCCTCAAGAGCCCAAAAGCACAACAACGGAGTACAAGCACGTTCAGCTTGTCTATTCGGCAGGCCCGGGCCCACCTTTAGGGCGGGCCGGGCGGGTGGTCATGTGCGTCTCACCGGTGTCTCAGCGGTCGACCTCGCTGAAGCTTTCAGGGGTAACGCGGAGGAAGCCGCCGGGAAGGTTCTTGACCCAGCAAGAGCTCATCTGAACCCGGGCGTTCCCTCCAAGGTCGAGGGACTTGGATATCAGGGTCCCGTGTATGAGGAAGCCCGCACCCGAGCCCCTCAGCGCGATCTCCCCCTGTTCGGCCAGAAAGGCGCCCACGATCTCCCCGTTTCCGGCGAGCTCGATGCCGCCGTAGCGCACTACTATGACGACCGATTTGCTGAGCGGCGCGCTGTCGTTGCACGGGCCCACCGCGGCGCTCCATTTGACGAAGCGGCTGAGGGGATCACCGGTTGGCGGGAAGTCGAAGTAGGCGACGAAGTTGTTGCGCAACCCCGCCACGTCCAAATCCTGGATGACGGTATTGCTGTTCACCGTGAAGGTGCCGGTCGGTTTCGTGCAGGTACCCCCACCCCCGCTGTCGAGGGGGCAATAGATGCCGTACGCCTTGGCCGCTGCCTTGAGGTTGGCGTAGTCCTGGTCGTTCAGTTCCGGGGTAGGCGCCGCCCTCTTGTAGTCGGCAAGCGAAAAGAAAGAGGAAGGCGGAGGGGCTGCGGATTGTCCGGCGCACGGCGTCAACACGGTGATGGTGCTTCCGCCCCCGCTCTGATCCCACTGTGACTGGCCGTTGTTCCCGTTTGCCCCGCAGTTCAACTTACGAGAGGGGCTGTGCTCGACGCCACCGGTGCATTCTGTCGTGCTGGGATTTGCGCTGCACTTGACGCTTCCCAGGGCGTGGACGGCAGCAGGGGCCGCCACTGCGGAACTGAGCGACTCCCAGAAGTGGTGCAGCGTGTAGTAGGGGTCGGTTCCCGAGAAGCTCATCTTGTTGCGGTCGGAAGTGACGTCGCCGGGAGTGATCAGCGAAACGTTGGCCGCCGACGGATTCCCACCGGTGATCTCCACAGTATCCGCCTCCATCCCAATCGGCAGCCCCCGGGTCCCGATCTTCACCACCTGGCGCACCTGTCGAGTTGCCGTTGGGTGTTTGCCCGTCGATGTGATCGCGAACCACTGAGGAACCTGCGGCCCACCCGGTTCCGGGCCCGGCCGCGTGGTGTCCGTGCACAACTGCTTGTTGTCGTTCCACGAGGCTTCCCATGTGTCGCCCGGCTTCCCCCATGTCTGCAGGTCGGGAAGCCGCTGGGCAGCAGCAAGCTCGGGATGAAACACCGTCAGTTGGGCGTCGTAGACCTTCTGATTCCCGAGATTCCCCCTGGGGACACCGATGGGCGCGTACGCGCATCCAGCCTCATTCATTTCGTTCCAGGTGAAGGTTCCCCGGGCCAGCTCCAGCATGAGGCGGTCGACACCCGACTCGGCGAAAGCCAGCGCCTCGGTGGCGCGCCGGTCGTCGGCGCCCGATTGAAACTCCTTGATCGTGACGAACGCAGCTGTGGACGACACCACCGTCAGGGCGGCTCCGACGAAGAGCACCGTGACCATGGCGACTCCGAGCTCATTGCGCGCTGTGTCCATCGGGCCACTCCTCATCTGCGGTTCCTCAATTGTGCCTGGGCACGAAAGTGCGTCACCCGGTCGCCGCTTCGGACCTGAAACGCGTATTCGACGTTGTCGTAGAGCAAAGCGTCGCTGGCGTTTATCGCCGGGAATCCGTGAGATGGAGCAGCGTCGAGCTCCGCCGCAGTCGTCACACCGTCCCCGTTCCAGTCGTAGCGGAGATCGTTGCTCGTGTAGGAGAACACAGGAGCCGATCCGATCGGCTCGACCCCGGCAGCCAGGATCTCGTTATTGAGCCGGATGGTATTGTCGGCCGACCGGTATTCGAACTTCAAATTTTCGTAGTCGCCGTTCTCGTTTGGGTTCTCAGCCGTGTTCCCATCCCCGTCGAAGTCGATGTTTACGCTGTAAGACGCAGGATCGAGGGCGGCAAAGATCTGGCCCTCGCGTGTATCGCGAATCATCCGGTTCAGGCCCAGACGAGCCTCCTCGGAAATGCGAACGACATCCCCGGAGGTGGCGGAGACTCGGATGCCCGCCCAAAGCACTGAGTAGATCGACACCGAGACGATGCCAAGCAGTGAGATGGCAACCAGGGTTTCGATCAATGTAAATCCTCGGTCTCCTAGCTCGTGTCTCATCGCTGGTCCTCCGACGCGCAGCTCAGCTTCCCCGCCTCGACGGAGAGCACGGAGTCTTCCCTTCCCGGATACGTAGGCGCGGTACCGATTCGGATCGCACCGTTGATGTCTCCTTGCGTAACCCTGCCGGTTGCATCGACACTGCTCGTCTGACCGGACGACCCGAAGGAACTGCTCCAGGTGCGCAGGTATCCGCGGCGCACGGGGACACTGCCGGTGTCCTCGAACAAATAGACGTCATCGGCAGGAAGTTCCCCGTCGTAAACGAGTGGGTTGTTCGCAGTCCCGAGATTGCCGAGGGGATCGCTGGTGTTTGTGCTCGAGAGAGCAATGGGCGATGAGTACTCTCCCGCCGACAAGCCGTCCAGCGCATTGGAGTCCTTCCAGTAGCGGAGCTTCGCCGACCACACGTTGGTGGCCGTTGCCGTCCCCGACGTGGATGCCGTAGACGTGCAGGTCGTGGACGCCTGGAAATCGTCGATCACGATCACCGCCTTCTCGTTGAGCGTTGCTCCGAGGGCATCGGTGACCGGGCTGTCTATGAAGCTGGTCGGAAGTAGACGCAGCCTCCCGAAGGAAGCGGAGGCGACCGATTCCACCTTGCGGCCGCTTCCAACGGGAGTTACCGTTGCCGACGTCCCGCCGTTCAGCGTGGGGGCCGCGCCGCCCCGGACCCTGAAGCTCGTGAGCCCCTGACTGGCGTCGAGCCGGAGCTCGACCCCGTTGAGTGGGCCGACCTGGCCTGTGGCCCACAGAAGCCGCTCGGCGCCCGTCGGCGAGGCCGGGGCCGGGTAGCTGAGACTCCCGGTCGCCGCTGGAAGCTGTTGGGAGGCTGTAGCCTTCAACCCCGTCGTGGAGGTCGCTTCTATTCCCGCCACGGCCCCGAGACTCGGGTGCATCAGGTCTCCGGCGGGCCCGGATCCGGCGGCGGGATTGAGGTCGTCGGGAGGCGCATGGAGGAAGGTCTTGGCCCCGCTGAACGGGGAGTTTCCGAGATCCGTGGCCGTGACCGCCGGGTCGGCCGGAACCGTCAGTAGCTTCAGCTCCCCCGCCCGGACGGCTTGGTAGGCTGTGGACGCCGTCTTGGTCTCGACCCGGCTCTCGGCGATTCCGCCGGTGACGATCAACTCGCTCTTGTTCGAGGCCGAGTCGGTAAATCCGGTCCGCACCTGGACCGCGTGCTGGACCTTAGCTACGCCTCGCACGGTAACCTTTCCGAACTCGCGTTCACCAATGAGAGCGCTTATGTCGAAGCTCCTCGACGTCCCCCCATAGCTCCACCTGGCCGTGACCTTCAGCTCGAGGATCTGCGACGGGGCTACGTCGAGAGCCGTGTAAGGGTCCGGGGGGTTCCAGCGATAGCCCGTGGGCGGGGGCACCGTCTGGAACGTCTCCTGCTCGACACCGGCGGTTGTCGTTCTTACGGGCTCTACGAAGCGAGCCCGATACTCCAGAGAAAACCCAGCCGGCAGCTCGCGTGGACAGGCGGGATTGATGGAATTGGATGTGCTGCACGTGGTGGTGTAGGTCTTCGAGGAGGAGTCATAGGCCGGAGTGCCGAGATCCGGGAAGTAGAGATCGAGGATGTCGACCTTGCGAAACGGCGCCACGTTGTTCGAGTAGCCCTTCTGCGTGGGGTAGTCGACGAAGTAGGTAAGGCCGCGGGCTCTCTCCATGCCTTCCAGAGCGAGGTTCTTGCCCACCGTGTACGAGCGTGAGACGGCCGCGCCTTTCACGGCCCCGACCAGAAGAGGGATGATGCCCAGGATGGTGATCGTGAACACGGAGAGAGCGGCCAGCACCTCGATCAACGTGAAGCCGCCCTCGCCCCGCCTGCGTATCGGTCTCATGAGCTCGAGGCTCGTCCCGTGATGGGAGTCACCGTGACCACCTTGGTGCGGCTCAGAGGCTGGGAGGTCAGCTCGACCGTCCCGCCCGTTGCGCTCCCTCGGGCGTAGAAGAAGACGAAGCGGTTGTCGGATCCCAACGCGGTCGCACATTCCGTGGTCTGAGGGGAGGTGCTCGCGAAACTTGCCGTTGCGATCCTGACTCCGGCCTCGAAGCTTCGCGCCGCCTCCGCGGTGCACTTGTCCGTGGCCTTGCGGGGGTCATACTGAACGACACCCCACTCCGTCGTACCCGGCTTGAACCGCACGCCGTACACCAGTGGATGGGATTCTGCTGCGGTCCTCTGTTGGGCGTTGCGCATCTGGGTCACGACCTCGGCGCTGCTCGACTCGAGGGTCTGCACGAGCCAGAAATGCCGCAACGCCCCGGCCGCCAAGGTCATGAGAACCGCGCCCAGCATTATGACCACGAGAGCCTCGATGAGCGTGAAGCCTGCCTCACCAGTCGAGCGAACGTACTCTCGTCGACTCATTAACGCTGTCCTCGATCTTTTCGATGCGAAAGAGGGCGGGGGGTGTCCCCGCCCTCTACTTGCTCGCAGACCAGCAGTACTAGACTTTCACTCCGCCAATAGCGCAAGTGGTAGCCGTTGGTGTCGAATCGTCGCTGGATACCGCTTTCGTACCGGCAACCTTTGAATGGGTTGCCGAGATGCAGTACTTGGTGCCCGCAGCATTGACGGTGATTCCGGCGTCGTTGATGGTGACATCCGCTGCGGTCTTCAGTCCCTCGTTAGTGAGAAGGGCACGGCCTCCCGCGGCTCCGAGGGCCGCGTAGGAACCGTTACCAGGACCCGTCGCATAGGACTCTGCTGCCGTAGAGGCGTTCTTCAAAGCCGAATCTTGCTGTGCGATCCAGCCTTTTTCCCTCTGCTTGAGGAAGACCGGGATGGCGATCGCCGCCAGGATGGCGATGATCAGGATGACGACCAGGAGCTCGATAAGCGTGAATCCACGCTCGTCTCGCTTCTGGGTCATTGCATGGAACTTCTGGAACATGTGGTTCCTCCTCTTTTCTCCGTCCCTGCAAGCCAGCTTCAGGGACACGACAGGACCGATCACGAGCAACTTGCCTGCACGTGATCGGCTTCTTGGCCGGCCCCGCAGGTAGCCCGGCTGGCCCAGGGCCCCGTGGCTTTGCGTCCCCGCCTCTCGGCGAGTTTGCCTTTGCTCTGTCATTCCTGGCTTGCATATCCCTCATCGGCGGATGGATGGAAAATCTTGAGCCAGTTCGGCGTTATTCGATCAGCTCGAAGATCTTGAACATCGGCATGTAGAGGGCCACCACCATGGCGCCGACGACGCCGCCAAGGACGGCGATCATGATCGGCTCGAGGAGGGCGGTCAGCGATTCGGTGGTGGACTCGACCTCCTGGTCGTAGAACTCGCCGATCTTGTCGAGCATGGCGTCGAGCGCGCCGGTGTCTTCGCCGACCGAGATCATCTGCACCACCATGGGAGGAAATATCTTGTGATTCTCCAGCGGCTGCGCCATCGCCTCGCCGCTTCGGACGCTGTTCTTGACGTCGTCGGCGGCGCGCGCCAGCACTTCGTTACCGGTCGCCTCCCCCACTATGTCCAGCGCCTGCAGCACCGGCACGCCGGCGCGCATCAAGAGGCCCAGCGTGCGGGAGAAGCGGGAGATGGCGATCTTCTGGAACAGGTCGCCGAAAACGGGGATCTTCAGCTTGAGCTGGTCGGTGCGCAAACGAACATCGGCGTTGGCCAACCGCGCCCGCTTGTACACGATCCGGCCCACGATGGCCGAGACGACAAACACCGGCAGGATGATCTTCGCTTGGGAGCTTAGGACCACCAGCACCTTGGTCGGGAAGGGAAGCTCGCCGCCGAGGCCGTCGAACATCGCGGCGAAAGTCGGGACTATGAAGATCAGCATGATCGCGACCATCAGCCCGGCGATCATTGCCACCACCACGGGGTAGGTCATGGCCGACTTGACCTTCTGGCGGAGCTTGTAGTCGGCCTCGAAGCTGTCGGCCACCCGCATGAGGACGGTGTCAAGCTGCCCGCCCGTCTCCCCCGCTCTCACCAGGGCGACAAAGAGAGCACTGAATACCTTGGGGTGCTTGCTCATCGAACCCGACAAGCTGGCGCCTTGCTCGACATCGTCACGGATCGCGGTGATTGTCTCGGCGAGCTTGGAGTTCTCGGTCTGCTCGGCGAGAATGTTGAGCGATCGCAGCAGAGAAAGGCCTGAGTTGATCATCGTCGCAAACTGGCGCGAGAAGATGGCAAGCTCTTTGAGCTTCACCTTCTGGGGGAGGATGTGAAGCTCTTTCTTGGCCGAGACCTTCTTCTCTTTCTTGATCTGCACGGGGACGAATCCCTGGGCGCGCAGCCTGGTGGCCACGGCCCCCTCGCCGTCGGCGGTCATCGTGCCGTTGACCACGCGCCCTTCCTTGGTGCGAACCCGATACTCGTAGGTTGCGGCCATCGGCTATCCCTTTCCCGCCAGGCGGTTGAACTCTTCTGCGTGGTGGCATCGCTCGAGGCCCATGTCGTAGCTGACCTTGCCCTTCTTCACGAGCTCGGCGAGATGCTGATCCATCACCTGCATTCCGAATTTGCCGCCGGCCTGCATCGACGTGTAGATCTCATTGGTCTACCAATCAATAAAAAAAAAACGAACCGCCGGAGTGGCAACTAGAACCTCGACGGCAGCGGCGCGCCCTTTGCCGTCCGCCGTCGGCACGAGTTGCTGCGACACGATTCCGGACAGCGCCCCGGCGAGCATGACCCGGATCTGCTCCTGCTGGTGGGGCGGAAACACGTCGATGATCCTGTCGACCGATTGGGGGGCGTCCTGGGTGTGCAGGGTGCCGAAGACAAGGTGACCGGTTTCGGCCGCGGTCAGGGCCGTCGCGATGGTTTCGAGGTCGCGCATCTCGCCGACGAGGATGACGTCGGGGTCCTGCCGCAGCACGTGTTTCAGGGCCTCGGCGAAACCATGGGTGTCGGTGCCGACCTCCCGCTGGTTGATTATCGATTTCTTGTGGTGATGGAGGAATTCGATGGGATCCTCGACCGTCATGATGTGCTCTGGACGTTCGGAGTTGATCTTGTCCACGAGCGCAGCCAGAGTCGTTGATTTACCCGAGCCCGTAATCCCCGTCACCAGGACCATCCCGCGCCGCAGATTGGTGAAGTCCTTGACCGTCGAGGGGAGCCCGAGGTCGGACGCCGACTTGATCTCGAAGGGGATCAGTCGCATGACCGCGCCCATTGCATCGCGCTGCTGGAACACGTTGACCCGGAAGCGCGCCTTGCCGGGGAGCTGGTAGGACAGGTCAAGCTCGAGGTTCTCCTCGAACACCTCCCTCTGCTTCTGCGTGAGGATGGCGTAGAGCAGAGTCTGTAGATCGATCGGCTTGAGCGGACGGTAGCCCTCCAGCCGTATGAGGTCACCGTAGACGCGGATGACGGGCGGAGAACCGGTCGTGAGGTGCAGGTCCGAGCCTCCCCTGTCCATCAGGGCTGTGAGGAATTCGGAGAGGTTGGGGTCCTTCTGTTCCTCCCCGGCCACCGGCGTGGGATTTCCGTTACCCGCGCCCGCAGGAGGAATCCCGGGAGCCCAGGACCCCGGAGCCGGGGGTGCCGCGGGGGCGGCGGAAGGAGGTGCAGCCGGGTGGGCGGGACTGCCGTTGGCGGGCGCTCGGGGCGGCCCTCCCGCTACCGGAGATCCGGCCGCGGGGGCGCCGTAGGCCCGCTCGAGAGCGGCG
>JALZIQ010000046.1 GCA_030860205.1 Actinomycetota bacterium | reverse complement strand
CGACCGCCGATCTGCTCGAGCGTGCCGCGCCGGTTGAGCTCCTCGACGACGGTGATGGCGTCTGCGGATTCCCCGCCTCGCTGCTCGATGGCCATGGTGGCCTCGTAGATCTCGGTATGAGCCGGCTTGTAGAAGTCATCGGCCTTGAGGATCTCGATGACGTTGGCAATGGCCTCTTTGGACTCGAGCATGGCGCCGAGCACCGACTGCTCGGCGTCGAGATTGTGCGGCGGTATCCGGTTGCGCGCCTGCTGCACGTCTCGTATCCGTTGGGCCAACTGTCGCGCTCCTCCGTGAACTCACTTTTCGTCGCGGCCCCTCAGCCTCGGGACCCTCGCATCTCTGCCAAACAATATCGAACGTATGTTCGGCTCCACCTTACGCAACGCCTGTGACACCTCCCCGTACACGATCCGAAGTGTGCGGACCCGGGCGGCGGTGCCCGGTCGGTCCCCGCGCAGGAGGCCAGCCCGAACCGTATGCCCGGACTCCTGTGGACATCCAGTGGCGGGGCCTAACTGCGGAAAACCGCCAGGGTCCCAGGTCACGACCCCAACGGCGGGTGGAAAAGCTGTCGATATAGGAAACGAACTGGAACGACAGAGAGCCCTCGGCGATCAAGGGCTCTCTGTGAGTGTGAGGTCGGGTCGTTTATCCCTCTTCGTCGTGGGCGATTACCTCGACGGTCACCAGCGCGTTGACCTCTTCGTGAAGGTGGATCTCAACGGAGAAGGTCCCGAGGCGACGAATGGAATCGTCGAGGCGCACATGACGCGCGTCCACATCCTGTTCCAATTGATCCTGCACCGCCCGTGCGATGTCGTTCTTGGTGACGGAGCCGAACAGCTTGCCGCCCTCACCGGAGCGCGCTGAGATGTAAACGGGGTGCGAACCCAGGAGCGCGACCTTTGCGACGGCTTCCTGCTTCGCCTTGTGGACCGCCTCCTCGCGCGCGCGTCGCATCTGCTCTGCTTGCTTGAGCGCACCTCTGGAGGCAACCAATGCGAGGCCCTTGGGAACGAGGAAGTTGCGCGCGTAACCGTCGGCAACGGTGACGACGTCGCCCTTGTGACCGAGCGCGTCGACGTCTCTGGCGAGAATGATCTTCATGTCGGCCGCCCCCTAGCGAGTGTTGTACGGGAGAAGAGCCATCTCCCGTGCGTTCTTGACGGCGGTTGCGGCCATGCGCTGGTGCTGCGAGCAGTTGCCGGTTACGCGCCGGGCGCGAATCTTGCCTCGCTCGGACAAGAACTTGCGCAGCAGGTTGATGTCCTTGTAGTCGATGTACGTTGCCTTGTCGGCACAGAACTGACAGTACTTCTTCTTCCTCGGCCGGCCGGGCTTCGTCGACGGCTTCTTCTTGTCGTCTCGCCTTCTGTCTCGTGCCATTACCAGTCATCTCCTCCTTGGTTCTGCTGCGGCGAGCCGACGGGCGCCCCGCCACCCTGGCCGCCGCTCTGGGCGCCCTGGCCGCCGCCCCAGCTGTCGCCGCCGGTGTTGCCGCCGCCGGGTTGGCCACCCTGTGCGCCTTCCTGATTCGACGGGCCCGAACGACGACCCTTGGTGACCGATGCCGTCGCCCAGCGGAGGGAGGGTCCGATCTCGTCGACCTGGACCTCGATCGTGGTGCGCTTGTTATTCTCGCTGTCCTCCCAGCTGCGCTGCTGTAGACGTCCGGTGACGACCACGCGCGCGCCCTTGTGGAGCGACTCGGACACGTTCTCGGCCATGTCGCGCCAGCAGCTGCAACGGAAGAACCCGTCGAGCTTGTCGTCCCACGATCCGTCCTGGTTGCGAAAGCGGCGGTTGACCGCAACCGTGAAGTTTGCAACCGCCGCGCCGCCGGGGGTGAATCGCAACTCAGGCTCGTCGGTGATGTTGCCTACGAGTGTCACAACGTTGTCGCTAGCCATCTCTGCTCCTTTTTGTGGATTGATGATCGCGCCCTAGGTGGGGCGGACGATCTTTCCTCGGATGAACTCGTCGGAGATCAGCAGAGTTCGCTTCAATCGGTTCACGGTCTCTTCGGATGCCTGGAAGTCCGCTATGAAGTAGTAGCCCTCGTTCTGATGGTCGATCTCGAACGTGAAGCGGCGGACGCCCCACCGGTCGACCTTGCCGAGCCGGCCCCCGTTGTCGGTAATGACCTGAGTGAAGCGGTCGACGGCCTTCTGGATGTCTCCTTCTTCGAGACGGGCATCCACGATGACCATGGCCTCGTATTTCCTCATATATCTCCTCCTGTGGACTCGAGCTTCTTGGCTCGAGGCCCTGGCGCGGAACACCGCATGACAGGGCAGGGGTTTACGAACAATGGCAGCGAAGCTGCCGGCTGGTCATGCTAGCACCTCCCGTTGGCGCTCGGTCAGCCTACGCGGGGGGCTGAGATTCTTATGGGACTGATCTCCGACCATTCCAAGGCTAGAGGAGGCCTGCGACAACTTCGCTTTCTCCTTGTGGCCGGACGGTGGTTCATCGCGAACTCGCAGAGTCCTCAGTCCGGAAGCAGCGGCACCTCGATGCCCTGGTTTCGGCCGAGGAGCACGGCCCGCGTGATCGCGGTCGTTCCGAACCGATCGCGCACGCTGTCGAGTGCCGCATCGAGAGCCGCGTCGAGATGATGTCGATCAAGCGGCAGCGCGAGTTGGATGGCGCCGTCGTTGGAGAGGTTGGTGAGGGACACTCCCACGAGTGTGATGCCCCGACGTTGGATCATGGGGGTGGCCGTCGTCATCAGCGCCCGCGCCACGGACAGGATCGTCTCGGTCTGCGCGGTTGCCTCCGACAGAGTGCTCGAGCGCGTCGCGCGCGAGAGGTCGTCGAAACGCAGTCGAAGCACGACGGTGCGACACACTCGATGTGCCGTCCGCAATCGGCGGGCGAGACGGTCGACGAGGCCGACGAGGACGGTATCGACGGAGGAGGCCGACTTGGGTCGGCGGCCGATCGAACGCTGAGCTCCCATCGAGCGCCGTCGGCGACCGACCTGCACCGGACGAGGGTCGCGGTTGTGTGCGAGGGCGTGAAGGTGCCTGCCGCTCGCCTTACCGAGCATCCGAGCTAGCACCGCCTCGCCGAGATCGGCAACCTGGGCAACAGTCGTGATCCCTGCGCCGCGGAGCTTTTCTGAGGTGACCGCCCCCACCCCCCAGAGCCGTTCGACCGGGAGTGGGTGAAGGAAATCCAGCTCACGGTCGGGCGTCACGATGAGGAGACCGTCGGGCTTTGCCACGCCACTAGCCACCTTCGCGAGGAACTTGGTCCTCGCAACCCCGACCGAGATGGGGAGCCCGACTCGTTCGAGCACATCGCGCCTCAGTCGCACGGCGATTTCCTTCGGCGACCCCGACAGCCGCCATAGTCCGCCGACGTCGAGAAAGGCCTCGTCGATGGACAGCCCCTCGACAAACGCCGTCGTCTGGTGGAACTCCTCGAACAGCGCCTCGCTCGCCTCCGAGTAGGCGGACATCCTCGGCGAAACCACGATCGCGTCGGGGCACAACCGGTGGGCCCGCGCGCCGGGCATCGCCGTGCGGACGCCGTGAGCCTTGGCCTCGTAGCTCGCTGCCAGAACAACCCCCGCCCCGACGATGACGGGGCGACCCCGCAGCCGGGGATCGTCTCGCTGCTCGACCGATGCATAGAACGCGTCGACGTCGGCGTGCAGGATGGACGCTCGATCCCTCATCGAACATATGTTCGCATAGCGGTGAGACGGATACCAGGTTGGCTACGGGCCGGGGTTGGGGGTGGGACGAGCTCAGGCTGGCCCGCTCGAGTGGTTCGGCGCCCGGCAAAAGGCAAAAGCGGCATCAAGGGGCCGATGTGGTGGGGGTGTGGTTCGGTCTTGCCCCGCTCCGAATGGCTATTGCGTTCTCTTCGCCTTTGGTCGCTCCGACCATGGTGCGCGAGAGAAGGTGAAGGAACGGTTTCATTGGGCTCGAAGCCCGAAGGATCGACGAAAAACGACGCCAGGCGTCGGTTCATGGTCGAAAGTGTGCCGACCAAGCCGAAGCGGGCCTGCAAATCGGACCACGGCACCCCATCACCCCCGTAACTGCCGGTTTTGCCTCTGGCCGGCCCAAGATCCAGCCGAAGCCGGCTCGGAAACCGGTTCCGGGCGCGCAACCGAGTCCCGCGCCGACATGAACACGACGATCAGCGCCAGAAGGAGCGTTGCGCGAGTCCACACCCCGCCGATCAGGAGCCTTTTGGCCCAGGTCAAGTCGAGCCCCTGGTAGACGAGGTCGTAGAACCACCGGAAAACTCCGACGTAGACCGCGAGGTCGGCCAGTGAGTACGCCATCCACCAGCCGGCATGGACCCTCAAGACCACGAAGAAGGGCAGGAGCCACAACGTGTACTGGGGCGAGTGCACCTTGTTGAACAGCAGGAATGCGGCCAGCAATGCGGCGCAGGTCTGAAGGAACGGATAGGGGTCGGACCGCCGGGCTCGAAGCAACAGGCTGAAGCCAAGAATCACCACGAACGACACGACGAGAAGTCCCGTCGAGACGAGGTTGGTCTGCGTCGGTGGCCAGTCGGGCCAACCGAGCTGCCAGATCGAATCGAAGTTCGCGGTTCTCTGCCGGTGAAATGCATAGGTCGCGTACCAACCGTCGAAGTTCGCGCCCATGAAGGGAAGGTTGACGGCGAGCCACGTTCCCGCACCCGCCAGCGCAACTCTGGCGGCTCCCAACAGGTCCCGTCTCCAAACGAACTCGAGCGCGAGGGGGCCGAGAAACAAGAGCGGGTACATCTTGAGCGCGCCGCCGATTCCGAAGGCGACGGCTGCCCACACCGGACGGTCCCGCCACCACAGGTAAAAGCCGAAGGTCGCGGCTGCGACGGCGAGCAGATCCCAGTTGTGGAAGGAGTACAACACAATCGCAGGAGCAGCTGCCCACAGCAGGGCCCGCAGACCGGTCATGCGCCACAGCAGCCACGAAGTCAGCAGGCCGAAGGGGGCGAGCAGGAGGGCCGAGAGGTTGAGATACGAGCCACTCGTGCCGACGGGCAGCCCCGAGGCCCACATGAACACACCGGTCAACACCGGATACTCGATCGCTCCGTTCAACAACTCCGAGCCGGCGAGCCGTCCATCGATGTAGGGAAAGATTTGTTGGGCGACGCCACGGACGCCGTACAGGGGTTGGATGTCGTTGTAGCAGAGATGGCTGAACTCCCGGCCCCCGAAACCCGCCAGGCACTGTGCCTTCAGGGCATAGCCCGCGATCAGAAAAAGCGCCGAGACCGCAAGCACCAACAGCAGTGGAGGGACGCCGAGCGGCCCGCGCCTCGTCGACTCAGATTCTTGGGCGTCTACGGGTCGTCTCCGGGAGACTTCTTACGGCCGTTTCCCCCTCCTCCTCCGCCTCCGCCTCCGTTACCAGGAGGCGTGGCCGTGGGCTCGGGAGAGGGATTGGGAGGGTTATCGGTCGGCTCGGGATCGGGCTCCTCTTCGTCCTCATCCGGGTCTTCCTCTTCCTCTTCTTCGTCCTCCTCCGGTTCCTCTTTTTCGGGTTTCTCGGGAGGAGGCGGAGGAGTGCTGATCACGGTGCCGGACTCGATTCCGTCCTCGAAGTACTCGACCGGGAAGCCACCGATCTCCATCGCCTGGGCCATGAACGCTCCCCACATGGGGGCCGGACTGACCGGAGCTCCACCGCCGCTCACCTCGTATCCCTGCACCGGGCGACAGAGGTCCGTGTCGGTGCAATAACGCATCTCGGGTACGACTCCGCTCTTCTGAAGCGGATACCCCTCCCACACCACGGTCGCAAGCTGGGGCGTGTAGCCGGCGAACCACGCATCACGGAAGTTCTGCGTCGTGCCGGTCTTGCCCGCGACCGGTCGGCCGATGTTCGCAGCAGCACCCGAGCCCGAGGTCACGACAGTCTGAAGTGCCTCGTTCAGGAGGTTGACCGAGTTCTCGTCAACGACCTGCGTGCTCTTCATCTGGACCTTCTCTTTGCCGCACGCCTTCGAGTTGTTCGGACGGTAGACCTTCACGCAGTCACCCTGCGCGCTCTCGACGTAAGCGACCGGCGTAACATCCGGCAGCGCTCCGCCGTTGGCAAGCCCGGCGTAGGCGCGAGCCATTTGCAGCGGGGTCACGTCCTGCGTGCCGAGAACGAGCGAGCAGTTGGGAGTCGTCGGCTGCTTGCCCTTCTTGGTCGGATCCCCGTCGAAGCCAAATCCGCCGAGCAGGTCCGCGACACTCTGGGGACCGATCTCGACGATGAGCTGGGCGTAGATCGTGTTCACCGAGGATGCCGTGGCCGAGATCAGGTCCATGTAGCCGTAACTGGCGAACGCATAGTTGCTCGGCTCCCACAACTGGCCGTCTGTGGCGCACTGTGGATCATCGACCGTGTAGGGGCTCGCGCCCGAAAAACTCGACTGCAGCGAGACCCCGCTCTCGATGGCGGCCAGAAGGGTGAAGGGCTTGTACGAGGATCCGGCCTGGCGGAAGTTATCGCTCGCGTAGTTGAAGCCGCGCGCGTTTTTGACGTTGTCGAAATCCCGGCCCCCGACGAACGCTTTGATCGCGCCGTTTGGAGTCATGGACACGAGCGCCGCCTCGGGATCCTCGGGGGTCGTCAGAGTGGATGCGATCGCATCCTCCGCGGCTTGCTGCATCTCCAGATCGAGCGTCGTGTGGATCTTGTATCCACCGGTATAGAGCTCGTTGCCGAACTCTCTCTGCAGCTCGCGTCTGAGCCACTCCATGAAGTAGGCGGCGGGCTGCTCCTTGCCGGTGGTGGGGTCGCCGCCCTTGACGATCTTGATCCTCTTGCCCACCCACTTGTCGGCCGTTGCCTGATCGATGTAATCCTGCTCGACCATCTGGGTGAGCACCCTGTCCCGGCGCGCCCGGGCCGCTTCCTGGTTGCCCTCCGGCTGATACGACTCAGGCGACGGGATGATGCCGGACAAAAACGCTGCCTCGCCGACATTGAGGTCCTCGGCGCTCTTGTCGAAATAGGTGCGAGCCGCTGCTTCGATTCCATAGGAGCCGCGACCGAAGTACACGGTGTTGAGGTAGAAGCCGAGAATTTGATCCTTGGAGTAGCGGCGCTCGAGCTTGACGGCGAGAACCGCCTCTTTCAGCTTGCGCTCCACCGTCCGGCCCGGATCCTCGAGCACGGCCTGCTTGATGTACTGCTGGGTGATCGTCGACCCCCCTTGTTGGATCTCGCCCGAGGTCAGGTCCGCCCACGCGGCTCGGGCCATGCCTCGCACCGAGATTCCGTTGTGCCGGTAGAAGGTGCGGTCCTCGGACGCGACCACGGCCTCACCGATGTGCTTCGTGGCCTTGTTGTTGATGAGCTCCTCGGTGTTGATCAAGAAGCGCCGCTGCTCACCGGAGAAGATGCCGATGAGATTCCCTTTTGCGTCATAGACCTCAGCCGCCGCCGCCAGGGGCACCTCCCGGGGCAACGGGATGTTGGCAAACGCGTAGGTGAGGAACAGCACCGTCCCGCCCACTCCAAGGGCAAACAACGGGAGCATCCATCCGAGGCGAAGTAGCCAGCGCGACGCGCGCGGCCGCCGGGCCGGCGCGCGGCCTCGCGGGGGTGAAGCTTTTGTGGTGCGCGTCGTGCCCTTGGTGGTCTTCGACCCGCCGGAGGGCCTGCGCGGGGATTTACTCATTCGAACGATTTTAGGCTCCTAGAAGGCGAACTTTCGCGTTTACAGATTCGCCACTTCGACGTCTCCACCCCCTCAGAGGTTGCTCGGAGGCAGAAATCCATAGCTCAGCCCCTCGATGGCGAGGTAGATGACGACCGCCAGGGTGCCCAGCGCAACGAGAGCGAACACCCCCACCATCACTGCGGTATCTGCACGGTCCTCCGAGTAGACGAGCGTGGCGGCACTCGCCTCGACGTCGAGGGTGACGGCCTCCGCTATGCCCGCTCCTCTCACATAGGCGATCGCTCCCACCACCAATGCAAGCACGAGCACGGCGCCGTTGAGTGCGAGGACGTTATCGAAGTCGCCGAGCGTGTCGCGAGCGAGCCCGTGCACCGACGGCGGGGCGACGCCGGTGCAGAGCCCGGCCACGAACAGAACGCCCACCGCCACGGTCGCCGGCACGTGGGAGTCTCGGCCCCACTGGCGCGTGAGGCGCGCGGCCAGAGCCACCCCCGCGGCAACCGTCAGGGGTAGGAGACCCGCGATCAGGCTCCACGCAACCGACGGGTTCCCGGCTCGATCAAAGGCCAGCACCGCAGTCGCGACGATCGCAACCCAGCCCGCCGTCGGAGGAAGGAACCCCAGCAGGAACCCGCCGGCCGAGCGGGCCACACCCCGGGTCGCCGTCCACAGCGCCACCATCGTGACCGCAAGAAGGGCCGCGAGCGCGGCCGGTTGGAGGGCCGCCGGAGCGGCGACAAAGAGTCCCAAGCTCAGCCATACCGGCCAGGATCCGAGCAGCGGAAGACGCACCTCCCTCCCAACGAGGGCCGCCCCGCACAAGCCGAGGGCCACCCCCAGCGCAGCCACGGCGATCCACGGCCCCGACCCGGACAGGGGAACGCCGAGCAGCGCCAGTGGTCCACCAAGAAAAAGGGGCAAGGCGGGCGCCGCCGGCGAGTCGAGCGTCTCCCAGACCCCCGCGAGCGGCAGGGCCCCGGAGCGAATCACCAAGGATACGAGTGCGAGTACCAAAGGCAGGCCCACGAGCGACTCCGCGACTGTCCACGCTCGTTCGTCGAGGGCGTGGAGCGCGAAGGCCCCGACGAGGGCAAGGTCGGACACTCCGATCGCGAGCAAAGCGCCAACCCGGAGCTCGTCCTGCCAGACGAGCGCGCCCAGGGCGACGGACGACCCGAGCCACAACACGAGGGCGGGTACCACCCAATCATTCAGAGTCGCCAGGAGAACTCCGCTGCTCGCGAGCCCGACGAGCGCAGCCGATCCGAGAGTTCGATCGTTTCCCAGCGCGCCCGCGAGTAGCCAGGCACAGGCCACCGCAGCTCCGGCGATGACCCCTCGAGGCTGTCCCAACGTGGTCGAGCGCCAGACGGTCTCGTCCGTACTCGCGGCCACCGCCAAGGCGATGCCGCCGGCGCTTCCGATCGTGGCCGCGGCCAGTAGTACGGCTCGGCGCCACACACGAGGGGCGAAAACCGCCCCGGTAAGGACCGCCGCCAGTGCTACGTGTACTGAATACAGAATTACGGGACTCACAGGGTCCCCGCGATCAGTCCCACGGCCACGAGGAGCGCCAGCGCGGCGACCCCCATCACCGCGACGCGCACGGGGGTAACGACCAAGCGAGCCAGCAGCCCACCCCCGATGCCGACCGCGATCACTGCAGCAGACGCGGCAGCCCATCCGGCAAGTGATTCAACGATCTCCGTTCTGGGGACTTCATCCGTTCCGAGCAGAACCTTCGGCCCCCAGAATGCGGTCACCAGCGCGAGCGCCATGACCAGGGTCTCGAGACCGGTCCAGGCCCATGCGCCGAACCCCCGCATCGGAAGCACCGCGACCCACACGGTCAGAGCGAGAGTGGCGGCAACGGCCGCGACGATGACGGCGACCGCGGTCATCTCGGGGCCGACCAGGATCGTGGGCCCGAGGACCGCTTGCACCGACCGGAGCTCGGCCAGCTCGAGACTGCCCCACCGGAGCGCAGTAATGCCGAGAGCGCCCGCGATGACCGCCAGTCCCGCCGCCGCCAGCGCTTGATCCACGCGGTCCATCCGAAGGCTGCGTCCGAAGGTGATCAGAGCGACACCCGCCACCGCCGCGACGAGAGGTCCATCTGCGAGACCGGTCAGATAGCCGAGGGCCAGTACCAGTCCGCCGGCGCGCGTTCCCGCGGCAACGGCCAGGGTCGATCTCTCTGCGTGTGACGCTGCCACGGTTTGTGGCTCGGTTTCGGAACGAGCGCTCAACCCTGCTGCTTGCGTTCCCGCAGCGAGGGCTGGTCCGCGAACTTCCTGCCGGTGACGTAGGACCGCATGAGGTGGTTCCACGCGCAGTCGGTGCAGACCTCGACGACGTAACAGGTGAACTGGTCGTAGTTCGCCATGAGTTCATGCAACCATTCCGTCGGGTACACGACTCGGCCGCTGTTGTGCTTCAGGTCCTCTCCGTAGACGTAGCGGACGAACCGAAGGGTCTCGTGCGAACAGACCGGACAGGGCGCGAGCACGTCCTCGCCGATGTTCTTGCCGGCCCGCATCAACTCGGGATGAGCGTCGCAGACATCGGTGGTCGCGAGGCGACCTCCTCTGAGTGCCTCAAGCGTCGAACGCCTCGCAAGGCTGTAATCGACCACCGGTCCCGTCGCGGAGACGGGGGGCTTCGTGGGATCGAAGGACCTACCCGAAAGGGTCATGGCGTGATGGTAAACGCGCCGGGGGCATTGTTGACCGTGCTTTTGGCTTAGGGATTCCGAGTCGCCTTGGTCGGCGCCGAGGTAAACCGGGCATCGAGGGGAGAGCTGGGAGTTGCTCGGCTTCTCGGGGCCGCTCGGTCGGCTTCTGAACCGGCCAAAATCAAAAGCGGCGCCAAGGGGCGGAGTTGGTTGCTGAATGGCTTGATCTTGCCGCGCTGACGGTTCTCTTTGCCGATTTGGTCGCTATGCGACCATGGCGCGCGAACGAACGAGCCGGACGGCCCCCCCCGGGACCTCACCGGCCACACCTTCGACGAAAAACGACGCCCCGCGTCGTTAACGGTCGATCCTGTTGGATCCCGGCCCCTTTCGAGCAGCGCAAAACCCTCGAAGCGGGCAGATCCAGCCGCGCCACCCACCAACTCACCCCCCTAGATGCCGGCCTTGCCTTTCGAGGGCCCGACCCACCCGGAGTGGGCAGCTCCGGCCGCGCCACCTCCAAGTTCGCCCCCCGGTTTTCCTCCCGGAGCGGCCGATTTGCCAAGATCATTGTCGCGTGGTGATATATCAGCTCGATATATCCGGGTGATGTATCGTGGTGATACCTAAAACCGACAGCACAACTACGAACCGACCACGAGAGGACGCAATGAAGC
>JALZIQ010000044.1 GCA_030860205.1 Actinomycetota bacterium | reverse complement strand
ACTTCTCGGCGCACTTTCGCCGAACAGCTTATAGGCGTTCTTGGATCGTTCATCGCTGCTGCTTCTGGGCACCGGTTGGCCGGTAGGTGCTGTTCCTATCGGCCCTCACTGGCGCCCGCTTCGATTTCGGGCAACCGGCCTCTGCTGCGGTGGGCTGATCGGGTGGATCTGTCGTGACGTTGAAGAGTACGGGATTTCTGAGGCCGGGATCGACTGGCTGCCTGTGACCGTAACTTCAGCGGGGTTCTGCCCCGGGGCCTCGCGATATCAGCTATGCGGATCGCGAGTTGCCGATCTGTTACCGCTCGCATCTTCTGTGTCAAGTGGTTAACGAAGAAGACCTATTGGATTTCATCTCAAAGCTTTCAACCCTCGCTTATCCGGAATGCCTTTCCCGTAAGCGTGAGCGCCGGCTTAGTTCTGCGACGATCTGATCCCGGCCCGTGTCGAGCGGGCCCGAGACCTCAATGTGAAGAGCTTGTCCCGCGAGTTCGTACAGACGCTCGGTCGGCAGGTATCGGCGGCCACGGCGTCGACCCTCTGGCCTCAAGAGGCCCCCGGACACCGCCGCCGCGAGATCCTTCGTCGCGGTTGCCGGGCTGACATCGGTAAGGGAGCGGTAGTACCCGGATGTCACATCGCGTCCGAAGAAGGCATCCCACATGCATTCGCGACGCGTCGGTCGAGATTTGCGTCTTCCCCGGTTTCTTCGAGCGCGGTCCAAATTTGGCGCTCGACCCTCTCGCGATTGTCGAACGATCTTACTTGGTGAAGTTGAGCCTCCAGATTATTTTCGTATCAAACGCTAGCGAAAAACTGAGTTCGGGGACGGAAATCTTATTCTATCGTGGCCGCAATGCGGCCCGGGCTCGTCACGTTTGGATGGTCGAAGGGACGACCGTTTGAAAGGACCGCATGCGGGGTGCTTACCTGCCCAACTGAACCGCCTCAACCGCGGTGAGCCATGCCTCCTCGAATCGTGCCGCATCCAGGTCGACCGCCACCCGCAGGAGCCGTCCATCCTCGTCTGGTTCAAAGGTCAGGACCTCGCCCTTCAAGACCGGCTTGAGACTTGCCTCTTCAACCACTGCGCCGGACCAGCCCAGCGCCACGGCGCAGGCAGCGGCGTCGTACTGGAAGTTGAGGAGGTCATCCGGCAAGCCCGCGTGGGCTCGAGCCATCTCGGCCATCTTGAACTCTTCGGCATGGGCCTTCGCCTGGCGAGCAAGGAGCTCGCCCAGGGGCCCCGAGGCGCGAAGCCGCGGGAGGTGGGCGGCGCGCAGGTGAGCCTTGCCCGTCACCGGAAGCGTGGCCAGTGTGAGCCGAGCGGTGAGGGCGACGACGCGCGCCGCCTGGGTGTCGCACTGCAGGTTCCAGTCCATCTCCGGTCCCCACGAAGGCAGGCCGTCTTCGGGCGGGCGCACCCATCCCCCCATCACCACGACGGGGACACGTGCCAGACTCCCGGGCCGGGCCACCTCGAGCAGCGCGAGGTTGGTGTAGGGGCCGATGGCGACGATCGTCGCCCCATCCTGGATGCTGTGGCCGAGAAGATCGAGGGCGGCGCCGGGCGGCGAGGGTCGGGGAGCAACGGGCGTGGGCCAGTAGCAGTCGTCGTTGGGGATGGAACCGGGGAGGTGGAGGGTGGACAGCGACACCTCGGCACCGGCGGCAACCGGGACGTCGTTGCGGCCGGCGAGCTCGAGGCAGTGTGACACGAAGCCGGCCCTGCGGCCGCCCGGGTCGATGGTCGTCGTGATCCCGACAAGCTCGACGTTCGGCCACCCGAGCAACATGGCCAGGGCGCAGGCATCGTCGGTGTCCGAGCCGAGATCGGTGTCGAGATGGACCCGCACGACGAGATTATGCCCGCCGCCTCCTGCTATCCGCCACCGACCCTTCTGGCCACGACCAAGAACAAGTAAGGGACGGGGGCCCGAAGAAATTCGCCGCTAGCGGATCTCGGAACGAATGATCGTCGACAGCGAGTCGGGGATGTACTTCGTTGGTCTGCACTTCCTCTACTCGATGACGTCGGAAGCGGTCACGGGCGTACCGAGGGACACGCGGCGCATCGCGAGGCACATCGTGTCACGCAAGCCCGCGGAGAAGCCAACCTTGTTGAGCCGATGGGAGCCGATTCCGCATAGGCTCATGCCTCCTGTTCGGCCGAGGCGCCCTGGCCGGCCGTTCTGCTCATCGTGCTTCCAATGCGAGACTGGAGCAATGACCGAAAGTGCCCCATCGCCGGCGGAGAGAGCCCGCGCCAACGAGGTCCGGCGCCGGCACTACGCCAAGGAGGCACCAAAGTACGACAAGGAGATGGGCTTCTTCGAACGATGGATTCTCGGCACCGAACATCGAGGCTGGGCATGTTCGCAAGCCGTCGGGGACACGGTTGAGGTCGCCATCGGCACCGGCCTCAACCTCCCGCACTATCCCGCAGACGTGCGCCTCACTGGAGTCGACCTCAGTCCCGAGATGCTGGAGCGCGCCGCCACTCGTGCCAGGCAAGGGAGCCGCGCGATCCACTTACGGGAAGGCGACGCTCAGGACCTTCCCTTTGCAGACTGCTCGTTCGATACGGCGGTGTGCACCTATGCCCTCTGCGGCGTCCCCGACGAGGCTCGAGCAATCTCCGAGATGAAGCGGATCCTCAAACCCGGCGGTCGCCTGATACTTGTGGATCACATCCGCAGTTCGGTCAGGTCGGTCTTCTGGCTGCAACGGCTCGTCGAGTTCATCTCGTCACGAACACAGGGTGAATACATGACCCGCCGACCGGCAGTTCACGTCTCGTCTGCAGATTTCGAGATACGGGCGCGCGATCGGCTGCGAGCGGGAATCGTCGAGCGTCTGGTAGCAACAAGGCCCGGCCAGCAGTAGCGCACGTGTCCAAGGAGGGTTTCGGAGTCGGGAAGGCGGGATTTGAACCCGCGACCTCTGCGTCCCGAACGCAGCGCGCTGCCAAACTGCGCCACTTCCCGTAGCCGGATACTAACGGGCGCGCCGGGACCTGTCCTCCCCGGGAGCGGCGGGCTCCAGTCGCAGAAGGGTTGCCTCCGGCCGGCAGTTGAAGCGTATCGGTGTGTAGCGACCCTGACCCAGCCCGGGACTCACGTGCAGCCAACCCTCTCCCACCCGATGGAGCCCGCCGGCCAGCGCAGGGGGGAGCTTGCAGTTGGTCACGACAGCCCCGTAGAAAGGGATCCTCACCTGGCCCGCGTGGGTATGGCCGCCGACGACGAGGTCAAAGCCCGCCAGCAGGTACTCGGAGACGACATCGGGAGCATGCACGAGGCCGATCGCAAGGACATCCTGGGCCGATCGGCTTATGTGGTCGGTTTTGTGGCGCTTGAGATAGGGATCGTCGACTCCTGCGAGGCGGATCGTTCCGAACGCGCAGTCCAGCACCTCGCTTCTATTCGTTAGTGGGATCCATCCCTGTGACTGCAACCCCTCTTCGAGACGGTCGGTGTCTGCGCCCGGTGCCTTCGTTGGAACGTGATCTCCGGTGAAGTACTTCTTGAAGGAGCGGACCTGAAACCGCGCTTGAAAGTAGTCGTGTGAACCGAGGACATAGTATTTCCCGAGCCGGACGTTCAGAGATGCGAAGGCGTCGAGCAGCGGATCGATGCCGCTGTTGTTGTCGATGAAGTCCCCGGTGCCGAGTATCAAGTCGGGTACTTCACCGAGCGTCTCGGGCAGACGGGCAATCCACGACATGAGTCTTCTGTCGCGCCCGGTTAGGTGCGGATCCGATAGGTGCAGGATGGTCAGGGCGGGCCCCCGGTGCCCGGTCGCCAGTGAGCGTTCGGTCAGCTTCAGCCAATGGGGCTCGACCAAGCTGTAGGCGGCCAGCCCGGTTCCAGCGGCAAGAGTCGCTGGTAGCAATCTCATTGCGTCGAGGATACTTGGGGAATGCGTATGTCATTGCGGTGGAAGATGGTAGGTGGGTACGGGCTGTTGCTGATGCTCATTGCCGCCCTCGGCTGGGTGACCTTGTCGATGTTCGGTTCCCTGCGAGGCGTGCAACGGGATGTCTTCGACGAAGCCATCCCTCAGCTGGAGGCGGTCAACGAGATCGTTCGCTCCTACACTGCTCAATCGGCGGCTGTGCGCGGCTTTCTCATTAGCAGCAATGACGAGCTGCTGCAGCAGTATTCGAGTGAGGTTGCGACTGCACGAACCTGGCAGGCCGAGGCAAAACGATTGCTGTCATCGCGTCGCGACCGCCGCTTGCTGAAAGACCTTGTGGCCACCGGAGAGTCGTTTCAGCGTCTGATTGACGAAGAGGTGATCGCGCGCGCCCGGAAGGGCAACCGAACGCAGGCATTCCGCATCCTCGGCCAAGATGGCGCGCCGTTGATCTCCGAGATAGAGGTGTTGGGTAACCTGCTGCAGACTGCACAGAACGACAAGGTCGCTGCAGGTGAATCTGACCTGCAACAGAACTCGAATGACGCGCTGGTGACGCTGCTCTTGGTCACGATCGGGGCTCTCCTCATAGGGGTCGTGCTCGCAGTCCTGTTGCCGGGCAGGCTGGTCGCAAACATATCGAGGCTGGTTGAGGCGACGCGCGCCATTGGACGTGGTGATTTCGACCAGCGGGTGGAGATTCATTCCGGAGACGAGGTCGAAGAGCTCGCCGAGCGCTTGGATGAGATGCAGGAGGGTCTCAAGCGGCTTCGCCTGCTTGCGTTCCAAGAACGAGAGCTGGAGATCGCAGCTTCGATCCAACAGAACTTGCTGCAGAGGAGCCTGCCGGACCCGCCGGGCGCAAAGGTCTGGCCGCTCCAACGGCAGGCGAATCTCGTAGGCGGCGATTGGTACGACGTCGGCTTTTCCGGAAAGACGCTTACGGTGGTCATCGGGGATGCCTCGGGGAAGGGGATCGGGGCTGCGCTGATGGCGACCGTTGCCCTGACGGTTTTGCGAGCAGAACGAAGTCTAGGCGCGGGCCCGAAAAGGGTCATCGAGAAAGCGAATCAAGCGCTCAAGGAGGCGACCGCTCAGGATTCGTTTACGACGCTCGTGTATCTCACGATCGACGTCCACTCGGGAGAGGTCAGATGGATAAACATGGGTCACCCATCGCCGTTTCTGCTGCAGCGGGACGGGGACGACGGGCAGAGCGGCCGCGGCTACTATCTCGAGGGCCCCCGAAATCGCGCCCTCGGGTGGTTCGACGATCCGGGCCTTGCCGAGACCGTGGTCCAGCTCCGGCCGGGGGATCGGCTGGTCCTGTTCACCGACGGTTTTCTCGAGGCCAAGGCCCCCAATTCCGAGGTCTTCGGAGAGCACCGCCTGGCGCAGGGGCTGGCCCGCCTCAGCCAGGTTGGCTCCTCGGAGGTGGGGGAAAAGCTGGTGCAGGAAGTGGAGCGGTTCGCGGCCGGTAAGCTCGATGATGATCTGACGATGCTTGTGACCGAGTTCTACGGGTCCGAGGCATTGACGGATGGGCGCGCAGGGGTGGCGGAAGCCAGTACTGAGGTGTGAATAGGAGACAAAGTGAGTCAGCAGAAGATCGAGATCGAGATCGAGGATGCCACCGACTATCACATTCTGCGAGCCGTGGGAGATTTCGATGTCTACACCGTGGGGACGCTTCGGGATTCCATCGGGAACATGATCCAAGAGGGCAAGACGGTCGTCGTCGTCGACCTCGACGAAGTGCCGTTCATGGATTCCTCCGGCTTGGGCGCCCTCATGGGTGGAGTTCGCCGCCTGCGAGAGGCCGGAGGGGACCTTGCAATCTCCTGCACCCGCGAACCGCATCTGAAGCTGTTCGACATCACCGGCTTTGGGGAGGGTGTGTCCATTGCCCCCACAGTCGAGGAGGCCGCAAAGGGCCTCAGGGACGAAGCGGGCAGCTAAGCGCACCTAAGAATTGATCCCGCTTAACGGGCTCGCCTCGAGCCCGTCGACAACTAGCCGCGCAGGATGAGCTCGAGGATGACGCATTCCTCGCGCCACCTCCGGGCCGTCTCCTCGGGAAGACCTGGGATGTTCAGTCGCTTCTCGGCGATCTTTTCGGCCGCCTGGTCCCATTCGGGTCCCGGCTCGATCACCTTCACCGACGCAGGGATCTCCGCGATACGGGCGTTCTTGCCCTTCCACCTCAGAATCACGTCACACTCACGCAGCTCGGCCGCCCCGGGAATGGTTTGCTGGCGCTCTCCAGACAGCACATAGATCCGCCCCTTGTCGTTCACGTACCACACCGGCATCGTGTGCTGCTCGGAGCCTGTCTCCCAGCGCATCCAGATGATGGTCGACTTCTTCAGCGCCTCCTGCACCGGGGCGGCGCTCGAGCTCCCCGAGAGGACCTCGAGGCTGTCCCCCCAGTCGAGCTCGGGGGACATCTGGAGGACGATGTCGTCCCAGGTGCGGTCGGTGGGAGTGAGCACGTACCAGGAGGCCAGGTTGAAGAAACCCCGCAGCGCCTCCTGGGGAGTGGCGTAGTCCTGGTGGTAGGCAAGCTGGATATCGCCATCAGGCCGCTCGTGAAAGCAGAAGAACCAGTTGCGATAATCCGGGGTCAGATAGCACTCGGCCCAGTGCACCCGCGGCTCGGCCACCTCCAGATGCAGGCCGATGGACCGACCCGGCACGTCGGCCTCGAAGGGCGTCCAGTAGACCTGAATCACCCTCTTGATGTTCTCTTCGAGCTCGACCCGCAACACACCCGGGGCCTCCGAGGCGTTGCCTTCCCTGATGCCACGCCGTCCTAGGGCCCGCATGACCTCTTCGACGATCTCTACCAGCCGCCGGTCACCCTGCTGCTCGGCGACGGCCATCAAACGAACGGCGAATCGATAATGGCCGACCGCATCATGAAGAAGGCCGCGGGGGCAAAAGCCACGATGAAAAGAACGAACTCGACGTAGGCGAAAGTCTTTTGTTTGAGTGCAAGATTCGGCCAGAAGTCGAACAGGATGATGCGAAGCCCGTTGAGCGCATGGAACAACGTGGCTCCGACGAGCAGCACCTCGAACGGCTTGAACCACCATTGCTGGTAGAGCCCAATGGTCTCGTCGTAAAGCTCTGGGCCGAACCCGACGCCAAAGGTGTCGACGATGTGCCCGAAGAGAAAGGCAACGAGCCCTACGCCGGTGACTCTGTGGGCGACCCACGACCACTGGCCGACGCCGCCCTTGTAGGCCGTGCCCCGATCGGCGCGCCGGAGCCTGAGAAGGCCACCCACCATGTAGAGGGCGAACACCCCCGAACCGACAGTCAATATGAAAACCAGACCTTCTATGAGCTTGGCGATGATGGCCATCGGCAAGGAGTGTAGCGGCACTAGTGCCTCGTCGCGCAAATCACCGACGCTCTCGGTGCGGGCGCTACTTACGCGACGAAGCACCGGTAGGTCCCGGCACGCGGTTCAGTCCGAGGGGAACATCTGCTCGGAGATGGCCACGAGCCCGGGGAAGTCGACCGCCTCCCGCTCCAAGTAAGGCACCCTTACCCAACGATGACGGGGGATCTTGCGGGCAAGGGCGGTGAGGTTGCCCTCTTCGAGTCCGACGACACGCATGAAAGCGGCTTCGTTTTCGAGCAAGGCCGCGAGAAGCCGGGCGTTGGAGCCTGCCCCTTTCAGCTTCTCGAGGTGGCGAGCCTTGACCACCTGGATTCCGTCTCCGAGCTTGGGGTGCACCCGGTTCACCACCAAGGCGCCGAACGGCAGCCCTGATTCGTTGAGCCGGCTTCCGAAGTAGGTTGCCTCCCCGACGGACTCGTCCGACGGCGACGTCACGACGACGAAGGCGGTGGCGCCGGACCGCAACAAGGCTGCGACCTCCAAGGCGCGCTCCTTGAAACCGTCGTACATCCCTTCGAGATTTCCGAAGAACTCCGCTGTGTCCCGTAAGACCTCGCCCCCCACCATTCGCTTTACCAGCCTCAGGAAGGTGTTTGCGGCGACATTTGCTACTCGCATGATCCCTCCCCCGGCCTTCAGGTAGGGAATCAGGAACCAGCGCAGCATGCGGCTCTCGAAGAAGTCGGTGAGCCGTCTGGGTGAATCCAAGAAATCGAGAGCGTTACGCGTCGGAGGGGTGTCGACTACCAAAACGTCATACTCTCGGCTCGAGTGCAGTTCGTAGAGTTTCTCCATCGCCATGTATTCCTGAGTTCCAGAAAGGGTGCTCGAGATATTGCGATAGAAGCGGTTAGCGATGATGCGCTCGGCTTGAGCCCTCGTTGGTGCGTATCGCATCACGACCTCGTCGAATGTCGTCTTGGTATCGAGCATCATTGCGTGTAGCTCGCCGATGGGATCGAGCCCTGCAGCCGTGAACTTCCGCCGGTTCACCTTGACGGGATTGTTGGACAGCTCCTTGAGTCCAAGCGACGTCGCCAGCCGGCGCGCCGGGTCAATTGTCAGAACCGCCGCCTTCTTGCCCTGTAACGCTGCTCGAAGGGCTATGGACGCGGCGATCGTGGTCTTTCCCACCCCGCCGGAGCCCGCACACACGATCACCTCTTTGTGATCGATGAGGTCCTCTATCGGGTTCACAGGTCCGCCACCTTGATCTCGATCTCATCGGCCAGGCGTTCGATGTCGGGGAGTGCCAGACCGGCAGAGAAGAGAAACGGCAGCTCGATCACCGGCTCTTCGATGTTCCTTCGGAGGCCCGATAGGTGGCGCCTCTGGATGGCGCTCCGAGCTTTGAAGAATCCGGCATAACCGATGAGCGCCGCGATGTCGTCGTCCTCGAGACGAAAGCCGGCCCCCTTGGCCGCGTCTTTGAGGACGTCCGCGTCCAGCTCTTCCGGCTTGGAGTGCTCGAGCCCGTCTGTTGAGTCAGGAGAAGTGTAGATCGCGTTCGCAAAAGCTGCACCCGGCACCAGCCCGACTCGTGTGCGCAGCGCGGCCGATGTCTCCGCGGTTTCCTGCACCGGCATCTCCTCTGCCAGGGTCACCATGTGCACGCGAGTTCGCTCACGGTCGCGCAGCATGTCGATGATCCACTCGGACTGTCGTCGGAGTGGTCCGACCTGAACGGCGTCCGCGAGACCCATGGGAGCCGATAGGAAAGTGAGCATGTGTCCACTCGCCTGAGCGTCGACGATGATCGTGTCGAAATCATGGACCGGTCCGCTCGCAGATCGGCCCTGCTCGAGATACCAGACTTTTCCCAGCACAAGAATGTCTCGCAGGCCCGGCGCGGCCGTCGTGATGTAGTCCACGAACTGCGGGCTCGTGAACATTCTGGAGATGCGATTGAGGTGGTACTGAACCTCTAGATACTCAGCCAGGGCCTCCTCTACGACGATATTTATCCCCCAGACGCCGGGAGACAGCTCTGAGGGTTGGTAGCCGAGGGCTTTCCCCCCGAACAACCTGGGAAGGGTGTTTTTGGGGTCTATCTCTGCGACGCAAACTTTCCGGCCCCGGCGCGCAGCGACCAGCGCAAGTGCCGCCGACACAGTCGTCTTGCCGACGCCGCCTTTTCCCGCAATGACCAGGATGCGGGGCGAGAAGAAGTCCTCGAGCAACATCTGAGCTTTCTATCCCACCATGGAGGCTACCTTCTCCGTGCGCTGCACAATGGGGACATGTCGGCTTTGCAGTCCCTGGCCATCCTCCCCAGGAAACTCACCCTGTGGCTGCTCCTGATCTCCGCCCTGTCCGGCCCCCTCGACGCCCCTGCTCGGGCGGCTCAGGCCCAGAGCCGGGTAGTGGATGTCATCGAGGTCGATGGGTTCATCGACCCGCCCACCTCGGACTACCTTCTGGATCGCCTCCGGCGGGCCGAAGCCGACGGCGTGCATGCCGCGATCGTCCAATTGGATACCCGCGGTGGGCTCGACGCCTCCATTCAAGGCGTCATCGAAGAGATGCTCGAAATGAGCGTGCCCGTGATCGTGTGGGTTGCCCCCCGAGGTGCGCAGGCGGCGTCCGCGGGGACCTTCATTACCTACGCGGCGAACCTCGCCTTCATGGCCGACTCGGCCGAGATAGGGCCGGCCGGCCCCGTAAACCTTGGAGAAGATCGATTGGGGACTCAGGAGGATGAGGCTACGGAGCGAGCGGTCGCCGCCATCGAAGAGCTCGCCGTCGTGCGAGAGCGCAATCGCTCCTGGGCGGTGGATGCCGTACGCGGCGAAATGTCCCTGGATGCGGCGTCGGCTGTAGGGCTCGACGTCGTTGATGGGGTAGCGTCCTCGCTGCAGGAGTTGTTCGAGGAGATGGACGGACGCACCGTGACCACCGCCGGCGGCCGCACTCTGACGCTTGAAACCTGGGACGAGGCCGCTGCTGCATTGACCAACAGGGTGCGCTTTCAACACATGAGTCCGTGGCAACAGCTGCTTCACACTGTGGCGACGCCGGAGGCGGCGTTCCTGCTCCTGCTGGTCGGCTTGTTCGGTCTGGTCTTCGAGCTCTATAACCCCGGGATAGGGCTGGCGGGGATCATCGGCGCGGTGTGCCTGGCGCTGTCCTTTTACGGTCTCTCCGTCCTCCCGACCGAATGGCTCGCAGTTCTCGCCATCGTGGTGGCGGTTGGCTTATTCGTCGTCGATGTCCAAACCGCCGGGCTGGGCGCATGGACGGTCGCCGGCGTCGCCGTGCTCGTACCGGGGGCAGCGCTGTTGTTCCCCCGGTCATCTTCACTGAGTATCGCTTCCTGGGTGATCGCGGCGGGGGTGGCAGGAACGTTGATTTTCTTCGTGTCGGTGATGACCGCGGCTCTACGTGTGCGCCTGAGACGTCCGGTCACCGGGGAAGATAGTCTCATAGGGATGGTCGGAGAAGCCCAGACCGATATTGCACCCGAGGGCACGGTTCGGACCAAGGGAACGCTGTGGCGCGCCCGCACGATGGAGACCGGCATAGCTGCCGGCTCCCGCGTCGAGGTCAAAGCCACCGAGGGTCTTGTTCTCCTGGTCGAGCCGTTGCTTGAGAAAGAACCTGCTTCGCAGGCTTCCCCCTCAATCAAAGGAGGCAACTGATGACATTTGTCGTGCTCGGAATTATCGTTATCGTGATCCTGGTGGTCATGGCCGCGTCGGTGAGGATAGTGCAGGAGTACGAGCGAGGGGTGATCTTCCGACTGGGGCGCGTGCTCGATCAGGCCAAGGGCCCCGGTTTGTTCTTCATAATCCCGATCATCGATCGCATGGTAAAAGTGAACCTGCAGATCGTGACGCTCGATGTGCCGCCACAGGACGTCATAACAAAGGACAACGTCACCCTGCGGGTTTCGGCAGTCGTCTACTTTCAGGTCTTTCAGCCCATCAAGGCGGTTGTGGAAGCGCAAAACTACCTGTTCGCCACGTCGCAGATCGCCCAGACGACGTTGCGCGCGATTCTTTCCAAGGTCGATCTCGACGACATCCTCACCGAGCGCGACCGGCTCAACTCCGATCTGCAGAAGATCATCGATGACCTCACTGAGCCATGGGGCGTCAAAGTGTCGCTGGTCGAGATCAAAGACGTCGATCTGCCAACCGAAATGCAGCGCGCGATGGCAAAGCAGGCCGAAGCCGAGCGCGAGCGGCGGGCCAAGATCATCAACGCTGAAGGCGAATGGCAGGCATCCGAGCGATTGGCGCAGGCGGCGGCGGTCATTGCACGCCACCCGATCGCATATCAGCTGAGATATCTGCAGACGGTCACCGAGGTGTCGGCCGAGAAGAACTCGACCCTGGTGATTCCCATTCCGATCGAGCTCCTCAAGCCCTTCCAGGCGGCGTTTGGAGGCGACGCGTCCACCTTCGACGAAGTGGGAAGGACCGAATCCGGCGCCGCTTCCCGGGTGCCCGCCGAGGAGCCATCCATCTCTTCGACCGGCACCCCCCAACCTCCACCCGAGGGGCAGCCGCCGACGAGACCGTAGATCTCGAAAATGTGCTGTGGGCGGCGGCCCTGATGCCACGATTGGCAAAACCAGCTGCGCTGTGGGCGCCGATGCCGGCGGCGTGACGTAGCATTTGCGGGACCGTCTCTAGGGGGGCCAATGGATCTGGTGTTCAGAGGATCGAACCAGCCGACTCTTGGAACCGAGATCGAAGTCGAGTTGGTCGACGATCAAGGCGCTCTGGTCACCGACGCTGCGGCAACGAAGATAATCGCCGACCTCGAGGGTTTCGAAGGCTACAAGCATGAGCTTCTCGAATGCACGATCGAGATCATCACCGACATCTGTCCCACCGTCGGGCACGTCCGGCGCGACCTGCGGGGAAAGCTCGACCGCCTGATCGAGGTCGCCGACCGATATGGGTACCGAATCCTCTGCTCGGGAACCCATCCGTTCTCGGCGTGGAGCGACCAAACCGTGTCACCCGATCCTCGTTACCACCGGCTCATCGAGGATTGTCAGTGGACCGCCCGGCGCCTGCTCATCTTCGGTGTGCACACTCACGTCGGCGTTGGTTCCGGTGAGGAAGCCATAGCGGTAGGCAACAGCATCTCCACCTACATCCCCCATTTCCTTGCGCTGGCATCGTCGAGCCCCTTCTGGAACGGGCGGGACACGGGGCTGGCGTCGGTGCGTTCCAAGGTGTTCGAGTCGCTGCCGACGGCAGGCCTTCCCTATCCCATGGAGAACTGGGGCCAGTTTCAGCGCTTCATGCGCACCCTCATCGGCGCGGGGACCATCCGGACCATCCGGGAGGTGTGGTGGGATGTTCGCCCCCATCCCGAGTTCGGGACACTCGAGCTCCGTATCTGCGACGGCATCCCCAGCATGGACGAAACCTGTGCCACTGTGGCGCTGAGCCAGTGTCTGGTCGTCCATCTTGCAGAGCGTTACAACCGCGGACTCGAGATCCCCCAACACAAACAGTGGACCATCCGCGAGAACAAATGGCGTGCGGCGCGGTGGGGCATCGACGCGGAGATCATTCGAAACGAAGAAGGTAGCCTGGTTTCCCTGCGCCGGTCGATCGCCGACCTGGTAAGGACACTGGAGCCCGTGGCAGAACGGCTCGGCTGCGAGGAGGATCTCCAGGGGATCAATAGGATCTTGGCGCGTGGAACTTCGGCGACGCGCCAGCGGGAGGTCTTCTGGAAGACGCACGATCTGTCCCAAGTGGTCGACGCGATGGTCGAAGAGATGCACTCGGGTGCCCCGGTGCCTCTCCCCGACTCCGATTTCGTCGGCGGGACCGTGGTTCACGGAGACCCACTTCTCGGGGAGTAACCGGCGCTCGAGAGGGTGACGGGTGGCTGTACGACATCTCTTCACCAGCCGGCGTTCAGGGATTTGGGCCCAGGACCCTCGCGTCGCCCTGCCGGCGCGTCGCTCCGGTCTGATCGAGCCACTCGCACAACGGAACCGCGTACTTGCGTGAGGTTCCGAGAAGGTCACGGATGACGGCCACCGTCGCCGGTCCGGCAGCCTCGAGATGGGCCCTCACCCTCCGGCGCGCCTCCTGCGCCTGACGCGTGGTGAGATAGAAGTCGGACACCTTCACGAGCTCACCACTCTCGACCAGAGAGCGCAGGAGGGCCGGATCGGCGCGCAGCTCTTTGGCAACGGGAGGCGAGAAACCGGCCGACTCGATGTCGCTGATTAGAGCGTCGCGAGCCCGTCTCTGCTCGGGGGCCAGGTCGACGCGATGGGCGGCGAGCCGCACCACCCTGCCCTCGTCGGCAACATCGGTGTCCAGCGCCACCAGGGCGTCGAACTCCTCCCCGCCCATCTCTGCAGCGGCCCGGGCGGCCTCCCTGGGCAATCCCCGCTCGAGCGGATGCTCCCTGTGGTGCCGTTCAAGCGCCCGGTGGAGGTCATCGCGCAATCCCTCGAAGTGTCCGGAGGAAGCGAGCATCCGGCCGAGCCGTATAAGCCCCGGTGGGAGCCCGGTCTCGTAATGGCCGGTCCGCATCGCCGCCTCCCGGCCCTCGATCGCCCCGGCCGCCTCTACGATCGCCTTCAGGGCGTCCGGAGGATCCGCATCGCTCAGGCGCTCGAGCAGCCGGAGACGTGCCGGATCGTCCCGGCGCGCCGGCCGGGCCCCCGGGTCGAGGACCTCTCCGCCCGCCAGCGTCAGGACGCGCCCGGCGTCCCGCACGACGAAACGGTCCCCCCGGCCGATCGGGAGCGGGTCACGCAGGCTCAGGTGCGCAAAGCCCTCCTCCCCGGGCTCGAGGCGCTCCGAGCCGTAGAGTCTGAGCCGCACCGGGACCTCGGCCGAACCGACGTAGAGCAAATGGGAGCCCTTCTCCGCCAGCCCCCACCGACTGGACGGAATGGCCCGGGCGCGCCGGGCCTTTCTGGGAGCATTGCTCATCTGCGCAAGGCGCGCCGAGTCGACTACCCGGATCGATGCGTCGAAGTTGCGGGTGGGTTGCCACTGGCCGGGGCGCACGATTGCATCGCCCCGCACGGCACCCTCGCGTTCGAGCCCTGCAAGGTTCAGCGCCACACGGTTGCCGGGGGATATGCGGTCAACCCCTCGTCGGTGACTTTGGACCGTACGGATGCGTGCGCGCCGTCTGTCGGGCACAACCTCGACTTCGGCTCCGGCCTCGAACGAGCCACCTGCGAGTGTGCCCGTCACGACCGTCCCGGCTCCCGCGATGGTGAAGACCCGGTCGACCCAAAGCCGTGGGCGATTGAGGTCGGGTGCAGGAGGAGTAGAAGCCACCACGCGGTCGAGCGTCTCCAGCAATCTGTCGATTCCATCGCCGGTCACGGACGAGCACGGGACAATGGGCGCGCCCTCGAGCGATGAATCTGCAAGGTTGGTTTCGATCTCGTCGATCGCGAGTCCGACCGTTTCTCGATCGACGGTGTCGGCTTTGGTGAGGGCAATAACCCCCGTCCTTACGGCAAGGAGATCGATGATCGCGAGATGCTCGGCAGACTGCGGCATCCACCCCTCGTTGGCTGCAACCACGAACAGGCAAACGGTGATGCCTCCGGCGCCGGCGAGCATGTTCTTGATGAAGCGTTCGTGACCGGGCACATCGACGATTCCGATCTCGCGCCCCGACGGAAGCGGCACCCACGCGAAGCCCAGGTCTATCGTCAGGCCCCGCCGCTTCTCTTCGGCGAACCGATCCGGATCGATGCCGGTGAGGTGTTCGACCAGCGACGACTTCCCGTGATCGACGTGACCCGCCGTGCCGATAACCTGCATGGTCCGACGATACAGGCGCCGCGTAGCGCTTCAACTCGATGGGAGGCACGCAGGGTGGATCACCGCTGTGATCCACCCGGAGTCAGCCCCTTTTCGGCTTGAGCAATCGCCCACGCTGCATTGACAAGTCCGATGTGGCTGAACGCCTGGGGGAAGTTGCCGAGCAGTTCCCCGGTTGCCGGCTCGACTTCTTCGGCCAGGAGGCCCACATCGTTGGCGTAGCCGATCGCCTTCTCGAACGTCGATCTTGCATCCTCGATATGCCCGGCGAGCGCTTGCGCCTGAGCGAGCCAGAATGTGCACAGAAGGAACGTTCCTTCCTCTCCCTCGAGGCCGTCGTGCGACTTGTAGCGAAACACCAGCCCGCGCTCATCGGTCAGACGCTCCTCGGTCGCCTTGATCGTCGCCAGCATGCGGGGATCGTCGGCTGCAATGAACCCCATGATCGGCATCATCAGGTTTGCGGCGTCGAGATCGTCGGAGCCGAACGCCTGGGTGAATGACCGAGCCCCTTCGCTCCAACCGCGCTCGTGTATCGCATCTTTGATCTCTGCCCGCGTCTTCTTCCATCTGTCGATGCGATCATCCGCGCCGAGACGATCGGCGAGGTAGATGGCTCTATCGAGAGCGACCCAGCACATCAGCTTCGAGTACAGAAAGTGTTGTGGTTGGCCTCGCTGCTCCCACAGCCCCTGGTCGGTTTGCTCCCAGCGCGTCGCCGCGGTCTCGGTGACGTCCACGAGGAATGAGGCCGACGTGGGATCGAGCTCGCCCAGCCGGTCCGAGAGCCGGTAAGCGGCGTTTAGCAACTCGCCGTAGACATCGAGCTGGCGCTGGTTCCAAGCGCCGTTCCCGACTCTGACCGGACGGCTGTTGCGCCATCCCGACAGGTGGGGAAGCTCTCGTTCGCTGAGGTCTCGCTCACCGCCGATGCCGAACATGATCTGCAGGTCCACTCCGCGCCGCATCTGTGATGCCGATGCTCCCGCCATGTAGGTGAAGAACGAAGTTGCCTCGTCCGGGCAGGCTGCAACCCATAAAGCCTCGAGGGTGAGGCTCGCATCCCGCACCCACGTGTAGCGATAGTCCCAGTTTCGTTCTCCGCCCGATTCTTCAGGCAGCGAGGTCGTTGCTGCTGCACAGATGGCGCCGGTCGGCTGGAAGGTGAGGGCCTGCAGGACTCGGCCGCTGGTGTGAACTAGCTCCTCCCAGGGTCCTCGGTAGCTTTGGTGAAGCTCGGACCACGAGCGCCACGCCGCAACGGTGTCTTCGAGGCGGCCCAGTATCTCGTTCTGGTTCCATATCTGCGGGGGCTGTTCCCAGCTCGCCCGGTGTTGCAGAGCAAAGGCGGCGGTCTCTCCTTGACTGAGCGAGATATGAACCTTCGCTTTCGATCCGTCGACGGCCATCTCCACCGGAGCCGACAGCGCCAATCGCTCCGCTCCACCGCGAGCGGTGATGCCTCCCTCAGCCGGCGTCAAGATTGGGTGAATGAGCCCGTATTCCGGCCGGGGCACGTACTCCACAACGATGTCTGCTATACCCTCGAGACAGGAAACCCGCCGGAGCAGGGCGTGGGGACTGTCGGCACCGAGCTCGTGGCCGCGCTCGTTACGACCGACGGCCAACGCATCGACAAGACTGACCCTGCCAGTCGTGGTTCGGAACTTCGTTTCCAGAACCATGGTGGGCCCGACGTACGAACGGCCGGTCTCTTCGACCTTCAGTGGCTGAATGGAGAAATGACCCCCGTCCTGGTCGAGGAGGCGGGCAAAAGTAGAGGGCCTGTCAAAGCGCGGGAAGCACAACCAGTCGATGGAGCCCGTTCGGCTGACGAGCGCGGCGGAATGGCAATCGGAGAGAATAGCGTAATCGGCAATGGCGGTATCGCTCATTGTGCCTCCTCACCAGGTTTCATCCGCGGGTATCTTCTCTCCCTGGAGTGCAGGCGGCCAACCGCCCTCTCGGGCGCGCTATCCTTGCGCATGCCTTGTGCCGCCATCCTCGACGTCGACGGGACGCTCGTCGACACGAACTACCATCACGCCATTGCCTGGTACCGCGCCTTTCGCCAGAGCGAGGTGACGGTGCCCATTTGGCGCATTCACCGCAGTATCGGGATGGGCGGTGATCAGCTGATTGAATCCCTGGTTGGGGCGGAAGGAGAGGCCGAGATCGGTGAGGAGGTCCGCACAGCACACACCGTCCTCTACATGGCGCTCATCGGGGAGGTCGCGCCGATGCCCGGTGCAAGAGCGCTTGTGGTTGAGCTTCGCAAGCGAGGCCACCCGGTTGTGCTCTCGAGCTCGGCCAGCTCCGAGGAGATCGACCATTACATAGGCCAACTCGACGTCCGAGACGACGTGCAGGGGTGGACAACTTCGTCCGACGTCGAAGCGACGAAACCAGAACCGGATCTCATCAAGGCGGCTCTCGACAAGGCAGGGACCGACAACGCGGTGCTCATCGGAGACACGCCCTACGACATCGAAGCGGCGAAGAAGGTGGACGTCCCCACGATCGCTTTGATGACCGGCGGATTCTCGGAGCAGGAGCTATTGGACGCCGGTGCGGTCATTGCGTTCAAATCGATAGAAGAGCTGTGTGACAATTTCGACGCGACCCCGTTGACCTAGGTAGTTCAATCCGCCAGGCTGGCGTGAAGGGCCGTTTCGAGCGCGGCATCCTGCTCCGGCGCCACCGTTCGCAGATCCAGCAACACCATGTCGTTCTCGACGCGCGCAACAACAGCGGGTTCGCCGTGGCGCAGGGATTGTTCGATCTCTGACGCGCTTCGTCCGGCATCGTTGATGGAGATCGCTCGTGAGCTCAGTTCGGTGCCGGGAAGCGATCCACCGCCGAAGACGGATTTGGAGGCGACGATTGCCATATTGAGGTCAATTCTGCCCAGTCTTTTCGTCACGGAAGTGATGATCCGCCGGGCTCGATCCTCGAGCTCGATGGGTGATGTCAATGCCATGTTCCACAAAGGGAGCTCGGATGCGCCGCCTTCGAGGTAAACGATGAGCGTGGCCTCGAGCGCCGCGAGGGCGAGCTTGTCCACGCGCAGCGCGCGCAACATCGGGTGTTTGGAGATCTTGGCAATCAGATCGGAGCGTCCGGCGATGACGCCGGCCTGGGGACCACCCAGGAGCTTGTCACACGAGAACGTGACAATATCCGCACCGTCGGTCAGGGCGGTGATCACCGGAGGTTCATCTCGGACCCAATCCGGCGCGCCGGGAGCCGACAGTAACCCGGACCCGAGGTCATAGATGAGGGGAAGGTCATTCGATCGCGCCAGGCGCGCCAGGTCGTGCACTTCGACCGATGCGGTGAAGCCCCGAATCCGGTAATTAGCCGGATGCACCTTCAGGATGGCGGCTGTGGCGTCAGAAACGGCGTTGGCATAGTCGGCGATGCGGGTGCGGTTGGTTGTTCCTACTTCGACCAGGCGCGCGCTGGCGGCAGAGATTACGTCTGGGATCCTGAACTCCCCGCCGATCTCGACGAGCTCCCCCCTGCTGATCACGACCTCTTGCCCGCCGCATAACGCGCCCAGTACCAGCATCACTGCCCCGGCATTGTTGTTTACGACGAGCGCAGACTCTGCGCCGGTCAGCGTTGTCAAGAGCGCAGTTGCGTGCGAGTAGCGGCTCCCGCGTTTTCCTGCTGTGAGGTCGTACTCGAGGTTCGAGTAACCGCTCGCCACTGCAACCACGGCGTCCATTTGAACCTTTCCCAGCGGGGCACGCCCCAGATTCGTGTGAATGAGGACTCCCGTAGCGTTGATAACGGGTTTGAGGAGCGCCCGCCCATGGGCTGCAGCATGCGATTCGGCGAGCACGACGATCTCTTGGAACGAAAACCGCCCTCTCCCCGACTGTGCGGCCGACCGCGCGGTCGAGATTGCTTCTCGAGCCGCCTGTGCACGGGTGCTCGCAGGGATGTGGTCGTCAAGGGCCTCCATCACACGGTCGACTCCTGGCAGCTGCCGGAGCTCCTCGGATGGATGACCATCGCGATTTGTGCTCACGACAGAGATGATGCCAGAGAGCGCCCGTGTCTCGGCGCGCTTGGACACCCTTCGAGTGGATTTCTTCTAAAGCGGCCCTGTCCACGTGTCGAAATACTTGCCCATGAGATCCAGGACCTCTGCTAGCGTGCGCAGTTGGGTCGCGCCCATGTGCCTTCTGGCGGCCCTTGCCTCCTTGCCATCGGCCGCTTTCGCGGGCACCTTCGACCGCCCTCTGCACAGACGTGATCGCGGCCGGGACGTCAAGGCTCTCGAGATCCGCGTTGCGGGCTGGTTCTCACGCCACAACCAGACCCAGCTTCCGGTAAACAAGTACTTCGGCCGCAGAACATCGGTGGCCGTGCGTCACTTCAAGAGCCGCTATGGACTGAAGCCCAACGGAGTTGCCGGTAAAGACGTCTTCCGGATCTTTCGTCGCTTGCACAGCCGAGATGGTTCGACGCGCCACTTCGACTGGACTGAGTTCGCACAAAACGCCAACTCTTCCTGCGGGGCACAAGCCAATGCCTATGCGGGAACGTTCCGCGGAGGGGCTATCTCGTTCAAGCGCGTAAGAAGCAATGTTCGCCGGATAATGTGGCGGCTAGAGGCAGTGCGGGCAAAAGGCGGGGCCAATCCCGTCGGTATCAACTCCGGGTTCAGAAGCGTCACCTACAACGACTGCATCGGTGGGGCAGGCGCGTCGCAGCATATGTACGGTACGGCGGCAGACAATCGGATTGCCGGCATCGCCAACCGCCGCGCCCGTCGCATCGGCAAGAACAGCCAGGTACAGGGCATAGGTTGTTACTCGTCTTCGTCACATAACCATTTCGATCTGCGTGTCGAAAACCGATGGCTTCCGTCAAGCCGTTTCTGGTGGTGGCCCGATCGGGACTCGGCGGGACGAGATCTTGATGAGACCGGAAGGCCCTGCTTCGGCGAAACACGCCATCGTCGCGGGGGCGGCAACAAGACCCTCAGCTCCATCGAAGCCGTGAGAGCGGGGACCCTCGGAGCGGGATCATTTGTTCCCTCGGCTGCGGAGGTCGCAGCATTCGAGAAAGCCGGCGAACCCGACGATCTGGGAACCGCCGACTGAACCGGTGAGAAGCACCGCGGAGCCCGGACGGTTCAGCAGGCTTGTGGTCTTTGGCCTCCTTACGATCTCGCTGGGGGCCGGTTGCGTGACACAGGACGAAGGGGGCGACGCGCCGAACATTCGCGATGGCTCCCCACGGCAAGCACCGTCGGAGCGCTCACGTCTTCTGTTCCTCGACGGCAACTCGCTGCTTCGCCTCGATGTCGCCTCAGGCCGCAAGACGCGGCTGGGTGCATTTCCGGTTCCCGACGTGCGGGTGGCACTGGGCTCGGGCTGGATTGCGTATGTCGCCCCCGGGCAGCCCACGTCGGAAGCCCATCCCGACTTTCTCCCCGACCCGCGCCTGCGCCTATTCGATGTCGACTCGGGTGGGGAGATGGCGCTGGGCCGGGGATTTTCCCCGCTGTGGGACCCGTCCGGAAGCAAGGTGGCCTATTTGAGGTCGTCTTCGGCCCGATCGTGTGATGGCGAGACCTGCGCCGGAGGTGTGTCCGTGAGGATGGTGTGGCCGGATACCGGCAGGAGCGAGGCCGTTCTCGAGGAAGGTTCCTTCGGACTTCTCGGATGGGCCGGAAACAGACTTCTGGTCGCCGACGCTTCCGACACTGCCCACATCCTGAGTGTGGCGGCGTCGGGGGACAGATTGAGGCTCCCCTTGGCGCCCAGCCAATTCTGGGGGGCCTCTCCGGATGGGCGCTGGATGGTGAGGGTAGGGGCGGAGGAGACTGCGTTCGTGCGGCTCGAGGCAGGCCGTTTAACCACAGAGACGACGCCGATAGTCCTGGGGCGTCGTCTGTTGGCGGCCGGAACCTGGGCAACCGACTCGTCGGGGGTTGCTGCGATGGCCCTTGGAAGGCGCACCGCCCCGAAGGTCGTCCTCTTCTCTCCCGACGAACCCGAGCTGCAGGTTCTGCCTCACTCGGGTGGCGTAAGCGGCGCGCCGCTGTGGTCGAGCGACGGCGACTCCCTGGTGTTCCCTCGCGACTCCGGGGAGAGGGGGGCACTGGACGCGCGCCTGTGTCCGGTGGGCGTCAACTCCTCCCAGAATCGCACAGGGGGGTGCCGTTCGTTGCTGTCCTGGCGGGAAGGCGTGGTCCTTCTCCGAATGGAAAAATGACACCGCTGTTTGTCGTTTAGTTCCAGCCCGGATCGATTCAGGCCGAGGAATAAAAGTAGGGAATCGATTTGTTTATGGTGAAAAAGGAAGGGAAATACGATAGACACTCTAAGGGTGCCGTTTGGGCACTCCAGATGAGGAGGAAGCCCCTTTGTCCGTCATGGACACCGAGACTCTAGATTGGCAAGACAGCGCAGCCTGTCGCGAGCACAGCAATTTGCTCTTCTTTGGCGAGGAGGGCGAATCCGAGCTCGAGAAGCAGGCGCGCGAAGCGCGCGCCAAGGGCGTCTGCGCCCGCTGCCCCGTGACCGAGCAGTGTCTCGAGTTCGCCATGGAGACGAACCAGAAGTACGGCATCTGGGGTGGGCTGACCGATAAGGAGCGGGCATCGCTCAAGCGGCGGCGCGCCCGGGCCCGGAGAGCCTCTTAGCTTACGGCGCCCGGCCCCAGCGGGCCTCGGCCGCGCCCAGCCGTTCCGCAACCTCCCTGTAGCGCCCCACCGGTACCAGATGGACGCCCTCGAATGCTCCGGACTCCTTGATCTCTTCCACTTGACTCAGGGCAAGGTCGATTCCCAGCTCTGGGTTCCCATCGAGTTTGTCCACAATCGTCTGCGGCACCGTGATGCCGGCGATGGTTGCGTTGACCCGAGCGGCCATCCTGCTGCTTCCCAGCACCAGAACTCCTGCATACACCTGTCCGTCGAAATCGAGAGATTCACGCCACCGGATAAGAGGTCGTATGTCGGGCGTGATCTGGGTGACCAGGAAGTCGGCTCGGGCTCGCCAGGCGAGGGGGCGGTCCCACCTGGCAGGAGTCCCTAGCCGGAAGTTGGGAAACCCAGTGAAAAGCGACCCCGTTCCGAAGGTGCGAACCTCCTCCATCATGCCTCGCACGGTCAGATCCTCGGTGCGCCGACCCTCCTTGGGGGCGTCCCCGTACACGAACAGGAAATGATCGACGCCGTAAGCCGCAGCGGTAAGGAGATCCCTCCTGAAACCGAGTAGGTTGCGATCCCGCGCGTTCACACACGCCACCGAAGCACATCCTTGGTCGGCGACTTCACGTGCCACCGCGATGCTAGAGACGGTTGCCCTCCCCAGGTGGTTGTCGGGAATCAAGAAGGCGTCCGTAACCGGTTTGAGCGCTGCTATCTGATTGCGGACATGATTCAGGGCCGGACGGCGAGGGGGTTCGATCTCGCAGAGCACACTGAATTCGGGGCGGTCGAGAAACGATCCCGTTTGGGTTGGTGCATCTCCTGAGGGCACTCTTCGGATATACCAGGTCTGAAGAGTAGTGTCCGGGCGAACCCCGGGCCACTTCGTGCACAAGAGAATGGGCCCGGAAGGTGTGTCAGTTACCCGCCCCCCCAGCGTGGGTGAGAATAGAGCTCATGCGGACAAGAATCGGTTCGACAGGCACTCGGCCGGTACCGTGCCGATGAACCTCTCTTCTCAGGACTCGCACGGCGTTTCCGGTGCGAACAAGGCGCCGGCATGGCTTTCTCCGGATCTGGAGCGCGTGGAGAGGCTTCTGTTGGACACCGCGGGCTCGTCTCAGAATCCTCTGGTGAGTGAGGCTTCAACGCATCTGATCAAAGCTGGAGGAAAGCGGGTCCGGCCACTCATTGTCGTCTTAGGCGCTCGCGCGGGCGACTGCGGTTCGGTTGAGACCGACAAGGCGGCAGCGGCGATCGAATTGATCCACCTGGCCTCGCTCTATCACGACGATGTCATCGACGAGACGGATGTGAGGCGGGGTGTGCCGACACCTCAGGCGAAATGGGGAACTGCAATCGCGGTGCTCGCCGGCGATTATCTGTTTGCTTCCGGCTGCGCATTGGGAGCGGAAGCCGGTGGAGAGGTCCCCATACTTCTTGCTTGTGCAATCACCGAGGTATGCGAAGGGCAGATCGCCGAAACCGAGTACCTCGGCGATCCGAGCCGCAAGTCGAGTGAGTACCTCGACACGATCCGGCTCAAGACTGCTACCTTGTTCCGCGCGGCAGCGGAGCTCGGTGCGGCGACATCGGCAGCAGGCGCCGAAGAGAGGGCGCGACTCGTCACCTTCGGTGAGAACTTCGGAATGGCCTTCCAGATAGTCGACGACCTCCTCGACCTGGTCGGTGATCCTGAGATCACCGGCAAGACTCCGGGCACGGATCTCAAAGAGGGCGTGTTCACCATGCCCGTCCTTCTGGCCTGCGAGCGCGACCCGCACCTGTTGGCGCGCCTCGCCCGGGGTGACCGCGACCTCGATGCGATGTTGCCGATGATCGAAGCGACCGGAGCCCTCAGCCTTACGGCCACGGAGGCCGCCTGCTACGCGGGCAAAGCGGTTGAGGCGCTGCAAGGACTGCCGGCTTCAGAATGGCGGTTGGCGTTGGCTGCGCTGGTCGACGGTGTGCTCGCCCAAGTCGAGTGAGTCGGACTACGTCCCCTTGGCGAAAGAGCTGTGCCCACCGCGTGAACGATCGTTGATCTGGCGGAGTAATTCGTCCCGCGCCGCACGCACGGCCCGCCGTGCGTCCCTGGAATGGTCTCTGGCAAAGAGATGATTGCGCCCATAATGGAGCTCGATGACGACGTTATGGTCCGGAGCCGTTGCTTTGCCGTTGACCCTTACCTCGGCCCTGACATCACGGTAACCGCTCAAGCGGCGGTCGATCTTCGCCAAGTCCTGCTGGATGCCGTTCACATCGTCGCTGTCGAGATGTTCGCCGGGAGCTGATACACGAATCTGCACGCCGCAACCTCCTCGCTTGTGCTAATGGCTCTGTGCTCAGGACGTAGAGGAATCGTACGCTTATCCCAGCCATTGCAAGAAAGCCTCAGGCAGGGTCCGATCCGAGAAATTAGCGGTGACGTGCCGGCGTCCGGCCTGACCCATCCGGTGCGCCAGGGAGTCGTCTTGGAGCAGGGATGCGACTTTCTCCGACAGTGCCCGCCGGTCGGAGGCCTCGACCACGAAGCCCGTTACGCCGTCGATGACGGCTTCGGGGGTCCCTCCTGAGCGCCCCGTCACACACGGCACCTCACTTGCCTGTGCCTCCACCAGGACGATGCCAAGGCCCTCTCCCTCGAGGCCGAACCAACGGTCGACGACCGGGAAAGCGAACACAGAAGCAGAGGCGAACAGGGCAGGTGCCTGCTCGTCGCTGATTCGTCCCGGGAACGTGATCGTCACGTCGTTTGCCCGTGCCAGTCGCTTGAGGTACCCGGCTCTAGGGCCTGTTCCGGCGATGACCAGAGCGGCTTGGGGAACGGCTGCGGAAATGGCAGGCCATGCTTCGATCAATCGATGCGCGCCCTTGCGGCGTGCAAGCCGGCCGAAGCTCAACACCACTTTGTCGGAGTCGCGCAGTCCAAGGTCATAACGGATCTGGCGGGTGTCTATTTGCGGATGGAAGCGATCGAGGTCGACGCGCGCAGGCAGGCGCTCGAACGGCGGATGCGGCTGCTTGTATTTGTCGAGGAGGGTTCGGATTCTGTCACCGGTGTAGTGGCTTACGGGCAGTAAGAGGTCGGCGGCCGCAAGCGATGCAGCGACAAGTTTCCCGAGCCCGGGGATCGCTCCCGGGACGGTGGTTTCTGCACCGTGGATCACACTTGCACAGGAGTAGCCCCTTCGCTTCAGTGCGGGGCCGAGGAGTGCAAGGGGCCACGGGGTTCCGAAAAGGATGTGCTCGGTGGAGTGCCGGGCTGCGGTCTCTTCGATGAGACGAAGTGTCCCCCTCCCGGGAATCAGAAGCTGCTTTGCGAAGCCGGTCACAGGGTAGCCAAGGTCGGAGGGGAGCGGTCTGTTGTCCCTGGTCCGGGGGGCCAGCACGGCGAGTGACGGGCTCAGGGCGGAGCACAGTTGAGCCAGGTAGCTTTCGATGCCTCCCCTGCCGGGAAGGAACGAAGAGGTGACCAGCAGGGCACGCGCCATAGCCGATTATGCGCGTGAGGGGGACGGCGCACCGAGCTGTATAACTGGCCTATGCCAGAAGAAGAGCTCAAGCGCCTCCGAGGGCAGGCCAGAGACGACCGCAAGCTGATCGAGCGCGCCGCCCAGGCGCTCGCCGAGGTCGACCGCGCCCAGGGACTCTCAAACGAGAACGCCGACGTGCTCACGGCATTGCGGATTCGCCTCGAGGGCAAGCCGCGGGCTTCGCTCGAAGACCTTTTCGCCACGACCGCCGACCTGGGGCGCGGGAAGGACCTCGGGGACGTGCTCGGAGCGCCCGAGAAGAAGGATGCGGACTGGCCCGTCGTGGAGGAGAAGAAGAAGGACTGGCCGGGCGGCTGATCCGGAGTTCCGAGCTTCATTGCACTGGGGAGCCCGCTTTTCGGACCCGTTAGTGCAATGGAAGAGTGAGAGTGCCCAGAAAGTTCGACCGGGCCGCCCCCTCAGCCCTCCTGGCCCTCGTTTCCCTCGCGCAGGAAGCGCTCGAGCTCGGCGGCAAGGGCGTCTCCCGAGGGCAGCTTGGACGGGTCGATCTGCTCCTCGTCGGCCCGCTCGTCGCTGCGTTCCTCGAGCAGCTTGACGTAGGCCTGGACCTCGTCGTCCTCAGCAACCATCTCGGAGACCCTCGTTTCGTAGACGGAGGTGGCCCGTTCGAGGTCGTCGACAGCCGCCGGCGCGCCGACGAGGTCGACCGCCTTGTTCACCAGCGCGAGGGCGGCCTTGGGGTTCGGTGTCACCGCCAGGTAGTGGGGGACGGCCGCCCACAGGCTCGCCGACTGAATCCCCGCCCGACCGCAGGCGTCCTGGAGGACTCCAACGATCCCTGTGGGCCCTTCGTAGCGGGAGCGCTGTAAACCCAGCCGGGTGACCAGATCGGTGTCCACAGCCGTTCCCGTGACCTGTACCGGGCGGGAATGGGGGACGTCGGCCAGCAGGGCGCCGAGGGTAACGACGAGCTTGACGCCGTGCTCTCTGGCAAGCCCGACAATGAGGCCTGCAAAGGTTTTCCAGCGCATGCTCGGCTCCGTCCCGATCAGGACGAGAGCGTCATTCGGCGCGCCGGAGAGATGCGCTGCGGACAAATCGTTGGTGGGCCAGGTGATGCGCCGGGTGAGTCCGTCGACCAGCTCCACCTGGGGGCGCACCGCCTGGAAGTCGTAGAACTCCTCCGGATCGATCGAAGCGATGTCCTCTCCGTCCCAGATCCGATTGAGATGAAGGGCCGCAAAGGACGCGGCGTCGCCGGCGTCGTTCCAGCCACGGAAGGCGGCGACCAGTACGGGTTCCCTGAGGTTGACCTCGGCGTGTCGGACGACTGCACTCGGCTGTTCCATCGACCTAGGCTACCCGCCGATCACCGTCTGAGAAGGCGCGTCTGCCTGCGTCGGCTGGTTTGGTCGGGTCGCCGGCGTGGCTAGCATCTGGAGGGGAGGCGAATGGGGGCTGGTGTCCCCCCCGGTCTTCAAAACCGGTGCGCCGAGGCGACTCGGTGGGCGGGTTCGATTCCCGTCCGCCTCCGCAAACGCTCCAGCGGACCCGCCCCACCCGGAGCCCGATCTCACCCGCCCGCGACTCCGCCGCCGCTGGGCGGGTTCGATTCCCGTCCGCCTCCGCTATTGGTGCCTGACCAGGGTTTTTCGCGTTCGGACTGTGGGCCGAGTCGCGAGCTCGGAATGGCGCGGTGCGACGGTTGCTAATCCCTTGCTAATCCGAAGAAGGGTGACCCACGTACCAGTGTTCCCCCTCCCGGTTCCCCTATTATCGGCGCAGATGGAGCGCAGATTGACCGTCCGGCGCGAGAGGTTCCTGTCGCACCCTCTCGGCATACTCGAACATATGTCCGGAGTATTGCCCTCCATTCGTTTGTTTGGCGACCTCATCCCAGGGGGTGATTGTCCGCAGGAAGCTGCTGCATGAGTGCGATGTCCACACGTTACTGAGGCTCCCAACTGGGAGCTTCTATGCCCAGGGCGTGAAGGCAAACGTTCTCTTCTTTGATCGAAAGGCGGCGAGGGAAACGCCGTGGACGAAGACGCTGTGGATCTTGACCCCGGCTTGTATCGCTTCTGGCTCGGTGGAGCCGAACACTCAGCGGTCTACATAGGCGAGACAGATAATCTGCGCAGGCGAGCCGCGCACTATCCCAACCCGGGGCCCAGTCAGCGGACCAACATCAGGCTTAACGAACGCTTGAGGACTCATCTTGCCGCGGGCGGCCGCGCGGATATGTACGTCATCATCACTGCCGAGCTGGACATCGACGGCAATCGAATTTTCCTCGATCTCAGCCAGAAGGACGGGAGACGACTGGTCGGGAACGCGGCCTTGGTGGAGGCCGCTGCCAGCGAAGCGGATCAAGTGGAGAACTTGTGAGTGGAGGTGCCATTGGAGAGGAATCCCATTGGTGGACCTTGCTGGCCTTACAGATTCTCGATCACTCGTCGGACGCTATAAGTGTCGCCGGGATTGCAGGCAGCCCATTTCTTTTCCTCATCGGTAGGCTGGCTGAGAAAGTCGAATCGCGTTCGGCCGATCTGTAGCCAACCCGGAATATCCACCTTGGTCGTAAGCAGCCCGATGTCCTCAGCGAGGAATTCCGACGCCATTCTCTGTCTCAGGATGTCCTGCTGAGGATCGAACGGACGCGAGGTTGTCCTCCACGACATCGATGAACACCTTGAGATATGTGAGCCGTCGCAGTAGTTTGGGATCGAAGACACCCTGACCGAACCAGGCCAGGTCGTATAAGTCGCGTGCCAGCGCCCGTCTGCGAAACGCGGCGAGTTTCTCCGCAAGAGTTTCTTCCAAAGTCATCAGGGGAAGAGAGACCGGCTCGAACTCGTATCCTCTATGAACGGGAAGCGACACAGGGTTCCGGACTTCTGGCGTAAGCCATACGCCGCGCCGGCCGATGTCGAGCTTGGCGTCGATTTGGGGGCTTCCGAGTGGGGTTTCGACTTGTAACCTTCCTCTGCGTCCGGGCGTAACGACTTCGACCGAGAACGCCACGTCGTACAGCTCTCCTCCATCGAGGGTCTCCATAACCATCTCTCCGAGGTCGGGATCCTCAACCGCGAAGTCCAGGTCAGTCGAAAACCTGCCCGCTGATCCCGCCCTGTACTTCCGCAAGGCGGTGCCTCCCTTGAAGGTGAGGCCCAGCTCGAAAAGGGCGGCGTCGAAGAGAAGCTTCAGAGCGTAGTCCTGGGCGACATCGAGTAGAGCGACGTCCCTGCCTCCCTTTCGTCCCTGGTAGTGGCGCGCCAGGTATCCCTCGTTGATCATCGGCGCGAGACGCGCGCTGAGTCCGTGGCCGTGCCGGAGTCCGTTGCCTGGATATCTCGAAAGCGAAGCACGGAGTCGCGCACATCCCAGCGGCGGTCGTGTCGACCTCCTGACTTGCGAGAGCCGAGGTAGAACGGGCCTTTCCCCTCCGGGGCCAGCCTCTCAATCGCTTCGGCTACGTCAACTCGTCCGCCCGTCTCGAGGAGGTAGCCAGTCCGTGCCCATGCAGAGCGGGGGCGCTGCTTGAGTTCCTCCAGGATCAACTTCTGATCGACCTTCTCGCTCGCTTCGGCCAGCCATTCCCCCACGGTCGGCCAAGCCCTATAGGACGTTGGGTGCGCCCCCATGAGCACGAGAAGAGTCTCGATTCGCCATGTGGGCAGGCCGTCCATTTCAACTGGACCGAGGCGACTTGTTTGCCGGGTGAAGCGAAAGTCGCGCAGCGCAGGCGGAGCGACGGTTTGGGCAGGAATCGCCAAGACGTGCTTTTCGGGGGCACGTCCTGCGAGCCCATGGATCCAGGCAGCCGAGTCATACGCCACTGTCGCCGAGAGGCCGGGGCGTCGAAGCAGCGTCGCCCGGAGCTCGATGAAGGGGTCACCTGACCCGATCGGCCCAGCCCGAGCTGCAGGCGCGAACTCCCACGCTCCTTGCGTTTTCAGGGACAGGAGCCACCCATGCCGCTGGAGGCGCTCGGAGATGTCCTTGATCGCGAGGGGGACGCCTCGCTCTTCGACCATCTCGGCCAGCAGCTCTCTGGTGACGATCTTCGGTTGTCGCAACTCAAGCTCCTCGAGAACTGGAGCGAGGGCTGCCGGAGTGCTTCTTACTGTCGTTCTCATAGTGATCTCCGACGTATTATACGAAAGACACCGATGAAACGACAGCATTTACAGCAGGATTGACTACGTAAGCAGCCGTTGTACTCGCGGCTGGACGAGGCTCGGCGTAACTGCTAATCCCTGCTAATCCTTTTTCGCGGAAGGGGGTCGAATTCGATCGGAGATGCTCCGGCGGACCGCCCACCCGGTGGCGACGTGAAAGGATGTTTCTCGATCTTGCAGTGACGCTATGGTCGCGGCGTGGCTGAATTCTTCCGTGAGGATCTCCGGGGTTCCCGGTTCGAGGGCGTCGACCTCAGCGGCTCGGAGTTCCGAACCGTCGATTTGACTGAGACGCGGTTCCGAGGCGTCGAAATGAACCGCATCGTGATGCGCGGCGTCGGGTTGTTCGACGTCGACATCCACGGCGAGATCGTGGACCTGACGATCAATGGTGTCGACATCGCGCCCCTGGTCGACGCCGAGCTCAACAGGCGGTATCCCGAACGGGCCAAGATGCGCCCGATAGATTCCGCCGGTTTTCGCGAGGCGTGGGAAGTCGTCGAGCGGGTGTGGGGCGAGACCGTCGGACGGGCCCGCCGGCTGGACCCAGGCCTGCTGCACGAGTCGGTCGCCGGCGAGTGGTCGTTCACCGAGACACTGCGGCACCTGGTGTTCGCCACCGACTCCTGGATCAGACGGGCAATCCTCGGTGATCCGTCGCCGTGGGATCCCCTGGACCTGCCGTGGGACGAGATGCCCGACACGCCGGGCGTGCCGCGCGACCGGGACGCACGACCGTCGCTCGACGTGGTGCTCGAGCTGCGCCGGGACCGGATGTCCACCGTGCGTGAGGTCCTGGACGGCTTGACCGACGAGTCGCTGGACGGCCAGACCGAACCGGTTGAGGGGCCCGGGTGGCCGGAGTCCCGCAGCTACCCGGTGCGTGAATGCCTGTTGTGCATCCTCAACGAGGAGTGGGAGCACCGGCTGTATGCCGAACGGGACCTGGACGCCTTGGAAGCGCGTACCGTCTAGCCAACTCGCCCGATATTCGTTCAGGGCTGCCTGGGCGGCCGCGACCTCGTGGATGAGTATGAAATCGGGCTACAGTTCCCGTCGTTTTTCGAACGGATTTCTAACGAACCGGCACGGACCGCCCCATATCGGCTCGGACAGAGGCTCGGTCTAACGACTCGAACGCATACAGTCGTGCCACACGAGAATCGAGCGAGCACGCGCAAGGAGAATCCAATGGAGCAACGATTGAGCCTGATTACACTCGGGGTCAACGATGTCTCGCGCGCGCAGGCGTTCTACGAGGCACTCGGCTGGCACGTCGATGGTGGAGTCGATGACGAGAGCGACCACGTCGTCTTCTTCCAGGCGGCCGGTGTCATCGTCGCGCTGTGGGACCGAACCAAGCTCGAGCGCGACAGCGGCGTCGAGGACTCGCACGGTTGGGGAGGAGTGACTCTCGCGTATAACGTCCGATCGCCTGCGGAGGTCGATGCCGTGCTCACCGAGGCTCGAGAGGCGGGAGCGACCATCGCCCGCTCCGGCGCCGAAACGTTCTGGGGCGGCTACTCGGGGGTCTTCATCGACCCCGACGGCCACCCGTGGGAGGTGGCCCATAATCCAGGCTGGACGGTGCACGAGGACGGCAGGACGACGCTCGACTGAGGCCGGGGGGCGAGCTCAACAAAAGAAGTGGGCAACTAACCATGAAGTCGCAGTTGTCTAGCACGGCCCACACCAATCGTTCTCCTGCTTTACATCTCGCAGCATGTCCCGCAATGCTTCCGGTTCCTGCGTGTAGAGGATCACATGGGCGCCCGTGATAGCCATCCGATGATCCTAACGACAGGCCGCCCCGGCGTCTGGGGTGGATCCTGACGACCTAGACTTCCATCCATGGCGACCTGTCCCAACTGCGGGGAGGAGAATCTCGACAAGGCCAAGTTCTGCCTGGAGTGCGGTACATCCCTCAAGGGCTCTCCCAGGTTCCCGGCAGAAGAGCGCAAGGTTGTCTCGATTCTGTTCGTCGACCTGGTCGGCTTCACCGCTCGCTCTCACCAGGCCGATCCCGAAGACGTCAGAGCCGCCCTGAAGCCCTACCACGAGCGTCTGAAACAAGAGAGCGAGCGCTTTGGTGGGACGGTCGCAAAATTTGTCGGCGACGCCGTCATGGCCGTCTTCGGAGTACCCGTCGCTCACGAGGACGACGCCGAGCGGGCGGTGAGAGCGGCGCTCAGGATCACAGAAGCAATCCACGAGATGAATGAAGCCAACGCGGCGTACAAGCTGGCGATAAGGGGGGCGGTGGAAACCGGGGAGGTGTTCGTCTCTCCCACCGAGGAGATGGGACGGGGGCTTCTCGGCGATGTGATCAACACTGCGTCCCGCCTCCAAAGCGTTGCTCCGGTCAACGGCATCGTGGTCGGGGAGACCACCTATCGCTGCACCAGGGACCTCATCGACTACCAACAACTCGATCCCGCGACCGTCAAAGGGAAGCCGGTGCCCATCCCGATCTGGAAGGTGATCGCGGCGCGAAGCCGCACCGGGGTGCTGCGCTATACGACCCCTTTCGTCGGCCGGGACCTCGATCTCACCACCCTCGAGACCGCTTACCAACGGGTTCTGAGAGAGTCCTCTTTGGGGCTTCTGACGGTCGTGGGCGAGCCCGGGATTGGAAAGAGCCGGTTGCTGGGAGAGCTCTCCTCCTACGTCGATGAGCAGCCGGGGATGGTGTCGTGGAGGCAAGGGCGCTCGCTTCCCTACGGCGAGGGCACCTCCTTCTGGGCGCTGGGCGAAGTCTTCAAGGCTCAGGCAGGCATTCTGGAATCGGACGGTCCCAGGGAGGCCGCCGACAAATTACAGGTCGCCATCGAGGCGGTGGTCGAAGACCCCTCGGAGCACGAGTGGTTCAAGGTCCGCCTTGCCCCCTTGGTTGGAGCGTCGGTAGACGGATCGACAAGCGCCGAGAAAGAGGAGTCGTTTGCCGGATGGAGGCGATTTCTGGAGGCTGTTGCCTCCAGAAATGCGCTGGTCGTCGTGTTCGAAGACCTCCATTGGGCCGATCCCTCTCTGCTGGAGTTCATCGAGCACCTCGTGGATTGGTCGACCGGTGTCCCCCTTCTCGTTGTGTGCACGACCCGGCCCGAGCTGTTCGAAAAGCACCCGGGCTGGGGCGGAGGAAATCGCAATTGGACAACCATCTCCCTGTCACCACTGAGCAACCTCGAGACCGCTGAGCTTGTCTCCGGTTTGTTGGCGGAGGCGGTGCTTCCGGCAGAGACTCTGTCGACCCTGCTCGAGCAAGCCGGCGGCAACCCGCTGTACACCGAAGAATTCATTCGCATGCTCAGGGACCGGGGGATCCTCAAAGAGCAAGGCACGACCCTGGCGCTCGATCGCGATGTCGACATCCCCATGCCCGATACGGTCCAGGCATTGATAGCGGCCCGTCTGGACACTCTTGCGAGCGAGCAAAAAACACTGCTTCACAACGCCGCGGTGGTCGGGAAGACCTTCTGGTCTCAGGCGGTTGCCGCCGTGGGTGACATGGACGAGCAAACTATCGATCACGAGTTGCACGAGCTCGCCCGTAAGGAGTTTGTGCATCCCTCTCGAACCTCTTCGATTCAAGGGCAGCAGGAATTCACGTTTTGGCATGCCATTGTGCAACAGGTGTCTTACAGCCAGATACCCAGGGCCGCCCGAGTGAGAAAGCACAAGGCAATGGCCCAATGGCTGGAGCACCTAACTGGGGACAGGATCAGCGATGTTGCCGAGATCATCGCCCACCACTATCGTGAGGCATGGCGCCTTGCGGAGGCATCAGGAGCCATGCAAGAGGCCGTGGCGCTGCACGCTCCCACTCAACGTTTCCTCATACTCGCCGCAGAGCAAGCCCGTTACGTTGACGCCCGTAAGGCCAAGGAGCTCTACGACGAAGTGCTGCAGCGCATGGACCCGGGCAGCGCCGAGAGGGGAAGGACCTTGCTTGGGGCCGCTAAAGCACGGTGGGATCTTGCTTTGTGGGAAGAAGCGGAGCGGCAGCTTCTCGAAGCTCTGTCCAGCTTCAGGGCGAGCAGCGACCCTCTGGGAGAGGGTGAGGCTTTGGCGTTGCTCAGTCACTTCGCGTGCGAACTCAGTCAATTGGGAAAGACCAAAGCCCTTGCCATCGAGGCGATCGACTTGTTGGAGGCTCAAGCACCCAGCCGGTCGCTTGCATACGTCTACAGCATGATGGCCTTGCAACACTCCTTGTTGGGTGAGTTCGATGAGGCCCTTGACTGGTACGAGAAAACTCTATCGGTAGCTCGCGAGCTGGACGATCTCGAGAATCTGCGGCGGGCACTGATGGGCAGAGGGGATGCTCTCTGTGAGCTGGATGACCTGGAGGGCCTAGACGATCTCAAAGAAGCACTGCAAGTCGGCAAAGAGATAGGTGACCCTGTTGCAATAGCGAGCGCTCAGCTCACGCTTGGCCAATGGGTTTGGCTGACTGAAGGTCCGCAGCAGGCCCTGGAGTTGTACAGGGGTGCAGTTGACTTCGCCGAACAGCGATCGATAACAGATGTTGCACATTGGGGTCGCGGCGAGACGTTGTGGATGCTATTTGACTCGGGACTTTGGGACAGCCTTCTCGAGGAGGCAGAGAACATATTGAAGTGGAACGAAAAGGACGCATTGAAGGCCCTCGTTCTTCCCTATCAGGCGTTGGTTTGGCATCATAGGGGGCGCCACTCGGATGCCCTCGAAGGGGTCGAGCGCTCGTTGCAAATGGACTTCGAAGAGTTGCAGATCTTGATTCCGGCGCTGGCGGTAACGATACTCGTACACGAGGCCCTGGGTAATCGGTCGGATGCAATGGCTGCTGCAGGCAGGTTCGCCGCTGCCACGCAGGGTCGGCCGAACTGGCGAACCAGGTTCCTGCCTGACATCGTCAGAGTCCTCTACCGCCTGGGCGAGAACGACTTAGCCCGAGAGTTGATCACTAGCATGCCCACGCTTTCGATTAGACGAAGTCAACTGGCTGCCCTTACGGCCGAGGCGATCTTTTGTGAAGCAAACGGTGACCTCGAAGAGGCTGCGGATGCTTACAGGCAGTGTGGGCTCGGTTGGGCGAAGTATCGTCATGACCTGGAGCAGGGTCAGGCTCTGTTGGGCGAAGTCCGTTGCCTTATCGCTTTGAATCGGCCGAGCGGGGCCTCACCACCGCTCTTCGGGGCCCGAGAGATTTTCCACCAACTTGGCGCTCGTCAATTACTGGCCGAAACCGACGTTTGCTTACGGCGAGTGACGGCAATGTCCTCGTAGGGCCCGTCCGAGACCGGGCTGAAGTCACCCGAAGCGGTTACGGTTTCGAGCGCCCGCTGTACGTACTCGAGCGCTCCCCTGTTTCGTCCCTGGCCGGGTGGAAGCGCAGGCAGTCCAAATCCCAAGAGAGAATGTCCTTTCCGTCCCAATCCCACCGGTATCCAAATGCCGGGTTTTCGCAGGAGGTGACCTTGGAGGCCAGCGACTACATCGGAGGCATTGCCCGGGAGAGCCGGGTGCTGGCGGCCGCCGCCGAACGCGCTCCCGCCGCCGAAGTCGCTTCCTGTCCAGGATGGGACATGCTCGACCTCGTGCTCCACACCGGGGGCGTCCATCGTTTCTGGAACGAGGTCGTCGATCGGCGCTTGCAGAGCAAAGAGGATGCGGAGGATGCGTCCAGGACCGATGCGCCGGCGCGGGACGGCGCCGTGGGTTGGTTTCGCACCGGGGCCGAACATCTCGTCGAGACATTGACCGCCGCGGACCCCGATGAACCGGTCTGGACGTGGGCTCAGCAGAAGAACGTTGCCTTCGTGTGCCGGCGGATGGCGCAGGAGACCACGGTGCACCGCTGGGATGCGGAGTCGGCGGCCGGCGACCCGGACCCCATCGAAGCGGGACTCGCGACCGACGGGGTCGACGAGTTTCTCGACATCTGGATACCCGCCGAGGAACGGCCCTTCGGGCATCCGGGTGAGAGCATCCACCTGCATCAGAACGACGGCGAGGGCGAGTGGGTTCTTTGCTGCGGGACCGAGGGGATTTCGGTCGAGCGCTCGCATGCCAAGGGGTCGGTTGCAGTGAGGGCGTCTGCGTCGGAACTCCTGCTGTTGCTGTGGCGGCGCGTGCGCCCTGGGGACGTCGAGGTTTTCGGTGACGAGCAGCTCCTTGTGGAGTTCCTTGCCTGGATGGATCTCGACTGAAGAGCCTTGCAGAAGGCGCAGAGCGGCGATCGCCGGGGTGGCGGGCCGGGTTTGCCGCAACTCTTGCGGCCGGCATGGCGGCCAGTACCTTCGTGCAGTTCTTTTTCGGCACCCTGGCCCCTTTCCTTCTCGATGAATTCGAGGTCAGCCGTTCGCGGTTGGGTCTGTTGACCACCTCGGCTTTCGTAGTTGGCGGCTTGGGCTCGCTTCCGGCCGGACAGCTGGTGGACCGGCTGGGTGGACGCAAGGTGTTCGTGGGCCTACTCGGACTCGTGATCACTTCGACGCTCGGCATGGCTATAGCGCCTTCGTTTGGAGCCATGCTCGTCGGAGCGGCGCTTGCCGGTGGAGGTCTCGCCGCCTGCAATCCGACAACCAACAAGTTGATAGCTGCCCACACGGCGCCTGGAGAACGTGGCTGGATCGTGGGCATCAAGCAAGCGGGCGTGCAGTTCGGAGCGTTCTTTACGGGGGCCGTGTTGCCCGCGACTGCGCTTGCCCTGGGGTGGCGGCTGGCGCTCGCCGTGACGATTGCAGTCCCGGCGGCCGCCTTAGCGGCGGTGTTTCTGCTGATTCCCCCGGACACAGGTGCGTCCGAGGACCCACCGTCGCGTGCGGATCGCACATCGCTGACCTCGACGGTGTGGTGGATGACGGCCTACGCTGCGCTGATGGGAGCCGGAGTCGCCGCCATAGGTGCGTGGGTTCCCCTTTATGCGAAGGAGGGGGTGGGGGTGTCCGTCAACACCGCGGGAGCGATTGCCGCCACCATCGGGCTCGTGGGCATTGCCTCACGCGTTGCATGGGGCTGGGGCACCGAACGCATCGGGCAATTCTCCATGCCGTTGGCGGTGATGGGGCTTGGCTCGACGGTCGCCAGCCTGTTGCTGATCGCCGCGACGAGCATGGGCCCCTGGCTTCTCTGGGCGGCCGCGGTGCTTTTCGGCGCTACCGCGGTGACATGGAACGCTGTCGGGATGCTCGCCATAGTGGCCGAGGTGGAGAGCGACGCGGCGGGGGTGGCCTCCGGTATCGTGCTTGCGGGCTTCTATGCCGGTTTCGTTGTCAGCCCGATCCTCTTCGGTTACTCGGTCGACCGAACGGGCGCCTACACCTGGGGATGGGGAGGCATCGCCGTGGTGTTCGTTGCAGCCACGGTAGTTGCCCTTGCGTGGGATACCCTCAGGCGCAAGGAGTCCGGGTCGCAGGCGGCTCGAGCCGAAGCTTGAGAATTACTCCTGCAGCCGCATCTTGGCCCGGTGCTCGCACGTTTGGTTCTTGCTTCGGCTAAGTAGCCGGTGCGTAACCTCGTCGCCGCGTATCGAAACAAGACCGATGTTGTTCTCTCCGACGATCATCGAGGATTCGGGCCCTTCCGTGGACACATAGTTGCGCGTTTCGCGGTAGTCAGGCGGCGTCTCAATCCCCAGTTGACAAACCCGGTTCGGCGCCAGGAAGACGGGCCCGTCCTCGGACCAGTCGTCTGTGTTCGCAGACTTTGCCATGACGCTGGCCTTGAGGCCGCTCGCGTTGCTGAGCTCGGGAGGGCCTTTCCAACCGACGCGCTCGTGGTTCTTGTTCACGAGGCGGCCGAGGAGGTTCAACGCAATCTTGCTGAGCTCTCCACTGTGCTTTTGGCTGCTGCTTACCAGCTGGCAGATATTGAGGGTGTTGTCGCCGATGGAGAACGTGGCGCGTGAGTTGAGCCCGTAATGAACGTCGCCGGAAAGTACGACGCACTCGCGCACACCCAGGCGCTCGATGAGAAGATGCATGAACTCGATCATTCCTGCGAGGTTCGAGTGCCAGGCCTCGAAGTCGATCTCGTAAGGGCCCAACTTGTCGACTAGGAACTTCTGCCGCCGTTCCTGCAGCTCGAGGCCGAACGCGGGTACGGCCGAGACGAGGATGAGAGGACCCCCGGGTCTATACCCGCACTGACGGCAGAGCTCGACGATCCGTTCCATTCCACCGCCCACGAGGCGCGCCGCTCCCTCAGGGCTGTCGAACGTTCTCTCGCTGCGAGTATCGAGCACGATCGTGGGGGGCTCTGTCGGGGCGCAATAGCTCCAGCGATCAAACGACCACATGGCGGCATCGAAGGAGGCGGCGTCGACCGACTTGGCCCCGGTCATGAAGCCGGTGATGATGCTCTTGAAGGCATTGTCGAACGCGTCGGGATCATTGCCCCAAGCTTGGAATGCCCAAAAGGTTGCAATAGCGTTCGAGACGATGCGCCGCCCGGTATCGCTGTTCTCTACCTGCTCCCGCCACTTGGCGGTCAAGTTCCAGTCGTCGGTGACATCGTGATCGTCACAAATCATGTATGTCGGTACGTTGGCCAGCACCCGTCGCACTTGCGGAAGGGCAGCGCGTGCCCGTTCGAGATCTTCGATCTCGCTTTCGTACTTTCTTCGGGTTCTGAGCGTCACGAGCCGGCCACCGTCTTGGCCCGTAATGGCTTCCGTTACCGCCGGCCAATGCTTGGGCCAGTTCGCTTCGTTCCATGCGACGAGATTCATGGCTGCAAACTCACCAAAGCTCATGAGGTGATTGGCTGCCTTGTCCGAAGTGAACTTGGCCCTTTCCGAAGCTATCTCCTGTCGGCCGTAGACCGGGATCTCGGACAAGTTCGGTACGCCTGGAACAGACGTAGGATCTCCTTCACCCAGGAGCTCGGTCCCCATTTCTGTGACGTGTGCCATGAGCGGACCGGCTACCTCATCTGTGTAGATCTGGTCGCCGGTTAGGAACAGGGAGCTTGGCCGTTCGAGAGGCTCACGTGCGTAGCGAGCGATGATCTCGTCCGCGGCGACCAGTGAGTCTTCGCCCTTACCGTGCAGCAGCCGGCAGGATCCGTGCAGGACGTGCAGCGTGGGCGTATCGCCGCGAATGAAGAAGGTCGGGAGGGGAAGCTCGCCGTACGCCACGCTGTTGGCTCCGCCCACAAGTCCCAGATCCTGGAGCTTCTTGGGCGCGTCGGCCCCTCCCTGAATGGCAACGTCGTAACCCAGCAGCTCGTCGGCCGGGAAGGATCCCGTATTGGGGATGACGTTGATCAGGTGAATGTAGAGGTGCGGGCCGAGCTGCGCCGTCTCGGCGTCTCCCGAGCCGACGCGTTTCAGCCCGGAATCGTCCGAGTTCCTAGCGGCGGCGAAGGCGAAGACCTCGGCTTCGACCGAGGCGGGCTCGGCCGTGGCCAGCCATATGCTCACACGCCCCCGATCTGCCCGGCGCAGGATGGGACCAGCCAGTAATGTTCCGAGGGACAAGCTATTCCTTCCCGGTGACCCCACGGCCGCCCGTAGCTCGCGTACTTCTGGCAGGAGATCGATCTGCCCGCCGTGATCCGAACGGAGCTGGATTACCCATATCTTGCTACATCTCATCCCATATGCGTGATCCGGATGTGTTAACCCGGTCGTCTTTGGAGAACACAAAGGAGCATGACCTGAGGCCCTCATCCCTCGACCTATTGATCGGAGGACCGTGCCACCACAACAGCTCACCGTGAAAGACACCGCCGACGTTGATCTCCTCGAGATCTCGGGCCTCGGGCAGCGGCATCACCCCGATGGGCGTGGACTGCAGGTGCTGGCGGTGGGGGACGATGAGTTCACGGTCCTGATTGCCGACCTGGAGACCGGTGTCACGCCTCGCCATTTCGACCGATTACGCCTAAAGGACGTCCTCGCCGAAGGTGAGCCCACCCAGGGCTCTCAGTGGGAGGCCGCCGATGGTGATGTCAGCGGAAGGGTGTTCGTTCTCCAGGAGGAGCCCGCGGTTGTCTTCGTCCTGAACCCGGGGATGGACGAGCTCGTGAGCCGCATAACGCTGGCCAACAGGACTCCTGAGGGTGAGGACTTCGGGCTGGGGACGTCACCCAACTCTCAGGGCGAGGGACTGGTATTGCTCCGAAACGGCCACATCCTGATCGCCAAGGAAAAGGATCCTCCGGTGCTGATGGAGTACGGACCAAGCCAGGAACGGCCTGAGGGGCTCACGCCGGATTTGCTCTTCGCCACCTCCGACGAGTTTCCTCTCCCTCAGGAGTTGCGCACGGAGTTCAACCTGCTCACGATCTGGCGCCTGTCGAGCTCTGCCGGTGACGCCATCAAGGACATCAGCGACATCGCGGTGGGCCCCGATGAAGGCCTTTATCTGCTCAGCGATGAGTCGGCCTGTATCGCCCAGATCGAAAGAACCTTGGATCCGGCACAAGAGCATCTCGAGGTTGCGTCCCTGTGGAATCTGCCCTCCGAGCTCGAGCAGCCCGAGGGACTGGTTGTAACCGGGGATCGCACTCCGTTGGTGGCCATCGACTCGGGGGAACGGACCAGGAATCTCTTCGTGCTCTCGTCGCTGGAGTAACACAGAGGCGCGGCGCGACAACGTTTGGCTATCTAAACGAGGGTCCCGCCCTAAAGGACATGACGCCTTAAACGGTAGAAAAGCGATTCGTAAAGGAACGCGCTCTCTTTGTGGGTTGGGGGCAAAAACTCCGCCGTTTTGTTTGATGATTTCTTATCGACCTCCCTGAAATTCGTGGTTACGGTTCCCCGCTTGAACCTCATCCGCAAGTTCATCCACAAAGTCATCCGACATGGAGACGAACGCGGAGTATTCGTTCGGAAGCAATAAGTGACGGCGGGGACGGCGTCGGAATCAAGGCGGGATGAGCGGGCCATCGAGTCATGCCGACGGCATGAGAATGGAGAAAACATGAGCAGACAGCTACACAGAAGGGGAGCGCGGGCAAACAGCGTGGAGCGCCCCGGTGCCGCTCGGCGAGTTGGAGCCGCTGTCGTATGCATGATTTCGCTACTGGCAACGATGACGTCGGTGGAAGCCAAAGTTGAGTCTGCCGGCCAGACGCGAACGGGAGCATTGGCCGGTGCACGAGTGGTCTCCAGTGTCAAGGAAGCGATCGCAGCGGGGTCCGGCACGGTCCTCTTCAAGGCCGGCACCTACAAGGGCCGGTTCACCCAGCCCGCCGGGAGCAGCTGGTACGCAAGTCCGGGGACGCACATCAGAGGGGAGCTCGTATCGGGCGAAGGGTCGGTGCTGAGTGGTTTCGAAGTGTCGGGTGGTGAGGTCGGCGTCGTGTGTCGTGGCGTCTGCCAGAACCTCGACGTGCACCATAACAGTCAAGAGGGCATTCACGTGGGGTCGGACGGAGTAAAGCTCCTCAACAACTATGTGCACGACAACAACCTCGACTTGGACCCCGTCATCAGGGGCAACCCATGCTGGAACAGCGGCGGAGTCCATATGGTCGTGGGCAACAACGTGGTAGTCGAGGGCAACCGTTTGATTCACAACGGCTGCGACGGCGTCCACGCGGACATCGGCATGCGATTTGGCAGCTTCCGCAACAACGTGTCGGAGAGAAACACGCGCTTCGGCGTCTTCATCGAAACGAGCTGTGATGAGGTAGTCGAAGGAAACACCATTCGGAACAACGGCAGCGTCGGCGTCTACATCGGCAACAGCCCGAGAATACGTGTCATCGACAACACCTTCGGGGGCAACGGCGTGGCCATCCAATGGAAGGACCGTGCCGTCCGTAACTACGCTCCCGGTGCCGTGGATTGCTCTCCCAAGAACAAGAGTGGCGGCAGCCAGAGCGGCAACGCCTTGAACGGCGACAGCGTCATCAACCAGCCGTAAGGGAAACCGATCCCTCCTCCTCGAGAGGAGGGAACCTACAGGATCAGGTGCCGCCCCAGCCGACTGAAGGCCTCCGGTCGATTTCGTTCACACCGGAAAGGCCCTTCGGGCGGCTGTGGGCGGCTGTGAGCATTCCGCGGTTAAATAGCTGCAACCCCTTAGACTGAATGTGCAGGAAGACAATCCGTCGGGGGGAACCATGCAAACGCGGGGCTCAGACTCTCTTTGGCAACCGGCAAGGTACCCGGTCTGCGCCCCTATTCTGGTCCTCGTCGGAGCGGCCTTGGCCATCCTGGCCTTCAACGCAACCTCGGCCGAGGCGGCCGCCGCCAAGTGCTCCGGCGTGAGAGCAACCTTCGTCGGCACGCACCGTCCGGATACCATTTCAGGCGGGCCCGACCGGGATGTGGTGCACGCGTATACCAAAAGCGACAAGGTCAGAGGCAATAGGGAGGCTGATCTGGCGTGTGGGGGCAAAGGCATCGATCGCCTGAACGGCAATAGGGGCAACGATCGCATGATGGGGCAAGTCGGTGATGACCTCCTGTTCGGCGGGCCCGGCGACGACGTCCTGGTGGGCGGCAGCGGCGTAGACGAGGCCCACGGTGGTCTGGGAACCGACGTCTGCTTCGCGGAGAGGATGGTGTCGTGCGAATACAAGGGCGAGGTGGTCGACAGCTATCGGGAGGCGGCCGAGTCGACCGCGGATGCGCTGTGGTTCGAACCCGGCACCTACGTTGGCAACCTGACTCAGCCGAAGCGCGCCCGCTGGTATGCGGCTCCCGGCGTGCGCATCGAGGGCGAGCTGACCTCGGGACAGGGTGGCAGGCTCGATGGTTTCGAAGTAGCCGCCGCCGTCGTTGGAGTGCGTTGTCGAGCAGGCAGCACCTGTCGTGACCTGAATGTCCATCACCACAGCCAGTCCGGCATCCAGGTCGGCGGTGGTTGGGTGGACCTGATCAACAACTACGTGCACGACAACAATCTCGATCTCGAACCGGTGCACGGAGATAACCCGTGCTGGAACAGCGGCGGAGTACATATGGTGGTCGGCAACCACGTCTTGGTTACCGGCAACCGCCTGGTCGACAATGGTTGTGACGGCGTGCACGCCGACACGGGTGCGCGCTTCGATAAGTTCAAAGACAATCTCGTAACCGGCAACTCGCGCTATGGGATCTTCATCGAGATCAGTTGCGACATGATCATTCGAGACAACCGCATCCAGGAAAATGGTCTCGCCGGAGTTGCCGTTTACAACAGCCCGCGTGTGGCCGTCTACGACAATGTCTTCGGGGGCAACGGAGGACCGGGGGTCCGCTGGTGGGACCGTGCGAACCGCCCTTACGGGCCGGGTGCTGCAGACTGCGAGCCAAAGGACTCAACCGGTGGCTACGCGAGCGGCAACGTCCGTAACGGCGACGGCATCGTGAACGAGCCCGCGCCTGTTTGAGGCCCGGCTAGTCTAGCGGCGGCGCCGAGGTTTCTTCGGGCGGCTCCCGCGAGCCGTCCCACCGGGCGGATCCGGCGCAGGAATGGTGTGCACGCTTGACATCGAACGCACCAGAATAAGAGCGCAGCGCCGGTGCCAATGTTGGTAGTAGGGGGGATCGTCGGCCGGATAGGCCACGACGACGTGGTCGTTGCCGACCTCAATCATGGATCCGCAGCCGGGGCAACGGTATAGCTGCCGGGCTATCGCCCACGAGAGCCGCAGGCGCCTGCCGTCGAGGTCCCGCCCATCTAGGCTCTGTCTGCGGTTCGGGAGACCTGCCGGGGTTTCTGCCACCCGGCTCACCCTAACGCTCGCAATTGGATTGTCCCCGGGCGGCACGACCTCCGGCATCTCGTCGGTTCCGAACCGTAGAGTGTCTGGATGGACGAACGGACGATCATGCAGAGTCTCAACAGCCACCAGAGATGTGCTGTAGCCGCGGTGCGAGGTCCCGTCTGTATTCTTGCCGGAGCGGGTTCCGGCAAGACGACGGCGATCACACGCCGGATCGCCAATCAGGTTCGGGAGCGGGCCTTTCCGGCAGCGGCCATACTTGCGGTCACCTTCACGGATAAGGCCGCCTCGGAGATGAGAACCAGACTTGCCGCACTGGGCGCCGGTCCGGTACGAACCCAGACCTTCCATTCCGCAGCCCTGGCGCAGCTTCACGCCCTTGCCGCTGAGACGCCGGGCCAGATTCTCTCCTCCAAGGCAGCGCCATTACGGCAGATTTCGAACAGCTTGCCAAAGCCCTACCGTTTCCGTCCCGCCGCCGATCTCGCCACCGAGATAGAGTGGGCGAAGAATCGGAGGCTTACCCAACAGCTTTACCTGGAGTCCCTCGGCGATCACGAACCGCCGATTCCAGCGGATCTCATGGCGGGAGTGTGGCGGACCTACGAATCTCGCAAGGAAGCAAGGGGTTATGTCGACTTCGAAGATTTGCTCGAGCTTGCAATACGCATGTACGACACGGATGAGTACGCACGCGAGCGCTTCCAGGCGCGCTACGCTTCATTCACGGTGGACGAGTACCAGGACGTCAACCTGCTCCAGCAGTCTCTGCTCGAGCGATGGCTCGGTCAGCGAGATGACCTCTGCGTCGTGGGGGACGACTATCAATCGATCTACTCGTTCACTGGCGCCAGCGCGCGCTATTTGCTCGAGATGCCCCGGCGCTTTTCGAACACAACGGTGGTTCGTCTGGAGGACAACTATCGTTCGAGTCCCGAGGTCCTCGAACTGGCAAACCGCTTGGTGCCGCATCTGAGCGGAGCTCCCAAGAGGCTTCGTTCCGTGCGTCCCTCTGCGACCGCACCTTCTCTGCGCCCCTTCGCCGATCCCGATACCGCCAACCGCTTCGTCGTCGATCAACTGCTCACTCTGCACGTCCAGGAGGGGATCGCCTATGAGGAGATGGCCGTTTTATATCGCGTCAACTGGCGCTCGGAAGACTACGAAGAGCTGCTCACCGATGCGGGCATACCGTTTCACGTTGCCGATGGAGCCTTCCTCGCCCGGCAAGCAGCGCGCCGGCTGATGCCGAAGCTCAAACGATCTCGCGCCTTAGATGTAGCAATGCAGGTAAGGCGGGCCGCGCAAGGCGAGGGATGGTCGGGTGGCGCTACGGAGGGGCTTGGAGAAAGAGAAAGCACCCGCCAGAACGATCTGGGCCGTCTGGTCCGGCTGGCCGAGGAGTTCGACGACGGGACCAGGAGCGTCTCGGATTTCGCCGAGGAATTAGAGGCTCGCTTTTCGCCTCAGGGCGCGGCCCGCGGTGTGAACCTCCTCACCTATCATCGAGCCAAGGGGCTGGAATTCGAGGCGGTGCTGCTACCGCGTCTGGAGGAAGGAGAGCTTCCCTTTAAGCGGGCGCGCACCGACGAAGCGATCGCAGAGGAGCGGCGACTCTTCTATGTCGGTATGACCCGAGCGAAGGGGTACCTGTCCTTGAGCTGGGTTGCCTCGGGCAGGCAGCGCCCGAGCCGGTTTCTGGCGGAGCTTGGCGCCGGCGCCGCCGCGGCCGCGTCTCAGCACCGGCGGCCGGCCGGCAGCGAGGACGCACAGGAGGTCTCTTTCGAGCTACGGGCGCTGAAGCGGTGGCGATCGGCCCGCGCCAAAGCCGACGCGGTACCGGCCTACGTCGTATTTCACGATTCAACTCTTGCGGACATCGCCTCTAACCGTCCCCGCAACGCATGGGAGCTGGCGCGCATCTCGGGCGTGGGCCCCACCAAGCTCGAGCGTTACGGGTCCGACATCCTCGAGACCCTGGCGGAGGCCGGCGCACAGGGTGTTTCCTAGCCCCCTCGTCGAGAACTGAGGCCAAGGAGCGGGCTGCGCCTCGTACCCCGGACCGTCGTCAGGGAGTGCCCCGGCCCGTCTTCGCCTGCAGCTCCTCGATTCGCTTCGACGCCTCGGCCTTGGTCATACCCGGATCGAACTCCTCGCCGCCCTCCTGGGCGAGCGTTTGCAGATAGGAAGCCTGTGCGCCGGTCATCGGCTCCTCGCCCGTCACCCAATCGTTTGGGTCCTTCGCTGCGCTGGAGCCTCCCGGCCCCTCGTTCGGTGTCTGCTCCTGCGGTCCCTGAGCCATGATGTCCTCCTGTGGTGAGATCCACAGAGAAGCCTAATGCCGTCTCCCCGAACCGCGTGGGAGCATGGGTCGTCCCTACGGACTTGTGACTGGGAGGATCAAGTACCGAATGTGGGTGTTTCCTCTTGCCGCCGCCGGGGTCGCCGGAGCTTTCTCCCTCTCGCTCTCGAAGGGTTGGAGGGCCAAACGGCGGCCCAACCTTCTCGCCTGGGCGGTCGCTCTTGCCATGTTCGCCGTAGCGTCCGGCGCCGCGGCTTGGGGTCTGCTCTGGGGATGGAGCAGCGGGGTGTTTCGCACCTATTACCTATTCGGAGCGGTAGTCAACGTACCCGTCCTGGCCCTCGGATCGATCTATCTCCTGGCTCCGCGTGCAGCCGGGCACGCGGCGGCTGCCGTTGTTGCAGGGGCGTCATCGTGGGCTGCGTTAAAGGTGATCGGTGCGCCCCTGGACGATGCCGCGCTCGCAATCTCGGGCATACCTGCGGGGAGCGCGGTCATAGGTGAGTCCTCGAGAGCCCTATCGCGCGTCTATTCGTACGCCGGGTTCATCGTTGTGGTGGGAGGCGCGTTGTGGTCCGCGTACAAGCTCCGGCGGCAAAACCAGGACGTCCTCAGGCGCCTGGCCGTGGCCAACTCTCTCATAGCCTTCGGGACCTTGGTTGTGGCGGTTGCCAGCGGCTTCGCGCGCTACGGCCGCGGCGCCGCATTTGCCGTAGGCCTGCTGGCCGGGATCTCGGTCATGTTCGCCGGCTTCCTCAAGACGCGGCCGGGGCCTGGTTAGTGGCCGGGGACACGTCGGATGCGCACCTTCACGAGGGTTGGTGGTTGATGACCACCTCCGCCCTCGAACGGGAGTTGAGGCGCCGGCGGTCGCCCGATCTCGGACTTCCACCGACCGATGCGCTTCCACTCACGATCTCGGAAGCCCTCGCATATCGAAACGCCGGGAATCTTCCGGATGCCTTGGGGCGCACGCTGCGTCTGGTGCTCGAGGTGAATGATGCCGAGGAGCTCAGATCGTTGTCGGCCAAACGGATGGAGTACGAGCCCGACTATCACGATCCGCCAAACTGGAGGCGCGCCGGCTCGGCTCACGTGAACGTTGTGCCGCTTCGTGACCCCGAGGTCACCGGTGATCCGCGAGCTTGGTGGGAAACCCCTCAGCTGGCGGCTCTGGAAGCGGAATGGAGCTCGACGGGGACGGTAGCGGGGCTAAGGGTCCCCGGCGAGCTCCGGGGGTTCGTGTACAAGACCGTGCTTGCGCTGAAGGCAAGCCGAAGAAATGTCGATCCCGACACGGTTGCCGATTCGCTGGAGCGTTGGCTGCCCCCGACTGAAGCCGCGCAGATCAGGGAGGCGCTGAAGGAAGCCAATAGCTAGCTGGATTCGGTTTTTGGAATTACGACTTCCTGCATTATGAGCTTCAGCGACGCCGCAACTGGAATGGCCATGAGCGCGCCGACGAACCCGAGCAGGGATCCCCCTATCAGCGCCGCCAGCAGGACCGCGGCAGGTGAGACGTCGACCGCACGTGTGAAGATGCGCGGCGCGATTAGGTAATTCTCGAGCTGCTGATAGACGATGAAGTACACGACGGTGGCTATTCCGTCTCCCATCGAGCCAAAGAACGCAACGATGATGGCGGGGATCGCCCCAATGGTGGCTCCGACCAAGGGGATGAGCCCCGCGATGGAAACCCAAAGAGCAAGCGCAATGGGAAACGGCAGGCCGATGATTATGAAGAACAGAAAGGCAAGCACTCCCGAAAGCAATGCGATCGTGAGCTGACCCTCTATGTAGCTACCGATCTTGCCGAGGATGGGATCCGCAAGCTGCTGCGCGCGCGGTCGTCTGCTTTTTGGAATGAGTTTCAAGGTGCCCGACCTGATCTTGGACAGGCTCAATAGGAAGTAAATAGTCAGGACCAGCACCGTAATCAGGCTGAAGAACTTCCCCAGTATCGAGCCGGCGACGCCGAGGACACCTCCCAGGGAGCCCTGGATCAGCCTCGGGAGGTCCTTGGCCGCTTCTCGCAATCTCTCCGTGACGTCGTTTTGCGCAACGAACTCTCCGAGCCGGGGGTTGTTCTCGGCGATCTCCTGCACGTAGTCGGGCAAATCGGTGGCGAAGGTTGTGACCTGGGATACAAGAGGGGGCACTATCGCGACGACGAATCCCGCCAGCAGGATGATGCCCGCAACGAAGAGAATGGTGACGGCAAGCCCTCGCCGAAGCCCCAGGTCTTCGAGCCGCCGTACGGCAGGGTCGAGCCCGATGGCGAGGAAAGCCGAGACGAACACGAGAACGACCACCGATCGCACGAGATAGATGGCGTACAGGAGCGCCAGTATGCCCAGCCCCGTGAGCATGACCCGTGCGATGGTCGCGGTCGACGGCCCGTCGTCGTGTCCCCCCGAGGCGATTACGCGAGTCCGCTCCTTCAGTGCCATGGGTTCGAGCTTAGGGGATGGAGGTGCGAACACCGACGTTTTGTCTCGGCCAGGCAGCAATGCCGCCCGTGCCGCTACGAGGTTGGATCCTGCTCGACCTCCCCGCGCCAGGCCCCCGTCTCCTCGCCCCGAGCCTCGATGAACTTCTTGAACCGGTCGAGGTCGGCCTTGGCCTGCCGCCTCACCACTCCCAAGAGGTCACCGGCCTTCTCGACGGGATCTTCCGGTTCGAACTCCATCTGCAGCATCACCCTGGTTCTGCCCTCACCCAGGCGATGGAACGTAACCACACCGGCATTGGGCGGGCCCTCCACACTCGTCCATGCCACTCGTTGATCCGGGTCCTGCTCGGTGATCTTGGCCTCGAATTCTCGGCGCCGTCCTCCGACCTCGACCGTCCAGCGGGTGGTCTTATCGTCAAGCTGTCGTATCTCTTCGACACCCTCCATGAACTGTGGAAACTCCTCGAACTGCGTCCACTGGTTGTAAGCGGTTCGAACGGGCACCTCTACGTCGATCGACTCCTGAATTGTCGACATCACGGTCCTCCTTGTCTCCCCGAGGTTAGCAGCCACAATGTACCCAGCACGTGGGGATCAACCGGCTCGGGCGCCCATCGATGGGGCACGATAGGCGGATGCCGTCCAAGGCTCGCCCGTCGGGGGCTCTCGACGCCGAGATTGCCCTCGTCGCCATAGCGGCTATCTGGGGGCTGACCTTCGTGATGGTGCAGGATGCCATTGCCCTGCTCCCGGTGATGACTTTCCTGGCCTATCGTTTTTCGACGGCTGCGATCGTCGTGACACTGCTTTCGGCACGAGCGGTCTCGGCCCTTTCGGCACGCGGATGGCTCGCCGGACTGGTGATGAGCGTTTTCCTGACGGCCGGGTACGTAACCCAGACGCTTGGTCTTGCCCGCACCACGGCTTCGAACACGGGTTTCATCACCGGCTTGTTCGTCGTCCTGACTCCGGTTTTCGGCGCCCTCTTGCTCGGGCAGCGCGCCGGGAAAGCTGCCTGGATTGCGGCGGCGATCTCCTGTGTGGGGCTGTTCCTTCTGTCGGGTGCCGGCAAAAAGATCAATCTGATCGGCGACGGCTTGGTGGTACTGACCGCATGTTCTTTTGCGCTTCACATCCTTGCTACCGGCAAGGCGGTCGGCCGGCACGACATCAGGGGGCTGCTTGCGGTCCAACTCGGCGCGTGCGGTCTCTTCTGCTTTGTATGGGCGGCCGCTTCTGGTGACCTCGCAATCCCACGCACCACGACGGTTTGGAGCGCGTTGATAATCACGTCGCTAATTGCCACCGCCCTGGGTTTCTTCGTGCAGACGTACGCCCAAACACATGCCTCACCGGCTCGCACCGCCCTGATCCTGGCGAGCGAGCCGGCCTTCGCGGGACTGTTTGCATGGCTCCTGAACGGCGAGACACTGACCGGCGTCGGATGGATCGGCGCCGGGCTGATCATGGCGGCGATCTTCGGGGTCGAGCTGGTGCCCCATCTGCGGACCCGCAGGCCCCTCCCCGAAGGTTGAGCTGATACACTCGAACGTATGTTCTACGAAATGAGTCACGTCATCCGGAGCCGTGTGATCCGAAGCGACGTCATCCGAAGGATGAGGGCCTTGAGCGCCCATGGGTGAGGACCGGCTTTTCGAGCTCGCCCGGAAGACCTTCGACACCCCTCAATTCCGCGGGATCGAGTTCATCGAGGTCGAGGCAAAAACGATCATCAATCATGTACCGGGCAGCTACCTCCCGTTCAACTGGACGATCAATCCGTATCGCGGGTGTGCCCACGCGTGCACCTACTGCTTCGCCCGTGTCACCCACACCTACATGGACATGGACGCCGGGCGTGATTTCGAGTCCAAGATCGTGGTGAAGATCAACGCGCCCCAACTGGTGCGGCGCGAGCTCCGGGCGAAGCGCTGGAAGGGCGACCCCATTGCGATGGGGACCGGCACCGACCCCTACCAGCGCGCCGAGGGGCGCTACAAGCTCATGCGCGGGATCATCGGGAACCTGACGACCTATCGAAATCCCTTCTCGATCCTGACCAAGGGGACGTTGATCCTGCGCGATCTCGATCTGCTGACGGAGGCGGCCTCTCTCACCGATGTGTCAACCGCGTTCTCGATCGGGACACTCGACGAGGATGTCTGGCGCAAATCGGAGCCCGGCACGCCCCACCCGCGCAAACGCATGGCCGCAGTCAAGAAGCTGAACGAGGCCGGAATACCGTGCGGTGTGATGGTGGCGCCGATTCTCCCGGGCATCACCGACGACCCCAAGAGCCTGCGCGAGGTGGTCGTCGCCGCGCTCGACTCCGGCGCCACCCACGTCTCCCCGATCCTTTTGCATCTGAGGCCGGGCGTGAAAGAGGTCTACATGTCATGGCTCGAGGACGCCTACCCCGATCTGGTTCCGCGCTACCTGTCTATGTACAAGAAGGCATACGCGCCCTCCGCCGAGCGGCAGGCGGTGGGCGGCGAGGTTGCGTCGATCCTTCGCTCGCTTGGGGGTGTGAAGCCCCCCGGCGCGCCGAGGCGTCCTCGAGGTGGGCCGCGAAGCGTTCCCGATGCCGGCCGCCCGGAGCAAAACACATGCGCGGAGCAGCTCGAGCTTCTCTAAAGCTCGCTAGGTGCACCTCCCCGTAAATACGGTGGCGTGCGCACCGTATTTACGGTGCGGAGCACTAAGGTCTCGATATGGGTTCGCAATGGGCAGTCGCCACCAGAGTCGTCGAGCTGCCGCTCAAGGAGCGCTTCACGATCGCGCGGGAGAGCTGGGTCTCCTCTCACAACGTCTTCGTCACGGTTAGATGGGGCGGCGTCGCAGGAACCGGCGAGGTGTCACCCGCAGATCGCTGGGGCGAGACCGTTTCATCCGTGGTGGCGGACATTCGGGCGACGGAGCTCGATGAGCTTGCCGGTCCATTCGATCTCGAGGGGCTGTCGCTGCTCCTTCCCCCCGGGGCGGCGCGTTGTGCTCTTGACATCGCTCTTCACGACCTCGCCGCGTCGCTTGCGGGCATAAGCGTTGCTGAGCTCCTAGGGGTCGGCGGGCGGGTTCTTCCTCCCACCTCGGTAACGGTTCCGATTGCAGATGTCGGTGCCATGCAAAGCCGTGCGAGCTCGCTCTCGGATCATCCTGTTCTGAAGATGAAAGTTGGGTTCGACGGGGATGTCGAGGCGGTGCGCGCGGTGAGGGAGGTCTACACGGGTGCACTGCGGCTGGATGCCAATGAGGGGTGGGGACGAGACGAAGCCGCCGGTCGCCTGAAGGCGCTCGAGCCGTTCGAGATCGAGCTCTGCGAACAACCCATAAAGGCCGGACAACACAAGGTGCTGAGAGAGCTCACCGATGCAACGGTCATCCCCCTGTTCGCCGACGAGGATGTGGCCGGTTCGCCCGATGTCGCGCGTTTGGGCGGAGTCGTGGACGGAGTGAACCTCAAGCTGCGAAAGGCGGGCGGAATCCGCGGCACCGTGGCGGCTATGGCGACCGCCCGTGCTCTTGGAATGAAGGTGATGCTCGGCTGTGATCTCGAGTCCGGGATAGCAGCAACCGCCGAAGCAAACGTCGCCGCGCTCGCCGACTACGCCGACCTGGACGGCCCGCTGCTGCTGCGCTCTGATCCCTGGCCCGGGGTGAGGTACGACAAGGGCATCATGACCCTTCCTCCCGGGCCGGGGCTTGGCGTTGCGGGGGCGCCGGTGTGAGCTCGAGCACTCCCGCCCGCTCGTGGCTCGTGCTCGCCGACGGCTACCTGATGACGAGGAACGCCAAGACCGCCCACGGGGTCATTCGCTACTCGCAGGATCGCATTGCCGCCGTGGTCGATCGCGAGCATGCGGGGAAGTCGCTTGCGTCGGTTGCCCCCGAGCTGCGGCGTGACGCTCCCATCGTGGGAACCGTCGCCGAGGCACTCGAGCATCGACCGAGCTCGATGCTGCTCGGGGTCGCCACGGCAGGTGGTTGGATACCGGAGCATTGGCGTGAGTGGGTGGAGGAGGCGATAGGGGCGGGCCTCGAGGTCGCCAATGGGCTCCACCGGTTCCTCCGCCGGGACGCCGGCCTCGTCGCTCTCGCCGAGCGGCACGGCGCAACCCTTTGGGACGTACGGGAACCTCCGCCCGACATCGGTTTGTTCTCGGGCAAAGCTCTCGAGGTTCCCCAGCGCACCGTTCTGACCGTCGGCAGCGATTGCGCCGTTGGCAAGATGACGGCCGCATTGGAGCTCGTCGCTGCGGCGCGCGCCGCGGGCCGACCGACTGAATTCGTCGCCACGGGACAGACCGGCATCCTCATAGCGGGGCGCGGGATAGCGGTGGACCGGGTCATCTCGGACTTCGTTGCAGGCGCCGCCGAGCGTCTGGTCACCGAGGCGGACCCGGCGGCCGAGGTGCTCGTCGTCGAGGGGCAGGGGGGCCTCTGGCATCCCGCCTACTCGGCGGTCACGCTCGGGCTCCTGCATGGTTCGGCGCCCGAGGCGCTCGTGCTCTGCCATAAGGCGGGGCACACGGCAATCGAAGAGCCACCCTTTACGCGCCTCCCGGGTCTGCCCGAGATGGTGGCGACCTACGAGGCGATGGCCTCGACGTTGAGGCCGGCCAAGGTCGCCTGTGTTGCGGTCAATTGCGGGGGCCTCGATCGGGAGGGGACCCGGCGGGCCCTCGAGGCGGTGGAAGACAGCACCGGCTTGCCCGCGGGCGACGTCCTCGCCGGTGATGCACCGCGCCTCTGGTCCGCGGTGGCGACTGCACTGAACCGGCCGAGCCCAACTGGCCCCTGAGCCGCGTCAGAAACCCTCGGTAGCCTCCCTGTGGATGCTGGCTGCCAGCCGCCATGTGGCCAGGCGCACCTCGACGAGGCGCCACGTCACCAAGCTCAGGAGGGCGAAGCCAACTGCATAGAGCGGCTGCCCCCAGCCGATCCGGCCACCCGCCAGGATCGCGTCGACCACGAAGTAGGCGGTTGACCAGGAGAAGGTGCAAGCGATCACCACCAAGGCTATGGGTCCCCACACCCAGGCCAGCGCGAAGCGCGCCCTCGATCCTGCGGCGCAGG
>JALZIQ010000021.1 GCA_030860205.1 Actinomycetota bacterium | reverse complement strand
TCGAACTCCTCAGCGGCCGACACCGACTGTAGGGTCCGGCTCCGGTCGGCCATCACTGCGTGGTCGGCCGAAGGTGCACTGGCTGGGCAGGGACATGGCGTCGTCAAGGTCGCCCGGTACGGCACCTTGAGGATGCAGGCGTAGCTTCGGCCGAGCGCCGTTAGGGGACGACCGACGACCGTCACTCCCCCCGCAAGCACGGCTGGCATTCAGTCGAACCGGGGGGTCGGCGCGGACGTTCAGCAGGGTCGCAGGGCGGGTGTCGCAGCCCAGCGGTGACGGGACCCCCTTTGGTGATCCACCCGCTATGAAGGAGATGGTTGGTGTTGGGTGGTCCATTGCTCGGCGTACTCAGCGGGGGTGAGGCCGCCAAGAGCCGAGTGGGGCCGGTAGGTGTTGTACTCCATCCTCCAGGCCTCGACGATGACCTGCGCCTCGGTGAGGGAGCCGAACTCCTCCACGTTGAGCAGCTCGTCGCGTACTCGGCCGTTGAACGACTCGACGTAGGGGTTCTCCCATGGGGAGCCGGGGTCGATGTATATGGTCCCGGTGCCGGCCAGGCGGCACCAGTCCCGAAGAGCCCAAGCAACGAGCTCGGGGCCGTTATCCATGCGCAGATGCGATGGTGCTCCCCGCTCGCCCACCAAGGCTTCGATGGTGGCCACCACTGCATCGGCGTCACAGGATCTCCCCACCCGCATGGCCAGTGCCTCGCGGGAGTGCTCGTCCACGATGTTCAACAGCTTGAGCCTCCTTTGATCGGCGGTCTCGTCGAACTGGAAGTCGAGAGCCCACACGTCGTTGGGCCGCTCGGCCCTCTGGCGTTCAGCGGTGCTGGGGTTGGTGCGGCGGCGCTTGCGGCAGTGCTGAGGACGGCGTAGGCCCTCCTCCCGCCACAGGCGCTGGATGCGCTTGCGGTTGACGACCCAGCCCTCTCGGCGCAGGAGGCGATGGGCGGTCTTCCAGCCCCAGCGGGGATGGCGTCGGGCAATGTCTCGCAGACGCCGGCGCAGCTTGTCCTCCTCGGCCGGTCGAGGCCGGCACGCCTTGCGCTGGGTGGAGCGTTGCTGGCCCACCACTCGACAGGCTCGGCGTTCGGATACCCCGAAGTGTCCTTGCAGGTGCTGTGTGGCCCTGCGGCGGCGCTCCGGGGTCAGAAGTTTCCCTCAGCCAGCTCCTTCAACATGGCCTTGTCGAGCTCGGCCTCGGCCAGCAGTCTCTTCAGTCGGCCGTTCTCCACCTCGAGCTCTCGCAGGCGCTTGGCCTCAGTGGCCTTCATGCCCCCGTACTGGTTGCGCCAGCGATTCCAGGTGGCCTCGGACACCTCGAGGTGACGGAGCACCTCGGTGAGGTCCTTGCCCTCATTGAGGAGCCGTTCGCCCTCGCGGAGCTTGCGTACGACCTGCTCGGGAGTGTGGCGGTGTCGCTTCATTGTGGTCAGTCCCTTCATGCCCAGATCCTGGGCTTCGGACTCCCCACAGCTGGTGGACCACTTTTCGGGGGCCCCGTCAGCGGGCTCTACGCATGATGACCTCCTGAGATATGGGGATGACCTCAGGCCCCGATACGGCCGCTACTCGTGGCCGTCGAGACGAAGGCGTGGACGAAATCATCGAGCCCGGTCGGCGTGACTCCATAGGTGACCGCCATCGCAGTCATGTCGAGCGGCGAGTCGTAGGTCTCGAGCGCCTGGAAGAGCCCGTTGACCTGCTCCGGCATCCCGGGAACGGGCTCTCCGGGACGAACAGTGTGCACTGGAATCTCCCGGCCCAGTTCGTGCTCGAACGCCGCCACCGCGTCACGCCATGAGATCGCGTCAGGTCCGCCGATGAGGAGGCGTTGATTGTTCGCCTCGTCACGCTCGAGCGCGGCGACGGCATAGGAGACGACGTCGCGCATGGCGACCATGGAATGGCGACGTCGGCCCTCTCCGACGAGGGTCACGGGTTGGCCGGCGAGGGCCGGGCCTCCGACGGCCATCGGCAGCCAGGTGTCCATGAACAAGTTGGGCTGGAGAATCGTCCACGTCATGGCGCTCTGCGTCAAACGTTGTTCCGCCTCCCCCTTGGCCCGGATCAGCGGCACAGGGCTCTCGGCGCTGGCTCCCAGCACCGAGGTGAAGACGAACCGGCGCACCCCCTCCGCCTCGGCCGCCTCGATCAATTTCTCGTTGCCGTGAAGGTCAACGGATTCGATTGTGTCCTCGCCCCCCCTTCCGATGGCGTTGGCTGTGGTGACCACCGCGTCGACCCCCGCGCACGCGCCGTGCAACGAAGCCGGGTCCTTGAGATCGCCCGTCACCGCCTCGGCACCCACATCGACGACCTCGCGGTACGACGAGCCGGGCCGGACAAGGATGCGAACCTTCTTGCCCTCGGCGAGCAGCGCGCGGGCGATCGACCCGCCGAGGTTGCCAGTGGCTCCGACGACCAGGATCATGATGATCCCCCTTCGTTGTCTTGGTCTGTGGTTCCGGTGACCCGGCGCGTGTGGGCGTTGACGTCGCCGCTCGTGTCCTCGACCGGCTCCAGGTAGAAGCGTGCCGACGCGATCGTGTCGCCCGCGACACCGAAGATGACCACGCCGCGCATGAGGAACCGTGCCCCGTCGGCGCGATCGCCGGCGATGTCCCATTCGGTCCACAGCGTGTCCCCGTCGACACTGCTGCGCACCACGCGAGCGTGGATGTTGGGAACGGCGGCGAAGATCTGGCTCCAGTTGGTCCGCACCTGCTCCTGGCCCCGGAACCCCCGGGGCGGATGGACGGGTGTCTCGTTGGTGTAGTCCTCGGCGAAGCACGAGACCATGGCCTCGAGTTCGTGGGCGTTGATCGCCGCCAGCAGCCGGTCGAGCACCGGAGGCGGCTGACTGTCGACCGATCCCACGCAAGCCTCCGGACTTCAGCTAGAGTTAGCTCTACTCGATAGAGGAGTATCTACTGAATCATGGCAGTCGTCAAGAGCAAACGGCCCTACGACTCTCGGGCGCGCAAGGAGCAGGCGGCCCGCAACCGCGACGCTGCCCTCGATGCCGCTGAGCGCCTCTTCCTAGAGCAGGGGTACGCGGGAACCTCGATCGCATCGATCGCCCAGGAAGCCGGACTAGCGGTGCAGACGATCTACAAGGTCTTTGGTAGCAAGTCGGGATTGGTGAAGGCGATCTACTTCCGGGGTTTGCTCGGCAAGGGCGACGTTCCCGCCTATGAGCGTTCTGACGCCATGCGGGAGCGAGAGGTCGATCCCAGGAAGATCATGCGGCAGTGGGGAGCGCTGACGACTGAGGTCGCATCCGTGGTGTCGCCCATCAGGCTCCTCATGCGCTCGGCCGCACTCGCCGACCCGGAGATGGAGGCCCTCCTCAGGGAGACTGACGAGGACCGGCTGGAACGGATGCGCCATCACGCCCGCTTCCTCAAGGAGCGCGGCTATCTGCGTGAGGGCGTCAGGCTGGGAGAGGCGACCGACGTTCTCTGGACCTGCACCTCGGTAGAGATCTATGACCTTCTCGTCGTCCAGCGAGGTTGGCCGCTGCCCCGCTTTGCGAGGTTTGTCGCGGAGTTCATGATCACGGCCCTGCTTCCCTCCGAGTGAACGCAGGCAGCGACGAGCCGATGCTCGACCTTTGATCGCCCTGAGGCGCCCCAGTACACCGACGCCCTCCCGGCCCGCGATGTGCCCACTATCGCCGGAAACGGGCGAGGACTGGCCCCTCCGCGAACGGCTTGCGACCCATGGTCAGCTGACCGTTGCCGTGGAAGGAATACTCGGCCGCACAGTGTTCCGGTTCGTCCGCATGACGTACGCGAGCGGCCACATGGCCACGACTGCGGCCAGGCCGTGGATGTAGAACTGGGTAACCGACAGGGGAATAATCCGCGACAGAGCCATCACAACCAAGGCAACGCTGACGACCTGAGTGATCCGGGCGCTCGCGATCTTCGAGGCTCTGATCGCGCCGACGAAGCTGATGGCGCCGAGCCCGAAGGTCACGCCGCTGGCGATCAACACGGGCATGAACCAGGGT
>JALZIQ010000104.1 GCA_030860205.1 Actinomycetota bacterium | reverse complement strand
TGGCGGCGAATCCCTCTCTGGGAAGGTAACGATCTCGGGCTCCTCGACGGTCGAGCCCATTACCGCGCTCAACGCCGAGATCTTCAGCGAGCAGAACCCAGACGTGCAGATATCGGTCGACGGGCCGGGCTCGAGCGACGGCTTCGAGCTCTTCTGTCAGGGGGAGATCGAGATCTCCGACGCCTCTCGCCCTATTGAGGCGGAAGAGATAAAGGCCTGCAAGAAGGAAGGCATCGAGTTCACCGAAGTAAAAGTGGGCATCGACGGGATTTCGGTGCTCACATCGCCCGACTTCGAGGACCCGGCCTGCCTCGACTTCAAGGACATGTACGCGCTCGTTGGACCTGAGTCCAAGGGCTTCGCCAACTGGTCGGATGCCAATGAGCTTGCACAGGAGATCGGCGCCGGTAACGCTCCCTATCCCGACGTGCCGCTCGACATAACCGCTCCGGGCGAAGAGTCGGGCACCTACGACACCTTCGTGGAGTTCGTCATCGAGCCGGTTGCGGAGGAGCAGGGGGTCCCCGAGGAGCAGTGGGCCACCCGTCCGGACTATCAATCGTCCGGCAACGACAACGTCATCATCCAGGGATTGCAGGGGAGCGACTCGTCTTTTGGCTGGGTCGGCTTCGCCTTCTATGAGGAGAACCAGGACACCGTCAAGGCTTTCGAGGTGGACGGGGGCGACGGATGCGTCGCCCCGACGACAGAGACCATCGAATCCAAGGAATACCCGATGTCTCGTGACCTGTTCTTCTACGTCAACCTGAACGAAGCCGAGAGCAACGAAGCCGTGAAGGCGTTCGTGGACTTCTACCTCTCGGACGAGGGCCTGCAGTCTGTGGTTGACGCCGGCTACGTGCCGCTGCCCGACGATCAGCTCCAGGAGAGCATCGACGCATGGGAGAACCAGGAGACGGGCTCCCGCGAGTAAGTAGCGCGAGTAAGTAGACCGAGTACAGTATGAGGGGCGGGCCGGTGGTTACCACCAGCCCGCCCTCACTGTGGCTCATGGCAGGCGTTACCGAAAGGACCCGATGGCGCAAGCAGCATCTCCACGGCTGGGAAAGAGCGGAAAGGTCGAACTCTCCGACCTTCGGATAAGCGCTCGCCGCCAACGACGAGAAACCCTCATCATGCGTACCTTCCAGGCCGCGGCGGTCGTTTCCATCGTCATCAGCGCACTGATAGTCGCCAGTCTGATCGAGCGCGCCGTTTCATTTGCCACGCAGGTGGATCTCTCCGATCTTGCAGCGGGAGGATGGTTTCCCCGGCGATCGATGTTCGGGGTTCCCACGATCGTCGCCGGAAGCATGATAGTCGCCGGGATCGCAATGCTCGTGGCCGCTCCGCTGGGTCTGGGGGCGGCCATCTACCTGGCCGAGTACGCACGTCCGCAGGTTCGGAAGGTGATCAAACCGGTGCTCGAGATCCTGGCCGGCATCCCCAGCGTCGTCGTGGGTGTCTTTGCGCTCAGCTGGATAAGCCCTCAGATCATCGGCCGTTTGAGTGGAGACGCCGGGTTGTTCAACATGGCGGCGGCCGGCATCGGAGTCGGCGTGCTGGTGACACCGCTCGTCGCATCGGTGGCGGAGGATTCTTTTAGGGCGGTTCCCATGTCTCTGCGCGAAGCGTCCTACGGGCTCGGAGCCAAGAAAAGATCCACGACGACGAAGGTCGTTTTTCCCGCGGCAATCTCCGGCGTCGTCGCCTCGATCATTCTCGGCGTGTCGCGCGCCATCGGCGAGACTATGGTCGTGCTGATCGTCGCCGGCGGCACGGGCGGCGCCGAGTTCACCCTTAATCCGTTCAATGCCGGTCAAACGATGACGGGAGCCATGGCGGCTCTTGCCCGGGGGAGCGACCAGGTCAAGGGCGCCGATCTAGCCTTCCCCAGCCTCTTTTTCGTCGGTCTGTTGTTGTTCTTGATCACCCTGACCCTCAACGTCGTCAGCGAACGTTACGTGCGCCGGGTAAGGCAGAAGTACTGATGACTACAGCGAGTAAACCCGTGACAGCCGGGGACATCGTGGCGCAGGGTTTGCGCGGCAAGAAGGGAGACGTCAAGAGCGTGCTCTTCGAGAGCGCGTTGCTCTTGTCACTTTTCATCTCCCTCCTGTTCTTGATCATCCTGCTGGTGGACGTAGTAGGGAAGGGCATCAGCGTGCTGCTGGAACGTGGTGGCAGCTTCTTGAGCTCCGGCCTTTCTTCCTTCGCCGAGCGTGCGGGGGTGGCGCAGGGGATCTTTGGGTCGCTCGTGATGCTCATCTTCGTGGTGCTGCTGGCATTTCCCATAGGAGTCGGCGCAGCGATCTACCTCGAAGAGTATGCAAAAGACACCAAGTTCAATCGCTTTATCGACGTGAACATTCGCAATCTCGCCGGCGTTCCTTCCATCGTCTACGGATTGCTGGGAGTGGCGATTTTCGTGATCGTCCTCGCGCCGCTGACCGGCGGCGCGAGCTACATCGCGGGGGGGTTGACTCTTGCGGTCCTGGTATTGCCGATCATCATCATCACCTCCGCCGAGGCGCTGCGAGCGGTGCCGGACAGCATCCGCGAGGCGGGCTTCGGTGTGGGGGCGACGCGCTGGGAAGTTGTGCGCAGCCACGTGCTGCCCGTCGCAGCGCCGGGCATTCTCACCGGCACGGTGTTGTCGATCTCCCGAGCACTGGGCGAGACCGCACCGTTGTTGCTTGTGGGCGCGGTCACCGGGTTTGTGGCTACCGGCGACGCATCACTCGGTGAGCAACTCCAAGGTCCGTTCGCCACTCTGCCCACCACAATCTTCGCTTGGGCCAGCCAACCGGATGCGGACTTCCGCGCGCTGACGCAGGCTGCAATCATCGTCCTTCTGGGCGTAATCTTGACCGCGAATGCAATCGCAATCTTTCTCAGAAACCGATACGAACGAAAGTGGTGAGGAAAATGGAAACGACCACCCCAGTGGAGCAACAGGCACCTTCGGGAGCGCGGGTCGTCACCAGCGTTCGTTCCTCTGGGGAGGATGCAGGCGCAGTCAATCCCACCGTCTTCGACATCGAAGACTTGTCCGTCTACTACGGTGAGTTCAAGGCGGTCAGAGAAGTCTCGTTGGCCATCGAGGAACGCAAGATCACTGCGATGATCGGGCCGTCCGGGTGTGGGAAGACGACCGTGCTGCGGTGTCTCAATCGCATGAACGACCTGATAGAGAGTGCGCGTGTCGAAGGACGCGTCGGATATCACGGCATTGACCTCTACGACAGCCAGGTCGACCCGGTTGAAGTGAGACGCCGCATCGGTATGGTGTTCCAGAAACCAAATCCGTTCCCCAAGAGCATCCACGAGAACGTCGCGTTCGGGCCCAGGATTGGGGGCTTCAAGGGCGACATGGACGAGCTGGTCGAGCAGTCGCTGCGCAAAGCAGCGTTATGGGATGAGGTCAAGGAACGTCTGAAGGAATCGGCGATGGGACTTTCGGGCGGCCAGCAGCAGCGCCTGTGTATCGCCAGGGCCATAGCAGTAGAACCCGACGTAATATTGATGGACGAGCCGGCATCGGCTCTCGACCCCATCGCGACGGGGCGTATCGAGGATCTCATGCAGGAGATAAAGCAAGAGTTCACCATTGTGATCGTGACCCACAACATGCAGCAGGCGGCGCGCGTCAGCGACATGACCGCCTTCTTCACGGCGGAGGTCTCCGAGCAGAACGACCGCCGGACTGGTGTGCTCGTGGAGTACGATAAGACGGAGAAGATCTTCACCAATCCGAGCAACGAAAGGACGGAAAATTACGTCACTGGACGGTTCGGATAACGCCGGATCCTCGTCCCGAACAGCTTTCCTTTTCGAGCTCGAGCAGCTAAAGCTTCAAGTCGAAGTCATGGCCCTCAAGGTCGACGAGGCCTTGAGGCACTCCACGCAGGTTCTCTTGACCGGCGACGGCGCACTGGCGGACAAGGTGGTCGCCGGCGACGACGCCATCGATGCGACGCTGGTCTCTTTGACCGAGAAGTGCTACGACCTGCTCATAAGGCAGAATCCGGTGGCTTCTGATCTGCGTCTGGTCATGTCGGTCTTGCGAATCATCTCCGATCTCGAGCGCACCGGCGACCTGTGCCTTCGGGTGGTCAAACTGTGCCCCGACCAGCCGCTCATGGCTCGTCATCCCGAGACCTTCGGGATACTGCGGGCTATGGCGTCTGAGGCGTCCGCTCTGTTCCGGGCGGCCGTCAGGGCGTGGGCGGCCCAGGACCTGGAACTGGCCCGCTCTCTCGAAGAGCAGGACGACGCCATGGACGACTACAACGTCCGGCTGACTGAGGGGATCCGGAGTCTCGAGGGCCCGGACGCTGTAGCCGCTGCAGTTGCCACCTTGCTCGCCGGGCGCGCCCTCGAACGCATCGCAGACCACTCGGTCATGGTGGGTGAGCGCCTCCGCTACATGCTGACCGGCGACGTTTCCGGCCTGTCCCGGGAGATCGGCCCGTAGCAGGCGAAACGGGGCGGATTCGGCACAGACTAGGCGACGAACTTATAGCCCAGGCCCCTGATGGTACGGAGGTGCTGGGGATTGTGGGGATCGGGCTCGCACTTGGCCCTCAGCCGCTTGATATGGACATCGAGCGTCCGCGTGTCCCCGAAGTAGTCCGTGCCCCACACCTGATCGATGAGCGTCTCGCGTTGCAGGACGCGCCCGGTGTTCTCCATGAGCAACTCGAGCAGTTCGAATTCCTTACGGGTGAGATGCACCGGCTCGCCCCTCACCGTGACCTCGAACCGATCGGCGTCGAGCCGTATCCCACCCCCCTCCAGAATCTCCTCGGAACCATTTACCTCGGTGGAGCTCCGGCGCAGGACCGCCTTGATGCGAGCCAGCAACTCCCGCAAGTTGAAGGGTTTGGTCACGTAATCGTCGGCGCCGATCTCAAGCCCCACGACCTTGTCGATATCGGTGGTGCGCGCCGTCAGCATGATGATCGGAACGGTTGAGCCGCGTCGGATCTCCTTGCAGACGTCCTCGCCGCCCATCCCCGGAAGCATCAGATCCAGCAGGACAAGGTCGGCGCCGCCCCTCTTGAATCGCTCGACTCCCAGCACGCCATCGGTGACGCGCTCGATCTCGAAGCCCTCTCGGCGAAGCTGGTACTCGAGGGCCTCACCGAAGCTCTCTTCGTCTTCTATCAGCAGGACCTTGGGCACCTAGCCTTCTCCTTTGCCTGTGGCCTCCGGCCGGAGGTCCGTCATCCGGCCAGCGACCTGACGGTTCCCTGCTCCGGCGCTGCCGAGGGGATCCTTGCGGTGAATGTCGATCCTTGGCCGAGCTCGCTTACCACTTGAATCTGACCCCCGTGAAGCTCGGTCACGTGCTTCGCGATCGCCAGTCCAAGTCCCGTGCCGCCCCTGTCGCGTGAGCGGCCCCGGTCGACTCTGTAGAAGCGCTCGAACACGCGCGACTGGGCTTCGAGGGGGATCCCGATCCCGGTATCGCTAACTTCGATCAGAGCGTTGCCCCCCCGTTCGGACACCTCGATCGTTACTCGGCCTTCCCGGGATGTGTAGTGGAACGCGTTCTCCAGGAGATTTCGGATCATCGTCGCGAGTTGGCCTTGGTCACCCATGATCCAAACGGCCGGCTCGATGCGCCTTTCGAATGTGGTTCCCAACGCCGCTGCCGACGGCTCGAAACGGTCTGCCTCGCGCTGCGCCACCCCCGACAGGTCGATGCGTTTATCCGGCGGTGTTGCCGCTTCCTCCAGCTTCGACAGGTCGAGGAGGTCCTCGATGAGGCGTCCGAGTCGCTCCGCTTCGGCCGTGAGCCGTGTGGAGAAGTGCTTGGCCATGTCGGGATCTTCCTGCACCGCCCGGGGGATCGCCTCGGCGAGCGTTCGAAGCGCCGCCACCGGAGACTTGAGCTCGTGGGAAGCGTGGGCGACGAACTCGCGCCTCGCTCTCTGAATGGCGATCTCGTGGGTCACGTCCTGAAGCACGACCACGACTCCGCTTCCGTCCTGCAGAGGCGCGGCGCGCGCCCAGAGGCTCATCCGTGCCGGAAACCACACGCTCGCCAGCGCCTCCTGGCTATCGCCTTCGGCCAGTGCTTTCTCGGCAAGCTCGAGCACCTCGCCGCTGGGGAGGCGAACAGGAAGCATGTCCTCGTGCCAACCCATGAGGTCGCGACCTGCGGAGTTGGTCGATAGTGGCTTGGCCGACTCGTCGAGTACTAGGACGCCCTCGGCCATCTGTTCGAGTATCTCCTTGTCCCATCTGTTCTCTCGTTTGAGCTGGTCGAGCTGTGCTGAGATGGCGCCGGGCGCCTCTCCGTCCTTCTCTTCGCCTCCCCGTGCGGGGAAGAGCCGGTCCAGGACGATGAATGTCACTATCGCAGCCAGGGCGCCAAGGCCGACGGATAAGAGAAAGTTGTCCACGATGGCTTCCAGTCTAGGCTGTCCGCCCTCTGAGCAGGCCTTATGCGCCTTTTGTCCATCGAGCGTTCACCTGAGCTTCACGGAAATGACCCGAGGAGGTGAAGCAGGGGGCCCTCAGCGGTCTATGGAAGGCACCCCGAGGCTTTCGGCGCCCACGAGCCGGCCGTGGGACCAGCAAAGGGCCCAGACAGCCCCCTTTTTTGCCTTGAAGGACCGACGCCCTCCCCCCCGGGAGGGAGGGGCGGCCAGGTGATCCTGTTCCGCCAGGCGACCCAAGAGGTCGGGGATCACATCACCCTGGCTGCACACGCAAATCGCCGATTCTGCTTTCGTTAGGGAACGCAGGAGCTCGATTGCCCGTGCTTCGCTCCCCGGGTAACCCAACTCGGAGAAGAGCGGATCTTCCTCGACGGGGACGCCGATTGACTCAGCCAGGGGCTCGACCGTCTGAACGCACCTGACGAAGTCGGCCGAGACGATCTCGGCGATCGCCCACGGACGAAGAAGCGATACAAGGGCGGAGGCCTGACGCCTGCCCCTGGCATCCAGGGGTCGAATCCGATCGTCTCCCTTCCAGTCGGCGCGGCTGCCGGCGCTGGCGTGGCGAACCATCAGAACAACCGAGGTCGTCACCGGCTGTTCTCGGAAGGCGTCGAGGATGCCGTGGTCCGCCTCCCGGGTCAGAAGGCCCTCCGCACTGTCGAGGGCCAACCAGCGCAGATCATCGACCTCCTCGTTGGGGGCGAAATAACCTCCTTGAGCCCCGATCTCCCAGTAGCTGACGATTTTCGGCTGATCGGCTCCGTCGGTCGGTTTCATATAGGAGATCTCTCCGAGGTGGCGCCCGGGTGCGCCGGTGTAACCGGTTTCCTCTTCGATCTCACGAAGGGCGGCCGCGAGGTCGGACTCCCCGGGATTCAGCTTGCCCTTTGGCAGCGTCCAGTCGTCGTAGCGCGGGCGATGTACCAGCGCAACTTCGATGCCCTCGGCCGGACCCCCGTCCGTTTGGGAGCGGCGCCAGAGCACCCCTCCAGCGGCTCGTTGCACCCCTGCATCGGTCAAACGCACATCCACTTGGTGCGCTTCGGACGGTTGAGCTTTGTCCACGCCTTCGGGTAGCGATACCGATATTCGATGGCAAGCTCCTGCTGCCGCTTGAACAGGCTTGTGGCGGCGATGCCGAAAGCGGTGTCCTCGGGGCGCAGACCCGCGGCCTGCGCAATTGCGCGGCGAGCCACCACCGTGTCCTGGTTGGCGCCGAGCACGTCCTGGAGCGCAGCCGCCCTGGCGGCAAACCGTCGTGCTCTCTTGGCTTTCTTGCCCCGCAGTGACGGGCCCACCGCCTCGGCGGCGTAGCGAGCTCGCTTGACATGGATGCGAACTTCGTGGAGATCCTCGGCTGGGGCGGTGGGCGGGGTCGCCTTCACCTTCTTAGCGAGCTTTTCCCAGGCCTTCTGGGCGAGTGGAGGGAGAGCCTCGGAACAGGGCCGGTCTGCAGCCTCGGTTAGCGGCGGTGCCGGAGCTGCCCCCGTCAGGCTGTCGACCAACCGTCGGTAGCGGTTCGAGCTCAGAGCATCCAGCAGTTCGCCGTGCTTGTCTCTGCGGGAAGCTTCGAGGGTCTCGAAGAGGGGCGCGAGATCGGCTTCGAGTCCGTCGGCGGACGCCTTCAGTCGCTCGAGCAGAACGTCCTGGTCGCGCACTGCACCAAGGGCTCTGCCCAACCAGCGCAGCTCGGGGATTACGTCCTTCGCCCACCCCTTCTCGATGAGTGGCGCAAAGGTCCGGATGTCACTCCGGAGGCGGCGGAGGGCGACGCGCATCTGGTGCAGCGGTTCGACCTGTCCCAAGCGCGTGCCGGGGTCGTTGGCCACCAGCCGGGCCGTCCCTGCGACCAGAGCACTGCGCACGGCTTCGCCGGCCGGATCTTCCGGGCCGGGGGCACTGATTTGGACGAGATCCGGGGGGGCAGCGGCCTGCTGGCCGAGGACGCGCACCAACTTGGGGGTCGGGTCGCTGAACGCTGCTCCCGCTTTGGTCAGCTCGCCGGCAATCCGGTCGAGGCCATCGCGATCGAGCGTCCGCGCCTCGAGCTCGAGCTCGCGAAAAAGAACGACCTTGCGCCTCTTGTCCAGCACCGACACCTCGTCGGCCGCCAGCTCTGCAAGCTCACCCCCATTCTCATCGGTGAGGATCCAGCTGCGCCGTTGGGTCTGGATTTTGGCAACAGGTCCAAGGGATGAGTCGCGCACGTAGGCGGTCACCAGGTTGACGGCTTCCGGAGGCGGGCCGGTGCTGCCCCCGGGGAAGAAGTGCTCCTCTCGCACGGCCGCACCTTGCCCGTTGGCTCCGTCCAGGGGAAGCTTCAGGGTCCAGCCGTTGCGTTCGTCTTCGCCGGTGCGGTGGCGCAGCGTGATGCCGTTCCGGGCAAGGCGGAGATCGGCCGTGTCGAAATAGGTCGCTCTGAGATCGGCCGGGGGGTGCTCTCGAACGGCCGCAACGCCGGTCGCGGCCGGTTCGAGCACCGGGAGCTCAAACCCATCGTCTACCGCCAGCTTCAACTCCGTCTCATTCACTGCGCTTCACCCCTCTATCAGTCGCGCCGAGCCGGAAAAACGCCTGTGATGGGAGCCGGGCGCGTGGGCCATCATAGACTCGACTGCTCGATCCCGGGCGGCGTCAACGCGCGCGCCTCTCTATCAACTATCTAAGGCCTGGCAACTCCGTTCAGCTGCTACCCCCGAGGGTAGGGTCAAACCTATGGTCCGAATCTCGCTTCGCGAAGAGCTCGAAACTGTCGAAACCAGCTTGCTTGCGGAAGGGGCGTTGGTTCGGAGGCAGCTCGAGGGCGTCCTGGAGGCCTTGCAGGCCCGCGACGCGGTTAGGGCCGGGGTCGTGATGCATGAGGACGATCTCGTGGACGAAACCTACCTCGAGATCGAATCTCGGATCCTTACGCTTCTCGCCCTTCAAGCTCCCGTGGCGGCAGATCTGAGGCTCGCCAGTGCGATCATGCACTCGAACATGCACATCGAACGCATGGGCGACCTGTGCGTCAACATCGCCAAGTTCGTGATGAATCGCCAGCCCTATCCTCCCGATTCGCCGATGGTTACCAGACTCAACGAGATGGGGGGCCGCGCCGCAGAGATGCTCGACACGGCGCTGTCTGCATTCGCCCAGCGAAGCATCAATCTGGCGGAGCTGTTGCCGGTCAAGGACAATGTCCTCGATCGCCTGAACCGCGGGATGCTCGGTGATCTCAAGCAGTACGCAGGGGATAGCCGCAGCTTCGAGTGGGCGATCAATCTCGTTTTGGTGGCCCGCTACCTCGAGCGAATCGGCGACCATGCGGTCGACATCGGGGAGCAGATTTCCTTTCTCGTTACCGGTGTCTTCAGAGAGTTCACCGACGCTTCTCGTCCCGATTGAATCCGGGCCCCGGTGCGCGGTTTGTCGATGGTGCCGAGGGGTAAGGGAGGGCGAGACAGTTTCCCAGTTTCCTCGTTCTTAAAGGAGTCGGATATGGCAGAGACGAATACGGTTGCCCGATCGCTTCACGATGTTGGGCTTGCAGCTTGGTTTGGTGGCTCCCTCATGGGTGCGACCGGCCTGAACGGAGCAGCATCCGAGGTAAGTGACCCCTCGCAGCGGTCGCGCGTGGTCAATGCGGGATGGAACCGGTGGACCCCCCTGAACCTTGCAGCCATAGGCGCGCATGTGCTCGGCGGAGCGATTCTGGTCGTCGGGAATCGCGGGCGACTGGCAGGACAGCAGGGAGTTGCCTCGCAGAGCTTGGCCAAGACGACCCTCACCGGAGTAGCGCTGGGCGCAACTGCCTACTCGAAAGTTCTGGGCAAGAAGATCGACAGTGCCGGGGACGTCTCCGTCGCCGGTGGCACCGAGCCTTCCTCGCAGACACCGCCTGAGGTTGCGCAGGCCCAGAAGCAATTGAAGACGATGCAATGGGTGATCCCCGCGTTGACGGGAGCGTTGTTGATTCACAACGCGTACATGGGCGAGCTTCAGCGACCGCAAGCCGTTGCTTCGGGTATCACTTCACGTCTGTTCGGCCGCAGCTAAGAACAAGCAGCGTGCAGATCATCAAAGGCGCCTTCGGGCGCCTTTGATGCATCCAGGGCTCAGTCTTGATGAGGTCCCGATTTCAGGTCTGGGAGGTCCTCGAAGGTCGTGGATGGTTCGGCGTAGAGCCGGCGCGGGATGCGGCCGGCGCGCCGGGCAAGCCTGCCCGCTTCGACGGCCTTGCGAACGGCTTCGGCCATCGTCGCCGGCTCGCGGGCGCGCGTCACCGCGCTGGCGGCGAGCACAGCGTCGCAGCCGAGCTCCATGGCGATTACAGCATCCGACGCCGTCCCCACTCCTGCGTCGAGAATCACCGGGACCGAGAGGCCGTCCACTATCAGCGACAGGTTGAAGGGGTTGAGGATCCCCATGCCGCTGCCGATCGGGGAGCCCAGCGGCATCACCGCGGCGCAGCCGACCGTCTCGAGGCGCAGCGCCAGAACCGGGTCGTCGTTGGTATACGCGAGGACCGTAAAACCGTCGTCTACCAGCCTCTCGGCCGCATCGAGCAGCTCGACGGCCTCGGGCAGCAGCGTGCGTTCGTCGGAGATGACCTCGAGCTTGATCCAATCCGTGCTGAACGCCTCGCGCGCAAGCTGAGCGGTTGTGACGGCGTCGCGAGCCGTGAAGCACCCGGCGGTATTGGGAAGCAGCCTGCACCCGGTGCGCTCGACCACGTCGAGAACCGAGCCCCGCGCGGCGGGGTTGACGCGCCGCAGTGCAACGGTGGCGAGCTCGGCGCCGGACGCGATTAGTGCCTTTTCGAGCGCATCGAGGTTTGGCGCGCCGCCCGTGCCCATGATGAGACGTGAGCTGAAGGCGACCCCGGCGATGACCAACGGGTCGTCCATCTCAGCCCCCTCCCCTTGCGGCGAGCATCTCGAGCCGGTCATGAGGGCAAAGGCGGCGGGCGCTCCAATCCGCGCGCGCCACGACTTCTCCGTTGAGTGCGACGGCGACGCCGGAGATCGCAGGGCCGGGCCCGAGATGTCCGGCCAGAACCTGCTCGACGGTGGTGCCCTCGGCCAACTCGGTCGTCTCGCCGTTCACGGTCACCGTCACAGCGCGGCCCCGGCACCTGCGAACCGCGTCGGCGAGAACGGCCGAATCGCCGCGGGGGTCTCGCCGGTGACGAGGAGCTCCGCAATCAGGTCGCCCGTCGCAGGGGTGAGCAGTATCCCATTGCGGTAGTGCCCTGTCGCGATCACGAGGCCTTCCGGTTCGCCCGGGCCCAGCAGAGGACAGTTATCGCGCGATCCCGGACGCAAACCCGCGACGCACTCGCTCAATTTCCGCTCGGCCACGTCCGGGAGCACACGGACCGCGTCGCGCAGCAGCGAGTGCACTCCGCCGGCGGTGACGGTGATGTCGAAACCGAGCTCCTCGACGGTCGCGCCGACCACCGATCGCCCGTCGCCGCGCGCCACCACGTAGACGTCCATCGTGCGCACGTTTCGTCGAGCCAGGGGAGGCTGTCCGGGCCGGCCTTCGAGGTAGAGAAGCTGCCCTTTGACCGGACGCACACCGTCGGTAACCGAGGGCGGGACGCCATCGATAGCCCCCGACCAGCATCCCGCCGCCAGTACCACCTTGTCGCAGGGGATGGAATCTCCGGAGGCCAGTCCGGCGCCGGTAACTCGCTCTCCTTCGACGGTCAGGGAGGAGACGCTCCCATGGATGAAGTCCACCTCCCTCCGGGTGCAGGCGATCTCCAGCGCGTCGACGAGCTTGCGATTGTCGATCTGATGGTCGCCGTCCACATGCAGTCCCGCTCGAACCCCGGGAGTGAGGCCCGGCTCGAGCTCCCGGCACTCCCTCCCGCGCAGGCGTTGGACCGGCAGACCGAGCTCGGTTTGAAAGCTGTGGAGATGATCGAGCTGCTCCTTGTCGTCGCCGTCCAGCGCCACGACGAGGGTGCCGCACGGCGTGTAGCCGGTGGCCCGGCCGCTGGCCTCCTCGAGCTCTTCGACCCATTGCGGATAACGGCGCGCCGATAGGAGATTGAGATCGAGGAGGGTCTCCTCACCGTAATGGGCTTCGGATACCGGCGCGATCATGCCGGCTGCGGCCCACGAGGCCTGTGCGGGGTGGTGGTCGTCCACGACGGTTACGCGCAGACCGGCGACCGCGGTCCTCCATGCGACGGAGAGGCCGATGGCGCCGCCGCCGACTACCAGGACATCCGGAATGGCCGTCATGGGCCGAATATAGACGGGGCCGCGGCGGCTCTAGGTTTGCGCTTCCGGCGCACGGAGCTCCTCGGGGAGGTTGCTCCAGAAGCGTCCCCGAGGCAGAGCGCGGCATCCGACCGCTTGCGCCTGCGCACGGAGTGAACCGTCGACGTGGGAGAAGTAGCCCACCACTCGCCCCGTCGACAGACCCCGTTCACGGGCTTCGCCCAGGCTCTCGAGCACGCCCGACCGCCCGCGGTCGAGGTCAAGGACCAGAATGTCGGGGCGCTCGGATTGAATTGCATCCACCATCTTCTCGGGTGAGCTGCTCCTGAGCTCTGCTCCGGCGTCTGTGGCCGCACGCTCGAGGCGCGCCGTCGCCAAGAGGTCGCCTCCGACCAGCAACACCACCTGCGACGGTTTCGAGCTCAAGTCTGTCCCTCCGTCTCTCGCGTCCTCCAGGGTAGTCAGACCCGGTGGGGTAGTTGCACCCTCGACGGCCGGGCATATGTCCCTGCGCCCCGGTAGGGTTGTCCCGAGTCTGTGATCGCACGTAATGGAGTCAGGAGCAAGCCGTGGCACCCAAGATAACCAAGCCCTCCCCGTCCGGCCGGCCCAGCGAGGGTCCGGACCGAAAGCGGTGGATCACGGCTGCCTGGATCGCAGGAGGCTTCCTCTTGCTGATGTTGATCCAGGGTCCCTTCTTCGGCGAAGTGACCGAGATTCAGTTCTCGCGCTTTCTCAACCTGGTCGAGGACGGCCGCGTGAAGGAGGCCGACATCTCAACTGTCTCGGTCGACGGCGTCTACGAGGAGGACGGCGCCGAGACCCGCTTCTCTGCAACCATCCCTCCGAATTTCGAGACCAACCCGCTGGTCGACCAGCTTCGTGAGGCGGGTGTCGAGGTCACGGCCTCACAGCCCAGCCCCTGGAGCGGTCTTCTGTTCTCGTTCATTCTGCCCTTCGCGTTGATCGGAGGCCTCTACTACCTGTTCATGCGCCGCATGGGCCGGCAGATGGGGGGAGGGGGACCGATGTCGTTCGGGAAGAACAAGGCAAAGCTGTACGACCGCACGGACCTCAAGACGACCTTCAATGACGTCGCCGGGGTCGACGAAGTCGAGGCAGAGCTCGTCGAGCTGGTCGACTATCTCAAGAACTCGGACAAGTATCGTCGGTTGGGTGCCCGCATTCCGAAGGGGGTCTTGTTGGTGGGACCCCCCGGCACCGGCAAGACTCTACTGGCGCGGGCCATCGCCGGAGAAGCCGACGTCCCCTTCTTCTACATATCGGCCTCCGAATTCATCGAGCTTTTCGTGGGCCTGGGTGCGGCGCGCGTGCGGGACATGTTCCAGCAGGCGCGCGAGCGAGCGCCTGCCATCGTGTTCATCGACGAGATCGACGCCATCGGCCAAGCCCGGTCCGGCGCAGTCGGCGGCCAGATGGGCTCACACCAGGAGCAGGAGCAGACGCTGCAGCAACTGCTCACCGAGATGGATGGCTTCGAGCCCAACTCGGGCGTCATCATAGTGGCCGCCTCCAACCGTCCCGAGGTGCTCGACCAAGCGTTGCTTCGCCCGGGCCGCTTCGATCGCCAGATTCAGGTCAACCTGCCCGACATCGGCGGGCGCGAGGAGATCCTCGCGATTCACGCACGCAGCGTCAAGCTCGGGACCGGCGCCGATCTCAAGCTGCTGGCGCGCCGCACCCCGGGCTTCTCCGGTGCGCAACTCGCGAACGTAATCAATGAAGGCGCGCTCCTAGCGGCGCGGCGCGGCAAAGACCAAGTAGACATGGTTGATCTCGAAGAGGCTATCGACAGGGTGGTCGCGGGCCTCGAACGGCGCTCTCAGGTGCTCTCCGAGTCCGAGCGCCGCCTCGTGGCGTACCACGAGCTAGGGCATGCACTAGTCGCTCTGTTCGTGGATCACGCCGACCCGGTGCACCGCATTTCGATCATCCCGAGAGGTATCGGAGCCCTGGGTTTCACCCAGCAGCTGCCCGACGAGGAGCGCTACCTCATGTCCGAGCCGGAGTTGCGAGATCGCATCGCGGTGTTGTTGGGCGGCCGTTCGGCGGAAGAGATCGTGTTCGAGTTCGCCACCACGGGTGCTCAGGATGATCTGCAGAAGGCGACTGAGATTGCGCGTCGCATGGTGATGGAGTTCGGGATGTCGGCCAAGGTCGGCCCCATCAACATCTCCGAGCAGGGCCCCCGGTTCCTGGGACCTTCGTTCCGGCGCAACGAGAGCATCTCCGAGGAGACCGAGATCGCCATCGACCGCGAGGTTATGGCGCTTCTGACCGGTGGACACGACCGGGCGCGCCGGATTCTTGCCGAGCATCGCTCGGACCTCGACCGGCTGGCAACGATCCTTCTGGAGAAGGAGAACCTCAGCCGCAAAGATCTCGACGAATACTTCGGCCGGGCCGACATCGGCCCCGACGACGGCGTGGAGCTCCGGCCGGGAGCGGTGACCGGGTGGCGAAAGGCGTCCAGCGGCGGGTAATCGCTTCTTCGGCTCCATTGCACTCGAAGGCCCGGAAAGCGGGTCGAGCTCTGCAATGGAACAGGGCGATCAGGTCGTGCCGGTGCTGTCGAACCGGTCCAACGCCTGGATCGACCACACCATGCGGTGAACCGCGGTTACTGCGCTCAGAACCGCCACGGCCCACAGTGCCACCGAGATGAGCCCGAAAACTGCGCCGACCATGAGGATGAGCATGCGGGCGTCCCGTCCGGCGATTCCGTGCCGCGGGTCGACCCCGAGGCTCTGCGCACGACTGCGCGTGTAGCTGACCAGAAAGGATCCCACGAGGGCGAGTGCGGCGGCCGGCCCGAATCGCTCGATGTCGGACCATCCCAGGCCCACGATGAGAGCCGCATCGGTCCATCGGTCGAGCACGCTGTCGAGGTAAGCGCCGGCGCGCGATGTCTTCCCGGTGACTCGGGCCAGGTCGCCGTCCACGCAATCCGTTATCGCTCCCACGAGCGTCAAGAAGACCCCAAGCAGGTACTGCTGGAAACCCACGGCAACCGCTCCGGCCAAAGCAAACACAGCGCTGATCACGGTCACCTGCACCGGCGTCACCGGCGTTCGCGCCAGCCGGGACGCCAGGGGCACGGATAGGGGGCGATAGACGTACCGGGTCAACGGGTACCTGAAGTCCATGGCGTCTCCTCGCAGCTAACCGGGATCCGGCACGAGGGAGCATGAATGCGGTAACCCGGCCGCGCCCCCTCGTTCTCAGCCGGACCCGAATCCTACCCGCAACCGAGCCGAGCGGATGGAGCTATTCCCGTTCCCGCTCAGGCAGGAAGGAGGGCGAGCGAGGCCGTTGAATGTTGATAGTGTTAGACTCAACTTTTATGTTGCCATGATATTCAAACGACGAAATGGCAGGTGAACATGAACACAGAGAAGCTGACGGTCAAATCGCAGGATGCGCTCGCGGGCGCGCAGCGACTGGCTCGGGAGCAAAACCACGCCCAGATCGAAGACGCGCATCTCCTGGCCGCTCTCCTGGGGCAGGCGGAGGGCGTCGTCTATCCGCTGCTGGAGAAGATGGGGGCGCAACCCCGTTCTCTGCGGACGGCGGTGGAAGGAGTCATCGACGAGCTCCCGAAGGTCTACGGAGGAGTCGAGCCGTACGTGTCGCAGGCGTTGTCGAGGTCCCTTGGGCGCGCCGAGGGTGAGGCGGTCTCGCTCGGGGATGCCTACGTTTCGACCGAGCACCTCCTGCTGGCTCTGCTCGAAGGTGATCTCGCTCCCCAATTGGTCGGCGCGGGCATCGACAAGTCGAAGGTCTTGCATGCGCTCAAGGAGATTCGGGGCTCCCAACGGGTCACGGACCAGACCCCGGAGGACAAGTACCAGGCGCTGGAGCGCTTCGGGCGCGATCTGACCGAGGCCGCCCGCCGCGGGAAGCTCGACCCCGTGATCGGGCGGGACGAAGAGATACGCCGTGTCGTCCAGGTCCTGTCCCGACGCACCAAGAACAACCCGGTTCTGATAGGGGAGCCTGGAGTCGGTAAGACCGCCATCGTCGAAGGGCTCGCAAATCGAATAGTCGCCGGCGATGTGCCCGAGTCGCTCAAGAACAAGCGTCTAGTGTCGTTGGATATCGGCGGGATGATCGCCGGCTCGAAGTACCGAGGCGAGTTCGAAGAGCGGCTCAAGGCGGTGCTCAAGGAAATCTCCGACGCCGAGGGTGAAGTCATCTCGTTCGTCGATGAGCTGCATACGGTCGTCGGAGCAGGAGCGGCCGAGGGCGCCATGGATGCAGGGAACATGATCAAACCGATGCTTGCGCGCGGCGAGCTCCGCATGGTCGGAGCAACGACTCTGGACGAGTACCGAAAGCACATCGAAAAGGACCCGGCTCTCGAGCGTCGCTTTCAGCCGGTGGTCGTCGGTGAACCCTCCGTACCCGATGCTATCGCGATCTTGAGGGGCCTCAAGGAGCGCTACGAGGTGCACCACGGTGTGCGTATACAGGATGCCGCGCTGGTCGCGGCAGCGGTGCTATCGGACCGGTATGTAACGGGGCGTTTCCTTCCCGACAAGGCGATCGACCTCGTCGACGAGGCGGCCTCGCGGTTGCGCATCGAGATCGACTCGATGCCTCTGGAGATCGATGTCTTGGATCGGCGCGTCAAGCAGCTCGAGATCGAAAGGGCTGCCCTGGCTAAAGAAACGGATGAGGCGTCCCGGGCGCGGCTGGACGCCATCGAGGAGCAGCTCGCCGGCCTCCATGAAGAGATGGACGGCATGAAGGCGCAATGGGCGCAGGAGAAGGAGGCAATCGACGGCATCCGCGAGCTCAAAGCGGCCATCGAGGCCGCCAGGGGCGAAGCGGAGCGCGCCGAGCGCGATG
>JALZIQ010000094.1 GCA_030860205.1 Actinomycetota bacterium | reverse complement strand
TTCTCCTCCTCACTCGAGCCCAGAATTCCACCGGGCCGGAAGATCAAGATGAGAACGAGAATCGTGAACGCGATGGCGTCGGTGAGCTGGTTGGGGGACGGAACGCTGGGCGAGATGAAGAGATAGGGGGCAAGCGATTCCAGCACTCCGAGCAAGAGACCGCCCAGGCCGGCGCCGACGATGTTGCCGATGCCGCCGAGCACCGCCGCGGTGAACGCCTTGATGCCGGGAAAGAAGCCCATGAAGAAGTCGACCTGTCCGAAGACCATGGCCCACAGCACACCGGCGGCGCCGGCAAGCATCCCGCCGATGGCGAAGGTCTGAACGATGACCCGATCGACGTTGATGCCCATCAGGCTGGCGATCTCCCGGTCCTCTCCCACGGCTCGCATGGAGCGGCCGGTCTTGGTTCTCTCGATGAAGAAGTAGAGCCCGACCATCAACAGCGCCGCGCCGACGATGACGAGAGTCTGAGTTCTCAGCACCGGGATGCCGAAGATATCCATCCTGCCCTGCATCGATTCCGGTACCGGGTAACCGCGTGTGTTGGCGCCGTAGAGGGCGCGGAAGGTGTTCTGGAGAAAGAGCGACGCGCCGATCGCAGTGATGAGTGGGATGAGGCGCGGCGCCCCGCGCAACCGCCTGTACGCGATCCGCTCGAGCAGTATCGCGGTGATCGTGGACACCGCCATCGAGACCAAGAGCAGGATGACGATCGAAATGAACGGGTGGTCGTTCAGGAATCCGATCTGGCTGAGCGTTCGGGCGACGAAGAAGCTGGTGAACGCTCCCGCCATGAAGACCTCACCGTGGGCGAAGTTGATGAGGAACAAGATGCCGTAGACGAGCGTGTAACCCACAGCGATCACCGCATAGAGAGCCCCCCGTGCGATGCCGTCCACCACGAAGGAGCGATAGTCGGCCCCGGAAAGGATCCCCGCCCGCAGGTTGGAGCGGATGCCGAGGAAGAGCCCCACGGCAAGCAGAATGGCGAGAACGACAAGGAAGATCTGACGGATCGGCAAGCGCAGCATGGCGCGTTGCAAGCGACCCAGCGCCTGCGGCGCCTGCTGGTCGGGTGCGGTCCGGGAGCTCATATGACGGGACGAGGGTTGCGGGTCAGATGTCCCCGCAACCCTGCTTTCCGTTCTATGCGGCCGCTATTTGGCCTCTTCGAGGTCCAGGGTCACTGTGAACGTCGGCTTGAATGCCCCGGCCGACGTCACCTCGTTCACTGCGATCGTCGTCGTCGGGTTGCAGTCGCCGTTCTCGTCACAGGTCAAGGTGCCGATGATGCCCTTGTAGCCCGAGGTGTCGAAGAATGCGTCGCGCAGCTGGGTTCGGGGGATCAGCAACCCGCCGTCGTCGGTTTCGACCGCGACCTCTTCGATGGCATCGAACAGCATGTTGGTCGCGCCGAACGCGTGGGCGTGGAACACCGAGGGCGGGTTTCCGAACTCCTTCTTGTAGGCCGGCAGGAACTCCTTCTGGTAGAAGCTGCCCTTGAACTGGATGTCGGGGCCGGACAGGAACATCCCGGTCGCGGCGTCACCGCCCGCTGCATCGACGAAGTCCTCACTGAGCATCCCGTCGGATCCGGCGAGATCGGTGTCGGCGAGGCCGGCCGTCTGGCGAGCCTGCTGGGTGATGCCGGCCCCCTCGGGCGTGAACACGGGGTAGTAGAGGTACTCTGGCTCCTCGGCGGCGATGCTGGTCAACACCGGCTTGAAGTCCTTGTCCCCCACCTGGATGGCTTCCTGGGTCGTGATCGTGCCGCCGTACTCGCTCTCGAAGTTGTCCGAGAACGCCGTCTGAAGTCCATCTGCGTACGGGCTCCCGTCGTGAATGGTGGCGGCCGACTTGGCCTTGATCTCCTCGGCGGCGAACTGGGCCATTGCCGCACCCTGTATCAGGTCGTTGTGGGCGGTGCGGGCGAAGAACGGCTGGTGGGTCGCCGGGTCGGTGAGGTCATAGGCCGTGGCGGACGGCGACACCATGAGGACGCCCTTTTCGCTGGTGATCTCGGCCGCGGGAACGCCGGCGCTCGAGCAACTCGTGCCGATGACCGCCACTATCTGGGGATCGGAAACCAGCGACTGGGCCCCGCTCTGGCCGCCTTCCGCCACGCAGCCCTCGTCCTCGTTAGTGAGCTCGACCTGGTGGCCGGCAACCTCGGGGCGCATCTGCGCGGCGATCTCAACCCCGTACTGGCTGTCGAGCCCCAGAGCGGAGTTGGCTCCGGTGATCACCAGCAGGGTGCCGATCTGGATCGGATCATCGGCGCCGACCTCGACGCAGCCGAACTCGGAGTCGGGGCACTCCGCGCCTCCGCCACCGGTCTCGCCATCTCCTCCGCTCTCACGTGCACAGGCCGCGCTCAACAACAGTATGCAAGCGAGAATGGCTACCTGAACGACCCACTTCGGCTTCTTCATGTTTCCCCCTTGTAGCATTGGCTGCCGGTCCTCGGAGAGGCTCGATCTCAGGATGTGAGGCATAACCCTACAGGTTGGCGGCGTCAGTTACTACAACTGTGGCAAGCTTAACCCAGGAGGAATTAGCCCGCGATCAGATCCCGGGCGACATCCTTCATGGGACGGCGCTCGTCCATCGCCTTCTTCTGGATGAAGCGAAAGGCCTCGGCCTCACTCATCCCCCTGCGATCGGCCAGATAGCCCTTCGCCCGGTCGATGAACTTGCGGGTGTCGAGGCGCTCTGCGAGATCGGCCGATTCCGCTTTGACCGCCTGGAGCTCGGCGTGGCGGACGAGGGCGATCTCGATGGCGGGCATCAGGTCGGCTTTCTGGAAAGGTTTGACAAGATACCCCATTGCGCCCCCCTGCGCGGCGCGCCGGACCAGGTCCTTCTGGGAGAACGCGGTGAGGATCAGGACCGCTCCCAGCCCCCGGTCGGTGATGCGCTCGGCGGCGGCGAGCCCGTCCATGCCGGGCATCTTGATGTCCATGATGACGAGATCGGCGCGCCGCTCTTCGGCGAGACGGATGGCGGCGTCGCCATCGGAGGCCTCCCCCACGACATCGAGTCCCTCCTCCTGGAGCATCTCCTTGAGATCGAGCCGGATGATCGCCTCGTCCTCGGCGATCACTATGCGGGGGGCGGCGCTCTTCTCGGGCATCAGCTCACCCGAGCATGCGGTCGAGGAGGCGGTCCTGCTCGGCCCGGAGGCGCTCGATCTCCTGGGAGATCCGGCTGCGCTCCTTCTGCATGCGCTCGAGGTCGTCCCGGGCGATGCGATGGTTCCGTTCGGCAAGGGGCGTCTCGGCGACGAGCATCCGGGTGCGCTCCTCCTCGGCGACGTCCATCTGAAAGAGGATCTGCTCCTCGACTATGCGAAGCTCCTGGCGCGCCCGATCGAGCTCACCGCCGAGGGACGAAAGGCTCTTGTGGATGTGCATGGGGCGGAGAAGTATAGGCCGTCACGCCCCGATCGGCGCGCCGGGCCCTGATCGGCCTCGCACCTCGGTTGACCCCTTGACCCGCCCGCAACCGACGCGAAACCATTGGGAGGTCGAAGGCTCCATGTGCAACAACGTGCTCGTGCCGGGAGCGGGATTCGAACCCGCACGTCCTTTCGGACAATGGATTTTGAAGCCATCGCGTATCCCGATTTCGCCATCCCGGCAAACGTTTGATTTTAGCGCCAGAACCTGGCTCCCTAGGTCTTCGGCCCAATTATTAGATCCAGCTTCGCGACGTCGGGTCGCCTGGCCACCGAAATGGTTCTCCAGTTCATCTGGCGCCACGCCACTCCGTATCGGTCGCACGCTTTGCAGAAGATCGACCGAATCTCTGAAGAATGGTTTGTGAAATGGTAGCGAGGATACTCCTTGCCCTTGACGCGGTTCATTCCTCGACAGCCATCCGAGTGGATCAGCCCCCGTAGTAGGCGCCCGGGGTAGACATCGGCGATCTCCTGCTGCCAGGAGGTCAATGCGATTGTTCTCAAATGCTTTGGCCCTGAACCATGCTGGGGGAACAGGCACGGCCAGTGCTTCCAGTAGGCGGCGACATCTGCACAACCGATGCGTTGCACGCGCCCCACCTTCATGGCGGGATGCATGGCAGCCACAGCTCTGCTGCACTCGTCGATGATGCCTGGATATCGAACGTCGAGGCTGATGCGCAGCCTGAAGACGCCGCGAGGATGCACCGACAGGCAGCCATCTCCCAGATACATCCCTAGCAGGTACGCATACCATTCACGGTGGAGGTCGCCTTTTCCACAGATCGGACATTGCCGGTCGGGTTCCTCGCTTCGATCGTCGTTCTTGCCGAAGCCGTGATGTTGGCCGCCGTGGCGGCGCCAGTCGCCCACGGTTCGGCGCGGGATGCCTGTGCGGCGCGCTATCTCGCAGTCGTTCATGCCCAGCAGCGACAAGTCTAAGACGAACTCCACCTGCGCCCTGGTCCGCACTGCAGCCCTTCCTGCCGTGTCCTATAGCCACCTTTCACACACTAAAGAGGGGGTGTGACACCGGCGATTCGGCGCGGTCGAGCGCGAACTCGGCGCGAACTAAGGGCGCGCCGGTCGGGGCGACCGGCTTCCTCTGCTATCGTGGACCGATCATGTTTACGAGCCCGTGCATCACTTTAGGTATCGAGGTCGCAGGCGCGCGACCTGGTGCCGTGGTGCGCCCTGGGCTCCTCGCACTGAGCTAACCACCCCAGCTCGGCACCTCCCAGCGGCAACTGCGCCACCACCCGGCGCGACACCCTCCAACCCCCCTTATTCCATTTAGCAGAGCAGGAGCACCACCATGACTTTCCGCAAACACAACTTCAACGATCGCTCCGACAAGGGCTCCTCGGCGCGCCGATTCGCCAACCGATTCAGGATTCTCAAGCCGATGCGCATTCGCGACTTCGCCCTGTTGTGGACGGCGATGACCGTGTCGCTGCTCGGCGACGGCATCTACTACGTCGCCATCGCGTGGCAGGTTTACGAGCTATCGAACGTACCCACGGCGCTGTCGCTCGTGTGGGCGGCATGGACGGTGCCCATGGTCGGGTTCTTGATCGTCGGCGGCGTCATCAGCGATCGGTTCGACCGGCGCAAAGTGATGATCACGAGCGACATACTGCGCGGCCTTGCCATCGCCGTCATCGGCGTGCTCTCGTTGACCCAGACTCTCGAGCTGTCGCACCTCTTCGTGCTGGTTGCGCTCTACGGAACGGGAGAAGCGTTCTTCGGGCCCGCCTTCGGGGCCATAGTTCCGGACCTGGTGCCCAAGAATCTTCTGGTGGAAGCGAACTCCCTCGACCAGTTCGTGCGCCCCTTGATGCTTCGGATGATGGGACCGGCCCTGGGCGGAGCCACGATCGCTCTGTTCGGTATCGGCGAAGCCTTCCTCGTAGATGCCGCGACATTTGCGCTCTCGGCGGCTGCTCTTATGGCGATGTCGTCACGCCCGACTGCCCGAAGCGGCGGCGGTGCCGACGCCGTCCGTGAGATCAAACAGGGTTTGAGCTTCGTGCGCTCGCACACGTGGCTGTGGGGCACGCTCACCGCAGCCTCGATAGGGCTGTTGCTCTTCTGGGGCCCGTTCGAGGTGCTCGTGCCCTACATCGTCAAGAACCAGCTGAACGGAGGCGCTGATGATCTCGGCTTCGTCTACGCGTGGGGAGGCGTGGGGGCGATCCTTGCTGCGCTCGTGCTGGGACAGCGCGGGCTCCCCCGCCGCCACATGACCTTTATGTATGCGGCGTTCGGCATCTCGATCGGGGTAACGGCGGGCTTTGCCTTTGCAGAGTCGATGTGGCAGGCGATGGTTTGGAGCTTCGTCTCGGGCGGGACTGCGACTGCGGGAATGATCGTCTGGGGAACGCTGATGCACACGCTCGTACCCAGAGAGATGCTCGGGCGCGTGACGAGCCTCGACTGGATGGTCTCCATCGGCCTGGTGCCTGTTTCGTTCGCTCTTACCGGGCCGGCTGCCCAGTTGTTCGGCGTCGATCAGACGATGATCGGCGCAGGGATCGCGGGGGGAGTTGTGTTCACCGCGTTCCTGTTCCTGCCCGGCATGCGCGACACCGAGCGGCACGGGGACGGCCTGCGAGCGCAACCCATCCCCGGCTTAGTCGAAGAAGACGCGGCCCAAATCGAAGTCGCGTAGTCACCGGTTCCCGGTGGGGGTTCTGCCTTTCCCCTTGCGAGGAGAGCCCGTAACATCGCTTCGATGAGCACGCTCCCGGTGGCCGGATACCGCTCACAGTGGCGCCCCGGAGGCATCTATCTGAACACCGCCAGCTACGGCCTGCCGCCGGAATCCGCCTGGAACGCGTTGCAGCAAGCCCTCGAGAGCTGGCGCGCCGGAGGCACGAGCTGGGAGCCGTGGGGCGGGGCCACCGAAGGCGCCCGAACTGCCTTTGCGGCGCTTGTCGGCGTCGAATCCGAAGAGGTTGCGATCGGTTCGACCGTCTCGGGTCTGCTGGGCCCGGTTGCTGCGTCCCTGCCCGACGGTTCGCGCGTGCTCGTCCCCGACGATGAGTTCACCTCGAACCTATGGCCGTATCTGGTCCAGGGGAACCGAGGTGTAACAGTGCAGACGGTGCCGGCGGCGCAGATCGCAGATGCCATCGACGGCAACTCGGACGTCGTCGCCTTCAGCGCGGTTCAATCCGCCACCGGCGAGGTCGCCGACCTCAATGCAATCGCAGCCTCGGCGCGCCACCACGGCGCGCTCACCATCGTCGACGCCACCCAGGCATGCGGTTGGCTGCCACTCGGGGCCTCCCGTTTCGACTTCGTTGTCTGCGCCGCCTACAAATGGCTCATGTCGCCGCGCGGGAGCGCCTTCTTGACCGTCCGGCCCGAACGCCTCGATTCCGTGCGCCCCACCTCTGCAGGCTGGTACGCGGGGGAAGACGTCCACAGCTCCTACTACGGGATGCCGCTCCGATTGGCGACGAGCACCCGCCGGCTGGACACCTCCCCGGCGTGGTTCTCCTGGGTGGGGACGCAGCCGGCCATTGAGCTAATCAACCGCATCGGGGTTCCTGCGATTCACCGGCACGATGTCGAGCTCGCCAACGCATTCCGCTGCGGGCTCGGTCTTGACCCGGGCAACTCGGCGATCGTGTCGGCCCAGGTCCCCGGCGCCGCCGCCAAGCTCGAGGGCTCCGGCATCCTTGCATCGACGCGTGCCGGAAAGCTGCGCACCGCGTGGCACGTGTACAACACCCGCGATGACGTCGCCTCGACCCTGAAAGCGCTCCTTTAGCGCCGTTCCGGCGCCGGCTCAGCCCGGCGCGTCGTCGAGTGCGGAGCGCACGCCCGCCAGGAACTCCCGGGCCGCATCCGGCCCCGACTTGAGCACCAGATCCACCAGTGCAGACCCGATCACCACACCGTCGGCCGACCTCGTCGCCTCGACCGCCTGCACCGCGTTGGACACGCCTATCCCGACGACTACCGGAGCATCGGTCGCCGCGCGGCAGGCCGCCACGACCCGGGCGGCGCGCTCCGACAGCGATTCGCGCGTCCCGGTGACACCCAGGGTCGACACCGCGTAGACAAAGCCGGTGGCGCTGCGGACGATGTCGGCCACCCGGCGCGCCGAGGAGGTCGGGGCAACCAGCGGTATCCACGCCAGGGCATGGTCTCCGGCCGCCTTGCGCAAGCTCTCGGACTCCTCCACCGGGATGTCGGGCACGATCAAACCTCCGAACCCCGCCGTCGCGGCCCGCTCGCAGAACTCCACCTCCCCGATCCGGTGGATCGGGTTGTAGTAAGTCATGGCTATCTTAGGGGCGCCGATATGCACCCGGGCGGCCAGCTCCAGCGCGTCGAGCGGCCCCGTGCCCGAAGCCATGGCGCGCTCCCCCGCCTCGGCAATCACCGGGCCGTCCATCAATGGGTCCGAGTACGGGAGCCCGACTTCGAGGGCGTCCGCATGCTCGGCGGCGGCCTGCATGGCCTGAGGGAAGGATGCCCGGTCGGGTATTCCACCCATCACGTAGGGCACCAACAGCTTGCGCCCGCCGGCGCGCCGTTCTTCGAGGCGGGCCGCCAGCGCGTTCATCCCCTGGGCATCGCTCGGGCGATCGTGGTCATGTCCTTGTCTCCCCTGCCCGAGAGCCCCACGACGATCGTCTCCGATGCGGCCCCGTGCTCGAGGACGTGGGCCAGAGCGTGGGACGGCTCGAGCGCCGCGAGGATTCCTTCGGTCTCCGCCAGGGCCTTGAATCCAACCAGGGCGTCGACGTCGGTCACCGCCCGGTAGGAGGCGCGCCCCGAGGTCGCGAGCCAGGCGTGCTCGGGGCCGACACCCGGGTAATCGAGACCGGCCGAGATCGAGTGCGCCTCGGTGATGCGGCCGTCGGCCCCCTGTAGGACCATGCTGCGAGCGCCGTGCAGGATGCCGGGATCGCCTGCCGTGATGGACGCCCCATGTCGTTTGTCGAGGCCCTCACCGGCGGCCTCGACCCCGGTGATCCGCACAGACTGATCCCGGTAAAAGGCCCGGAACAAGCCCACGGCGTTGCTTCCTCCGCCGACACAGGCGACGACCTCGTCGGGGAGACCGCCGGTGAGCTCGAGGACCTGCGCCCGGGCCTCGTCTCCGATTACCGACTGCAGCGATGCCACCAGCTCTGGATAAGGGTGCGGCCCCACGACCGAACCGATGATGTAGTGCGTGCTCTCGACGTTTGTCACCCAGTCGCGCAGGGCCTCGTTGATCGCGTCCTTGAGGGTCGCCGAGCCCGCATTCACCGGCACGACCTCGGCGCCGAGCATCTCCATCCGCACCACGTTGAGGTGCTGGCGCTCGACGTCGGTCGCCCCCATGTACACGACGCAGGGGAGCCCGAAATAAGCCGCTGCGGTTGCGGAGGCGACACCGTGCTGCCCGGCGCCGGTCTCCGCGATGATACGGCTCTTTCCCATCCGCACGGCCAGCAGCGCCTGGCCCACCGTGTTGTTGATCTTGTGGGCTCCGGTGTGGGCCAGGTCCTCCCGCTTGAGGAGCAGGCGTGCGCCCACACGCTCGGACAACCGGGTTGCGTCGTATAGTGGGGTCGGCCGGCCCACGATCACCTTCAGCAAACGGGTGAGCTCCTCGGTGAACCCCGGATCGGAACGCGCCGCCTCCCACTCGCGCTCGAGCTCATCGAGCGCGCCCATGAGCGACTCGGGAACGTAGCGTCCGCCGAAGGTACCGAAGCGGCCGCCCACCCCGACCGAGCCGTCCGGCTTGACGACGGGAGTGGTCAAGCCAACCCCAGAAGCTCGCGTACCTTGGCGGCGGGATCGTCCGCGGTAACGAGCGCCTCACCGACAAGGATCGCATCCGCCCCCGCGGCTTCCAGCTCGACGACCTCGGCGCGTCGCGACACCCCGGACAACGCCACCAACGTCGCTCCCTCCGGCATATGAGGTGCAAGCTTCTCCGTCCGGGCCGAATCCACCTCGAAGGTGCCCAGGTCCCGGTGGTTGACTCCGATGAGCTTCACCCCGGCGAGCGCCGCCAACTCGAGGTCGTCGTCGTCGTGCACCTCCACAAGCGCCTCCATGCCGAAGGCCTCGACCCCGGAGACGATCTCGGACAGCCGCTCGCCCACCGCCCTAGCGATCACCAGCACGGCGTCGGCGCCCGCCGCCCTCGACTCGAGCGCCTGCCACGGATCGACCACGAAATCCTTGCGCAGCACCGGCGCGCCTGCACCCGCCGCGTCCTCGAGGTCCTCGAGAGAGCCTCTGAAGCCGTCGGGCTCAGTCAGGACCGAGACCGCCGCAGCTCCTCCGCGAACGTAAGCCCGTGCAAGATCGGCTGCGTTGAGGCCGAGGTTGAGCTCGCCCGCGCTCGGTGAAGCTCGCTTGATCTCGCCGATGAGGGCTACCGAACCATTGTCCAGGGCGTGGGAGAGCGACCGCGGCCGTCCGAGCGATGCGATGCGCTGCTCTAGGGCACCTTCGGATACGACCCGCTTCGCCGTTTCGACGCGCGCCTCCGCCGAGGTGACGAGGGATTGGAGATAGGACATGGCTTCGACCCTAAACCCGCCGTGCCGGTCACCCAGAACCCCGAAAACCGGGGCGCCGAGACATTAGGACCGACCCTGCAGGAGATCGAGCAGGACGCGCCCGAGAGCCTCCGGAGGGCCGCTCGCTACCGCTTGCATCAGGCCCTCCTCGGCGTAGGGCCCGGCGGGGGCGGGCTCACGGCAGCCGGCCGCCGCCCCTGCGAGGGGCTCCGGCCCGTCGATGCAAACGGGACCGGGGCCTATTCCCTCCACCGTGAGAACGAGCGGATCCGCCCGCTGCTCACCCAGGAGCCCGATCAACCGGCGAGATCCCAGGTTCCCGCCGCCCAGCGCGGTGTTCTCGGCTCCCAGCGCGGCGAACAGAACGTCGTGCCTAGGGTCCGCGACCTTCAAGGCCCGGGCCAGCTCCAGGAACAGACCGATGTCCGCCCCGAAGTCACGGGTCCCCGCGGCCGTGTCGTACGCCACGGTCACCACCGTCGCCGGGGTCCCTCCTCCCGGCGGGACGGCAAGCACGTCGGTCGAGCTAACCAGGTTCTTTACGGGCACACCCTCGAGCCGTGCCCCGTAGCCCGCGCGCTGGAGATGTCCGAGGATGTAGGTTGCGGCGCTCAACTCCTGCTGAGAGCCCGCCGGCCGCGACTCGAGCTCCCGGTCGAACTGGGCCGCGTGCCGCTCGACGACGTCGGCGCGCACCTTCGGGGGCCCACCTGCGGCGATGGCCGCCGGCGGCGGGGGGCCGGCGCCGCCCGAGCACGCGCTCGTCGCGCCTAACCCCGCCGCGAGAACCAAGGCGTACGCAATGTGGCGCAGCATCGACTTAGTATCTGCGGCTATGACATCGCCGGAGGCTCCGATCTCCTGGATGGCTCTCGAGGAGGGCACTCCGGTCTTCGCCGGTGATCGTCAGGTCGGCAAGGTTTCGACCGTGGTTGCCGACGTGGCCAAGGACATCTTCTCGGGAGTGGCGTTCCGCGCTCACTTCATGGGCCCCCAACGCTTTGTTCGCGCCGATCTCATCGATCACATGAGCGCCACCGCGGTTCGCCTCAGGTGCTCGCCCGAGGAGGCGGAGACCCTGGAGCCTTACGAGGACTGACGTCGGGCCGAGTGGATGAAGGATGTGAACTAACCCCACTCGGCTCGGACTCGAGGAACTCGGCCCCGGCCACCGCGCTCAACAGCGCCTCGGCCTTTCGGCGGGTCTCCTCGGCCTCCTCCTCCGGCACCGAATCCGCCACGATGCCCGCGCCGGCCTGAACGTAGGCGCGCCCGCCCGTGGCGACGATAGTCCGGATGGTTATGCAGGTGTCGAGATTCCCGGAGAAGCTGAAGTAGCCCACCACCCCGGCATAGGGTCCGCGCCGCGTTCTTTCCAGCGAGTCGATGATCTCCATCGCCCTGACCTTCGGCGCGCCGGAAACCGTGCCGGCGGGAAAGGCGGCGGTCAGCGCGTCGAAGGGTACCGAGGGGTCGCGCAACCGCCCGCTCACACTCGAGACGATGTGCATGACGTGGCTGTAGCGCTCCACCGTCATCAGCTCGTCGACCGCCACCGAACCGTACGCAGCCACCCGTCCCACGTCGTTGCGGGCGAGGTCGACAAGCATGACGTGCTCGGCGCGCTCCTTCTCGTCGGCCAGGAGCTCCTGCTCCAACGCCATGTCTGCGGCCTCGTCGGCGCCGCGCGCACGCGTGCCGGCGATGGGCCGCGCTACGACGCTATCTCCCGTGACCCGCACGAGTGGCTCGGGTGACGATCCGGCTATCTGGAACGCGGGATGGTCATCGGATGCCCCGAAGCGCAGGAAGTACATATAGGGGCTCGGATTGACTGTCCTCAGGACGCGGTAGGCGCCGAAGGAGGAGCCGGCCATCGGCGCCTCGAAGCGCCGTGAGGGGACGACCTGAAAGGCGTCCCCCGCGAAGATGTGCTCCCGGCAGCGCTGCACCATGCCCGCGTAGGCGTCGTCATCGACGGCCGCGTCGAATCCCGTGTTCCGAGCCCCTCGCACCCAGAACGCCGGCGCCCCCAGAGGAGCCGTCAGGCGTTCGACGACCGCCTCGCACCGCTCGACTGCGTCGTCGTAGGCGCGAGCCGGGTCGCTCGGGCGGGCCACGTTGGTGATCACAAACGCCTTCTGGGCAAAGTGGTCGAACACAACGAAGCTGCGTGTCAGCAGCAACACGAGGTCCGGCAACCCGAGGTCGTCGTCCGGTGCGCCGGGGAGATGCTCGAGCTCGCGCACGCAGTCGTAGCCGATGAATCCCACCGCGCCCCCGTTGAGAGGTGGGAGGCCGGGCAGTTGGGGGGCCCGGCATGCATCGAGGAGCCGCTTCACGTAGGCGAGTGGCCCCTCGCCGTCCCCGGGCCGAACGGGCGGTTCGCCGGTGACCGAGACGTGCCCGTCTTTCGCCTTGATCACTGCAAACGCGTCGCCCCCCAGAAACGAATAGCGACCCCAGCGCTCACCACCCTCGACGCTTTCGAGCAGGAAGCCATTTGGCTCAGGCCGCAGACGCAACCATGCCGCTACCGGCGTTTGTGCGTCGGCAAGGACTTCGCGCCACACCGGAACGATCGCGTGGCGGTCACAGAGGTCGGCGAAGGTCCCGGGATCCGGCCTGTACGGCCCCGTCACCGCCCCTCGAGCCGGTTGTGAAAGCACGAGGTGGCGCCCGTGTGACAGGCAGGTCCGGCGGGATCGACCAGGAACAGCAGCGCGTCGGCGTCGCAGTCGTAACGCACCTCGACGATCGCCTGGGTGTTGCCCGAGGTCGCTCCCTTGTTCCAATACTCCTCGCGCGACCTGCTCCAGAACCACGTCGTCCTAGTCTCGAGCGTCTTGCGCACCGCCTCGGCATCGACGTAGGCGAGCATCAAGATCTCCTTGGTGCCCGCGTCCTGGACGATGACGGGTGCAAGGCCCTTTTTGTCGAAGCGAAGCCCCTCGGCCACCGAGGTCCAGGTCACGCAACCCTCACCGGGAGAGAACGCTCCGCCAGGGCGTCCTTGGCCTGGGCGATGGAGAATGTCCCGAAGTGAAAGACCGAGGCCGCCAGCGCCGCCGCCGCGTTCCCCTCTTTCGGATCGACCGCATCGGCGAGGTGCTCGGGCGCACCGGCGCCTCCCGAGGCGATCACAGGGACGGGGACCGCAGACGAGACCGCCCGGGTCAAGGCGATGTCGTAGCCGCCGGTCGTGCCGTCGGCGTCCATCGAAGTCAATAGGATCTCGCCCGCGCCCAGCTCTCCGGAGCGCCTCGCCCACGAGACTGCGTCGAGACCGGTGCCGATCCGGCCGCCCTCCGCGAACACCTCCCATGACCTTCCCGCCCTCGCCGCGTCGATGGCGACGACGATGGCCTGCGCGCCGAACCTATCCGCCGCCTCCCGTATCAGCTCGGGACGTCGGATCGCCGCGCTGTTGATCGCGACCTTGTCCGCTCCGGCGCGCAACAGTGCCCTTATGTCCTCGACGGCTCGCACGCCTCCCCCGACGGTGAGAGGAATAAACAGCGTCTCCGCGGTCCGGGCGACCACCTCGTAGATGAGGGGGCGCCCTTGGTGGGTCGCGGTGATGTCCAGGTAGACGAGCTCGTCCGCGCCGTCGGCGTCGTAACGCGCGGCGAGCTCCACCGGGTCGCCCGCGTCGCGCAGCTCGACGAAGCGAACTCCTTTGACAACCCGCCCATTGTCCACATCGAGGCAGGGGATGATTCGCTTGGCTAACATCGGCTCAAGCTAACTCAGGACACGAGCCGTCTGGGCCTCGGCGCAGGCTATGGGGGATCAGTTTGGACGAACGCCACTGGGGCGAAGAAGATTCGGCCGTCTACCGGAGAATGGGGGCCGTCGCCGTCCCGGCGCGCGCCGAGCAGATCGCGGTGGTCGTGGCCCTGTTGCCGTTCGGCCGCGACGATGCCTTCCGGGTGGTCGACCTGGGCTCGGGGGAAGGCGCGCTGAGCGCCGCAATCTTGGCCTGCTATCGGCGCTCGTCGGTGTCGGCGCTCGACGGTTCGGAGTCGATGCGGGAGCAGACGCAGGCGCGCCTTGGCCGTTTCGGCCGGCGCGCCGAGGTCAGACCCTTCCGGCTGGAGGACCTGGACGGAGAAGCTGGTTGGCTCGATGCCACGGAGGGGGCCGGCGGGGTGGTGTCGTCGTTGTGCATCCACCATCTGGACGATGCCGGCAAGAAGAGGCTGTTCGAGGAGGTGGGCCTCAGGCTGGGTCCGGGTGGGGCCCTGCTCATGGCCGATGTCGTCGAGCCGGTCCGTCCGGAGGCGGCAGAGGTATACGCCGCCACCTGGGACCGAGCGACGGAGGAGCAAGCTCTGGCTCTCGACGGATCGGCCGGCCGCTTCGGCGACTTCGTCGAGCAGAGATGGAATCTCTACCGCTACCCGGATCCCGAGATCGACAAGCCGTCGCCGGTGGCCGACCAGTTGCGTTGGCTTCGGGAGGCGGGTTTCGAAACGGTCGACTGCTTCTGGCTGCGCGCCGGACATGCGGTCCTCGGCGGTTACAAGCCGGGGTCGGCACGCTCCGGCGCGCCGGTGGGGTTCGAGGAGGCGCTCGCTTGTGCTCAGGCCGAACTCGAGGAGCCGGGTGCATGAATGATGTAAATCGTTCACACTCAGCCCCTCTCGGCGGGCGAAAGGCTACGTTCCGGAAGCTCCGGGCTGAGGGGAGACCTGCGTGAAACCACTCGTGTTGCCACCCAACCAGCTTCACCGCTTCTACCTCGGCGGCCCGGCCATCGCGGAGCTGCGCGGCATTCCCTCGGAGGACCCCCAGGCTCCGGAGGACTGGGTCGGTTCGGCCACCGCCGAATGGGGCTCAATCAGCGCGGGGTTGGCGCGCCTCGAAGACGGGACGGTACTGCGCGACGCGATGGCGGACGATCCGGAGGGGTTCTTCGGGCCGGAGCACGCCGAACGTTTCGGCGGCGAGCCGGGTGTCCTCGTCAAGATCCTCGACGCCGGTCAGCGCCTCCCCGTGCACTTCCACCCGGACGTTCCCTTTGCCCGGGAGCACCTGGGGCTGAACCACGGGAAAACCGAGGCGTGGGCGATCGTCGCCACCTCCACCCCCGACGCTGCCGTTTGGGTCGGCTGGAAGGAGGACATCGACCCGGCCACCGCGTCGAGGTGGGTTGAGACGCAGAGCACGAACGCCATGCTCGATGCGCTCCATCGCTTCCCGGTCGAGCCCGGCGACACCCTGTTCCTTCCCGGCGGGATGCCCCATTCGATCGGGGAGGGCATCCTGCTGGTCGAGCTCCAGGAGCCCACCGACCTCTCGATCCTCATGGAATGGGAGGGCTTTGACATCGACGGAGCAGCCGACGGGCACCTCGGCCTCGGCTTCGACCTCGCCCTGCAGGCGCTCAACCGCTCGGGGTGGGACCGGACACAGCTCGCGGATCAGACCCTGGCGCCGCCCGAACCGGTGGCGGACAGACCCGGGACCTGGAAGCTCTTCCCCCGGTCCGCAGACGGCTTCTTTCGCGCCGAGACGATCAGACCGGCGCCGGAGGCGTCGATGCCACCTGAGTTCTCGATTCTGGTCGTGCTCGGGGGCGAGGGCCGCCTAGACACCGCCGCGGGTGGCTCCCTCGGCGTGGGGCGGGGCGCAACGGTGCTGGTGCCCTTTGCCGCCGGCGAGGCCGATCTCTCGGGCACCCTCGATGTGCTGCGCTGCCTGTCGCCGGTTCCCTGATGCCCAAAGAGTTTCTGCTCGGAATCGATGCGGGGACGACCTACACGAAGGCCGCCCTGGTGACCCCGGACGGCGCCGAACGCCGGCACGGTCGCGCCCGGACCCCGTGGCGCCCGGTTCCCACAGGAGCGGAGATGCACCCCTCCGGTTTCGTCGACGCGGCGCTCGAGGCGGTGAGGGCCGCGCTCACCTCCGGAGGAGGAGGGCCAGGAGGAGGAGGAGGGACGCCTCTCGACGGATCCATCGTGGCCGTCGGAGTAACGAGCATGGCCGAGACCGGCGTTCTCCTCGACCGGGACGGCGCGCCCGCCGCGCCCTGCATCGCCTGGCACGACACACGCGGCGGGGCCGAGGCGGACGACCTCGCCCGGGCCATCGGCGCACCGAGGTTCACCGCCCACACCGGCCTGCCCGCGAGCAATCTCTGCTCCGCCGCGAAGCTTGGCTGGCTGCGGGACAACACGCCCGAGAGCAGCAGAGGTGTGCGGTGGCTAAACGTCGCCGAGTGGCTCGTGCACCGCCTGGGCGGCGATCAGGTGGCGGAGCCCTCGCTCGCCTCGCGCACCGGGATGCTCGACGTGGGTCGAGGCACGTGGTGGGACGACGTCCTGGGATGGGCGGGCGCGCCGCCGCGGCTGATGCCCGACCTGACCGAAGCAGGCGCACCCGCCGGCCGGGTGGACGGACCCCTGCCGGAGGCCGAGGGGGCGGTTCTGACCGTGGCGGGCCACGACCACCTCTGCGCTGCGGTCGGCGCCGGCGCCACTGCGCCCGGGGATACCTTCAATTCCTGCGGCACCGCCGAGGCCTACGTGCGCCCACTCAGGCCGCCGGTCGAAGACGACGTGATACTGGAGGCCGTCAACGGTGGTGTCTGCGTCGGTTGCCACGTCATCCCGGGATGGCGTGCGCTGATGGGCGGCTTCTCCGCGGGAGCGACGCTGCAACGATTCCTGGACCTGCTCGGAGCCGAAGATGAGGCGGCGAGGGCGGCGCTCGAGTCGGCCGCGCTCGAGTCGGCCACCGACGAGACCGACCTCCGGGTCGAGGGCGTGGGCGAAGAGCACATGGCCCTCACCGGGATCACCGGACATCCGTCCCCCGCGGCGGCGTGGCGGGCCGTAGCCGGGGCGGTCGTCGAACGCGGTGCCGGGATCCTCGCCACCATCGAGGCCGCCGCAGGCGACACCGAGCTTCTCGTGGTCGGGGGCGGTTGGTCTAAGAGCCCCGTGCTGCGCCGCCTCAAAGCGGCCCGCCTGGGCCCCTTCCTGGAACCCCAGGTCGAAGAGGCGGGGGCGCGGGGCGCCGCCCTAACAGCAGGGCGCGCCGCGGGCCTCTACCCCGCTTTGACTGAGCTTCCGCCGGTTGAATACGTACACCACAGCGGGGGCTAGAGCTCGGCCTCTATGATCTTCGTCGCCACCTCCTCGAGGTCTGCCCCAACGATCCCGGGAGCATCCACCAGTGGATCGAGGACCTTGCCCGGCCGTGCCACGAAGGCCGCCTCCAGGCCGACGCTCAGGGCGCCCGCGATGTCCCAGGAATGCGCTGCCACCAGACGCACCTCGTCCACGCGCACCCCGAGGGCATCCACCGCCATCCGGTACGGCTCGGGGGCGGGCTTCAGGCGCCTCACCTCGTGTGCCGAGAAGCCGGCCTCGAAGAGGTCGCGTAACCCTGCGTTCGCCAGTTGCGCCTCGGCGACCTCGGGCGTGGAGTTCGTGAGGGTCGCGAGCCTGAGCCCCGCATCCCGCAGCTTCTCCAGGGCGGTTCCTACCTCCGGGTGCGGAGGGAGGCGTTGCATCGCGGCCTTCAGCTCCGAGCGATGCTCGTCGGATAGCTCTACACCCCGCCGACGCGCAATCATCTCGAGCGCAGCCAACCCGGCCGCGCCGAACTCCTGGTAGCGAGCGGTTACGGTCGAAACCAGGGCCGACTGCAGCATCGCATCGAACCACCGCTCCCGGACGGAGCGGTCGCCGAACGTCCTCTCGAACAGGGGATCAAGCGCCCTCATGTCGAGCAGAGTCTCGTTGACGTCGAAGACGCACACCCTCGGCAATGCCGCCGTCCTCCCTCGCGGTGGATAGCCTTTGGGGACTTTTTTTTCCCAGACCCGGAATCGTATACATGCTGATCGCCGGACCGAACCTGACGCTCGACCGAACCCTCTCGATCTCTGAGCTGCGCCCCGGTGAGGTGCTGCGGTTCTCGCGCGCCGACATCACGCCGGGGGGCAAGGGGGTCAACGTCGCACGCGTGGCGCTCACCCTCGACTTCCCGGCCCACCTCGTGGGCTTCGCGGCGGGCCGGACCGGGCGTGCTGTGGCCGAGCTGATCGAAGATGAGCGCTTGCCCCTGTCCGCGATCCCCACCGGTGGTGAGGTCCGCTCGAGCGCCATCGTGGTCGAGGACGGCGGCCGGATAACGGTGCTGAACGAACCGGGACCATCCATCACGGAGGCCGATTGGGCGCGCCTCGAAACGGCCATAGAGGAAGAGCTGG
>JALZIQ010000053.1 GCA_030860205.1 Actinomycetota bacterium | reverse complement strand
TTGCGCACCTGCTCAAATACGATTCGGTGTTCGGACGAGTCAAGGAAGAGGTCAAGGTCACCGACGACGGCTTCTCTTTCGCCGGCAATGACGTCAGGGTCTTCGCCGAGCGCGACCCGGCGAGCCTTCCCTGGGGCGATCTGGGCGTCGACGTCGTTGTCGAATCCACCGGCCTGTTCACAAAACGCGACGACGCCGCCAAACACCTCAGCGGGGGTGCGAGGAAGGTTGTCATCTCTGCTCCCGCGAAGGAAGAGGACATCACCATCGTTATGGGCGTCAACGAAGACGCCTATGACCCGAGCTCCCATGACGTGATCTCCAACGCGTCCTGCACGACCAACTGCGTGGTGCCGCTCGTGAAGGTGTTGCACGACAACTGGGGCATAGAGCGTGGCTACATGACCACCTGTCATGCATACACGGGCGATCAGCGTCTGCAGGACGCGCCACACAAGGATCTTCGGCGGGCTCGAGCGGCGGCACTCAACATCATCCCAACGAGCACGGGAGCGGCCAAAGCTGCATCGCTCGTGATGCCCGAGCTCAAAGGGCGGCTCGACGGGATCTCGCTGAGGGTTCCCACGGTCGACGGATCGATCACCGACGTCGTAGCCACTCTTGGAGCCGAGGTCTCGATCGATGAAGTCAACAACGCGTACCGGGAAGCAGCCGGCTCGGCGCGGATGCAGGGCATCCTAGAATTCACCGAAGACCCGATCGTGTCCTCCGATATCGTCGGCAACGCGTACTCGTGCATCTTCGACTCCCTCTCGACGATGACCAACGGCAACATGGTGAAGGTTCTGGGGTGGTACGACAACGAATGGGGGTACTCCAACCGCCTGGTAGACCTGACTTCCCTCGTAGCCTCCAAGCTGTAGCATCATCACGCCAAGTAACCGGTTGCCGTCGTGCGGATGGCCGATCGCGTGAGGGTGGAGAACCGTGTTGTTGCCAGGGCTCTGCGTGTGCTTGGTTTTGTGCTGCATGTGTTGGTCGGCTTCATCTATGTCAGCTCCGGCCTTATCGTCCCGGGTTTGTACCTGTTCGCGTTATGGGCATTGTGGGGAGCGCTGCTTGCGCTGGCGATCCTGAAGCGTGAGAACGCGCTTTATGTGTTCGCAACCCCCTTTATCGCAGCGGCCCTGTGGCTCGTCGTAGTTCCCGGCCTGGGAGGCCTTTTCGATTGGACTCCGTGAGCCGCCCCTGGGACCAAACCGCCGACGGAGGTCTACACTCCGGGCCATGGGAGGAGAGGGAGGCGCGCAATTGCCTGCAATCGACGAGCTCGACGTCGAAGGACGTCGTGTGCTCGTTCGCTGTGACCTCAATGTCCCCCTCGAAGCCGGGCGGATAACAGACGACCTACGGGTGCGCGCTTCGGTGCCAACTCTGAAAGCTCTTATGGACAAGGGGGCGCGCCTAGCCGTGTGCTCACACCTCGGACGTCCCAAGGGGAAGCCCGTCGAGTCGCTTCGACTGGCTCCGGTCGGCACACGGTTGGGGGAGTTGCTGGGACGAAACGTCACCCCTCTCGACGTCGTCACGGGTGAGAAGGCGAAGGCTGCCTGCGCCTCCGATGATCCCGTCGTTCTGCTTGAGAACCTGCGCTTCGACCCCGGCGAGGAGGCCAATGACCCCGCCTTCTCCGACGCTTTGGCCGGCTTGGCCGACGCCTATGTCGACGACGCCTTCGGCGCCGCGCACCGTGCCCACGCCTCGGTGGTCGGTGTGCCCGAGCGATTCGAAGCCAGGGCCGCCGGACTTCTCCTCGCCGAAGAGGTCGGGGTGCTCGACCGCCTTCTGCACAACCCCGACAAGCCCTTTGTCGCGGTTCTGGGAGGGGCGAAGGTGTCGGACAAGCTCGGGGTGCTCGCCAACCTGATCGACCGGGTCGACGCGCTCTGCATCGGCGGCGCCATGGCTTTCACGCTTCTCAAGGCCAGGGGGCAGAGTGTGGGCCGCTCCCTGGTCGAGGAGGATCGCATCGGGGAGGTTGGTCAGGTGCTCGAAGAGACCGGGTCAAAAGGGGTCGATGTTCATCTGCCGCGCGACGTCGTGGCTGCGACTTCGCCGGACGGCGATGCAGACTATGACACGGTGATGCTCGAAGACATCGGCGATCGAATGGGGGTCGACATCGGGCCACGAACCGCGCAGCGCTTCGCCGAGGTCATCACGGACGCTCGCACGGTGCTGTGGAACGGACCCATGGGAATATTCGAGGTCGAGCCCTTTGCCGCGGGCACCAAGGCCGTTGCCCGGGCGCTGGCCCAGGCGACCGACGCCGGAGCGTTCACGGTTGCGGGCGGAGGAGACTCGGCCGCGGCGCTGGCCGGACTGGGCCTCACCGAAGCGATCTCGCATCTGTCCACGGGAGGAGGCGCGTCGCTTGAGTTCCTCGAGGGCAAAGATTTGCCCGGCGTCGCCGCTTTGCGGAGACGGACCATATGAGGGTCACTCTTATCGCCGGCAACTGGAAGATGCACAAGACACACCTCGAAGCGATGCGGCTCGTGCAGGAGATCGGGCACGAGCTCGCCGATGTGAACCCGCAGAAGGTCGAGGTGGCGGTGTGTCCGCCGTTCACGTCACTCCGGACGATCCAGACCCTCATCGACGCGGACCGCTACGACTTGGTTCTCGGCGCACAGAACATGTACTTCGCCGATGAGGGAGCCTACACCGGAGAGATCTCCGCCGGCATGCTCAAGGCGCTCAACGTGACCTATGTGATCTTGGGACACTCGGAGCGTCGCGAGATCCTGGGTGAGACCGACGAAGAGGTCAATGCAAAGGTCAAGATGGGGTTCGACGCGGGGCTGACGCCGATCATCTGCTGCGGCGAGACGGAGTCCGAACATGCGGCGCAAGAGACGCACGCGAAGGTCGAACGGCAGATTCAGGCCGCGCTCGCGGGTGTGAGCCCCGACCGGGCGCGTGCTGCGGTGATCGCCTACGAGCCCATCTGGGCGATCGGCACCGGACAGACGGCCACGCCCGCAGACGCGCAGGCGACCATTGGCTACGTCCGTTCGGTGCTCGCAGACATGATGGGGCCCGACGCGGCCGGCGCCATGCGGCTGCTCTACGGTGGCAGCGTGAAGGCGGGTAACGCCAAAGCCCTGCTGTCGCAGCCCGATATCGATGGAGCGCTCGTGGGTGGCGCCTCCATCGCCGCCCCTGAGTTCAGTGCAATCGTCAAGGCGGTGACATGAGCCCGAGCAGCATCTTCTACGTCATTCTCGACGGTCTCGGTGACGACCCCTTACAGGAGCTCGATGGCCGCACGCCGCTGGAGGCGGCCTCCACGCCCCATCTCGATGGACTGGCACGCCGCGGCCGAAACGGCTACGTGACGACCGTAGGTGAGGGCATCGCTCCCGAATCGGACATCGCCGTGTTTGCGATCCTGGGATACGACCCGCACAAGCACCACACGGGCCGGGGGCCGATCGAGGCGGTGGGGGCCGGCATGGAGGTCCGCGACGGCGACCTCGCCTACCGCGTCAACTTCGCCACCGTCGAACGAGACGCCGACGGCTTCACGATCGTCGACCGCAGGGTCGGGCGCGATCTCTCCTCGGAGGAGGCCGACCGGTTGGCCGCCGAAGTGCAGGAGAAGGTCACCCTCGACGAAGCCTCCTTCGAGTTCCAGGCGACCGTGGGGCACAGAGGCTCCCTGGTGCTGCGTTCAGACCGCGGCCCCCTTTCGGCTCAGGTGGCCAACTCGGATCCCGCCTATGGACGACAGGGAGCTCTGGGAGTGGCCAAGGAGAAGTTCGAGAACCAAGCGATAGAGGTCACCCCGCTCGAAGGACACGGCTTCGACGACGCCGCGCGGCGCGCCGCTCAGCTCACCAACACGTGGCTGCAAGGCTCGCACAAGGTCCTGGCCGCGTCGGAGGTGAACGCGCGGCGGACGGCACGAGGCCAGCTTTCGGGCAACTTCATCCTCACCCGAGACGGCGGCGACCACCTTCCCGATCTGGTCCCGTTCAAAGAGGCGTTCGGGCCGCAGATGGGCTGTTTCGTCGAGATGCCCGTCGAGATGGGTATCGCCCGGCTCACGGGCATGGGTGTGGTCGAGGCCCCGACGGGCATCGCCCCCGCCGAACAGTACGAGGCATGGGCGCGGCTTGCCCTCGAAGCAATCGAAGGGTTCGATGGCCTCTATATCCACATCAAGGGTCCCGACGTCCCTGCTCACGACGGAGACTATCGGGCCAAGATGGCCAGCATCGAGGCCATCGACGGCGTTTTCTTTGCCCGGCTGCTCGATGGAATCGACTGGGACCGCTCGATGATCGGGGTCACGGCCGATCACTCGACGAGCTGCCGCCGCAGGGCGCACACCGATGGCCCGGTCCCTCTGCTCGTGGCGGGACGGGGCGTGTCCTCCGACGCGGTCCAGACCTACGGTGAGAGAGCATCCCGCAAGGGTGCCCTCGGCCACCTCAAGGGCACCGAGATCATGCCCAATCTGGTCCGCCTGGCGCGCACCTAGATCTTCTCCAGCCGAATCCGGGACGGGGCGAAATCCATCCCGACGGGCTACGATGGAATCTCTGCGCCTTCCTTTCGTTAAGGGGTTACATGACATCCAGACGCAAGCACACCCTCGCCGAGGTCCTGGGCCCTCTCGAGGCCGAGATCATGGACGTCGTCTGGGACCGGGCCGAGGTGACGGTCAGGGACGTCCACGAGACCCTCAGGAAGGTCAGGCCGATCGCCTACACGACCGTTATGACCACCCTGGGCCGTCTCGCAGACAAAGGCTTCGTCCGGCGGGTCGAGGATCAGCCAGCCCACCGGTACACGCCGCTCGTGACGCAGGAGGAGTACGCGAGCTCAACCGTCAAGTCCGTGGTCGACTGGCTCGTGCAGCATTTCCCGGAGCCCGCCGTGGCGTACTTCGTCGATCGCGTAGAGCGCGAGGACGAAGAGGTGATCCAGCGTCTCGAAGAGGCGATCGAGCACCGAAAGGACAAGGGCAGTTGCTGACGATCCTGATTGTTGCGGTCCACGTCATCGCATCGCTGTTGCTGATCACCTTCATCCTCTTCCATGCCGGACGGGGAGGAGGAGTCTCCGAGATGTTCGGAGGCGGAATGCAGTCGCAGGCGATGGGCTCTACGGTGATGGAAAAGAACCTCGACCGAATCACGGTCATCACCGCCATCGTGTTCTCCGCAACCACCATCCTTCTGGCGTTTCGGCTTCAGTAGCCGTCGCCGGCTCGCCCTCCTTCTCCCATGCGATCATGAAAACGCCTCTGGCGCTCCTGATGTGCCTTGCGCTCGGTGCGGTTGGGTGTTCCGGGCCGGCGCCGTCGGCGGGGGTCGGCCGGGACGAGCCCACTCCCTCGGAGTCGCCCGAGCGCGTCGATCCCGTCCCCGACGAGCCCGAGCCGTCCGCCACCGGCGACGAGCCCAAAGGTGGGGGATCCGAGGAAGACTCGGGTTCCGGAGGTTCAACCGGACCGGCCGAACGCGCCGATCGCGTGCTGTCGGTCGCAATTCGGGAGCCGGGGACACTCGATCCGCTGCGCGTCGCAGATCCCGGGGCGGCGCTCGTGGTGCGCCAGCTCTTCGAAGGCCTTACGAGATGGGACCCGGTGGCAAAGAAAGTCGTCCCCGCAGCCGCCCGGAGCTGGAAGGTGGACGAAGGCGGTCGCGTGTTCAGGTTCACGCTGCGCAAGGGCATGAAGTTCCACAACGGCTCTCCCGTGCGAGCGCGCGACTTCAGGTTCGCCTTCGACCGTATAGCGCGCAAGTCGAGTGCTTCGGATCTCGCTTACACGCTCGAGCTGGTGCGCGGCTTCGTCGCGACCAACGGCTTCGGTGACACCGATCACCTGCGGGGGCTGAGATCGCCCGACTCCCGGACGCTGGTGATAAAGCTGAGCGAGCCGTTCAGAGACTTCCCCGCCGTGCTCACCCATCCGTCCTTGGTCCCGGTGCCCGCCAGAGCTGCAGCGGCCAAAAAATCGTGGGTCAGGCGCCCCGTCGGCAACGGGCCCTTCAAGCTGGCCACGCGGTGGACGCCCGGGCGTCCGATCAAGCTCGACGCCTGGCGAAAAGGTGTGGGCGCGCCGAAGCTCGGTGGTCTTCGGTTCGTGCCCTACCCGGACGCCCTGGTGTCGTGGCCCGACGTCCTCCAAGGGTCCGTCGATGTCGCCGAGGTGCCGGCAGCCGAGATCGATGCCGCCAAAGCCGCTTTCGGCGCCGACGACTTCGGGCCACTGCTCGCGGGCTACTACCTTGGCTTCAACATCGACTCCGAACAACTGGATGACATCCGTATACGTAAGGCGATCACCCGCGCAATTGATCGCCGGAGAATCGCAGATGAGATCTATGATCGGTCACTCACCGCGCCACGAGGAATCGTGCCTCCAGGAATTCCCGGATTCAATCGGGATGTGTGCCTGAAGCTCTGTGAGTACTCTCCCAGGGCGGCGCGCCGACTCCTGAAGAAGGTCCCCGCCGACGAACGCACCGTGACCTTCGACTACACGAAGGAGGCGCCCCATGGCCGGGTCGCGCGCTCGATTGCAAGAGATCTGCGGGCTGCAGGCCTGAAGGTCGATGTCAACGGGTACCGTTTCCCCGCTTTCCTTCGGCGGTTGAGCGAGGATCAACAGTCGCTCTACCGGCTCGGGTGGATCGCCGAATATCCGGTGGCCGATGGCTTCCTGACTCCGCTGTTCCGGTCCAATTCGCTCGACAACCACTCGGGGCTCGAGTCCGACAGGGTCGATCGCCTGCTGGCCCGGGCGCACCGTGCGCCGCCGCCCAAGGAGCGCAACCGGCTCTATAACAAGGCCGAGGTCGAGCTGCTCGGACAGGTGCCTATAGCGCCGATAGGCACCTTCCTAACCCGCTGGGTCGTACGCCCCCCCGGTGTCGACGTTCCCTTCGACGTGATGGGCGGTTTCGATGCCGTTTCGGTCGAAGGGTAGGCGCCTTTTCATTGCGCTGGCGTGCGTAGCCGCGGCGTGCACACCCGGCGGCGAGGCGCCATCTCGGGAGAGGAATACGACGGGAGGGGCGATCGTGCCCGGCGATGGGGGCGCGGGCGGCATCGTGTTCGGGGTGCTGGGGGATCCGGTGACGCTCGATCCCTATTCTCCCTTGGCAACAGACCTCACCTACGCGCTCGTGCGGCCCCTGTTTCCGTCGCTGTTTCGATTCGAGCCCGACGGGCGTCCCCGCGCGATGCTCGCTCGCTCTGCGACCGAAACCGGCTCGGGAGTGCAGATCACCTTGCGAAAGGCCCGCTGGAGCAACGGACGGGCCATCACCGCCGGGGACGTCGTGGCCAGCGTCCGGCGCGCCGCCCCTCCGTCCGGGCTTGCGGACGTCTCTTCGGCGCGCGCCGTTGGGGAGCGACGAGTGAAGCTTAGGGGCGCCCCGACGGATTGGAGGCAGACGCTGGCGACGGCCGCCCCCATTCTTCCCGAGGGCGGGGGAGTACGCCCCGGCGGCGTTTTCGGGGGCCCGTTTCAGCTCAGCTCGCTCACACCCGGCCTCGAGGCCGTCTACAAGCCCAATCCCCGCTGGTGGGGCGCCGAGCCCCACTCGGACCGGATAAGGGTCCAGTTCGTCCAGGATCTCGAGATCATGCTGGCGCTGCTCGGGTCGGGCCGCCTCGACGGCGCCGCGCCACCGTCGTCTGTCAATCTGGGACAACGCCTCGATGCCATCGGGCTCGAGCACTCGGCCGCCCTCGGTTGGGAGTCCCTGTGGTTCGATCTGGAGGGGGCGGAGATGGACGGCGACGGGCGGGCAGGTGTGGCACGAGCGATCGATCGCCTGGAGCTCGAGCGGGGGTTCGTCAGGGCGCACGGACGCCTGGCGACCACCCTGCATCCCGGCCCCGGCCCCCGCGCCGCGACCGGGGGCTGGCGCCGGCCGGCGCGCCCGGCAGCCGTCACCGCCCCCGCGCCGATCCAGATCGCCGTCGCCGGCGGCGACGAGCTCGCCGAGCTGATGCAGCGCGCGGTGAGGCTGCAACTCGAGGACGCCGGCTTCTCGGTTGAGCTTGTGACCGCAGACGCGGCGACATTCTACGGCCCCTGGAGCCGAGGAGACCCGATGGACATCGCAATCCGGCGCGCCGCGGGCGCGCCCGGTCTGACCGACGACCGGGCGGCGCTCCGAGATTCGCTGGCCGTGCCCTTCGCCCACGTCGAGACGTTCGTGGCATGGGGGGACGGGCTCACGGGACCCGAGCCCAATCCGACCTTGGACGGGCCTTTGTGGAACCTCGAACGGTGGCGCCGGGCGTCTTGAGCCGTCCCCCGTCCGGCGGATATACTTGGGGCGCCCTGCTCGGACATGCTCCGGTCGGAGCTGTTGCTTGTCGGAGTGGCGGAATTGGTAGACGCGCTAGGTTGAGGGCCTAGTGCCCTTAAACAGGGCGTGGGGGTTCAAGTCCCCCCTCCGACACCGCAAATCCGCAGGTCAGAGGGTATCTCTGCATCCTCGGAAGGGCGGTTTGCAAACGGTTTGCTAACGCTCGGCGTCGAGAACCAGGCCGGCGACTTTTTCCGCGGCGTCCGCTTGCATGGCGGGAATGGCGTGGGAGTAGACATCGAGCGTAATTCCCACAGCCGAGTGCCCTAATCGCTCCTGCACCACCTTGGGATGGACCCCAGCCTGTAGCGCCAGGGTTGCCCAGGTGTGGCGGAGATCATGCAGGCGTATTCGGGGAAGGCCCGAACGCTTGACGCGGCGGTCGAACTCTCTCGAAAAGCGGTCCGGGTGCAGCGGCTCGCCCGTCACCTTCGAGAAGGCGAGTCCGAGATCCTGCCAGCCGGCCCCTATGAGCAACCGCTCCTCGAGCTGGCGCGCACGGTGGGCTCGGAGGCCCGCGACCGTGGCGGTATCGAGAGCGATAACCCGGCGGCCCTTAGCCGTCTTAGGAGTCCCGAAGATGACTTCCTTACCCACCATTACGACCGTCTGGCGGATGGCGGCGCGCCCCGTCTCGAAGTCGAGATCGGCCCACCGGAGCCCGAGCGCTTCGCCGCGCCGCATTCCTGTGGTAGCTAGCAAGAGCCACGCGGCGTAAAGACGATCCTCAGCGTTTTGCTCCAGGAAAATTCGCAACTCGCCAGCGGTCCAGGTTGTCATCTCGGGAGCGGCGTTAGCAGCCGCTCTAGGAGCGTTGGCGGCGTCCGCGGGATTGCGGGCGATGCGCCCCCATTTCGTCCCATCCTTGAGCGCCCGGTGAAGGATCGTGTGAACGTATCGCACCGTGCGGGGCGAGAGGCCCCCCTGCCGGTCTCTGCGACCGTCTTTGAGCAGGCGCGCGTAAAGGCCGTTCAGGACGCCGGCGTCGATCTTGGGAAGCGGCAGCGCGCCGATATAGGGAGTGACGTGCAGGCGTAGGTTTCGTTCATAGGAGTGAAGGGTCGCGGGGCGAATCGTCCGCTCGATGGCGGGGAGCCAATCGGCAATGAACTGCGCCAGTGTCTCGCGGTTGTGGTCGACATAGGTGCCCGAGTCGACGATGCTCAGAAGCTCGACCCGGGCCCGCTCCGCTTCCTTTCGAGTCCGGTAACCCGAGTGCCACCGCTGCCGGCGCTTGCCCGTTTCGGGATCGGGGGGGAGTTCGACCACAACCGACCACGACTTGCCACGCTTGATAACTGAGCCTCTCATTTCTCGCCCGCCTTCCCTGGTCCCGGAGCTGCGCCGAGAAAGCCGCGCTCGCGCGCTAGCTTGATGTACCGGGACGCCATTGCTGGCGAGACTTGGAACGCCTCCATGACGGCATCGCGAGGACGGTCGCCCTCCGTGGCGCGATAGATCTGCGCCACCGCCTCGAGGTGCTCGTCGTTCATCGTGCGTCGACGTTTGGCTCTATCGGCCTGTCGGCTGATCTCGAAAGCCTCGTCTGCCGTCGGAGGTGATCCCTCGTATGTGCCCGGCGCGACCTCTTTTGGTACGACCGCCGCCTGCCCCACGGCGGCATTCACCAAATCCCGAAGGGGCAAGCGCCGGAGTTCCGTACCCGTCAGGGAAGGCCGCTTGGGGTTGCGCTCGAGGCGGATGGCGTTACACATCGGCGCGCCGCTTTCCATCGCGATGTCGATCTCGACGGCATGATCCTTGGGGAACTCAAATCGAGCCGTGAAGGGGCTCGGGATTCGAGCTTCGCCCAGCCGCTTCCAGGATGCCGAATCCTTGCCCGCCAGCTGAAATGAAACCTTCGTATTCATTCACACTCCGATCTCGTTGGGGCTTGGCCTTATCCACAACCCGCCGAGAGTGTAGCAGGTTGTAGCAGGTAAATCAACGCATATCCTGCTCATTGGACGATAAACTACTCCCTGTCATTCTTAGCAATGCGGCCATTAGGAGATGCCATGAAGAAAGTTCCCCGGCAGGACGCGATTGTCCCCGACGCCAGCACTCGACCGACTCTCGAGGTGGAAGAGGCCGCCCGAATCTTGGGGCTCGGCCGCGCTTCCGCTTACATCGGCGTGAAGAACGGGGACATCCCGGCGATTCGGGTGGGGAAGCGTTTGCTTGTCCCTACGGCCGCATTGCGGCGAATGCTGGCGCTCGATGTCGAGTCCCCGGCGATTGAAGAGCCGGTGCACCATGCCTAAACACAAAACGCCGGCCCCTTGTGGGGAACCGGCGCCCGTCGACTTCCGCCAAGAAATCGCCCTGATCATACAGGAAGTCAGCACCGAACGTTGGGTGATCGAGGAAGCGCGCGCCATCCTCGAGGCGCGGGCCATGAAGATCGCCTGGGCCGAAAGCCTGGGGATCCAAACACGCGATACGAGTCCCCCCGCATGAGCATGAGCCGATACGAGACACTCGACGGACGGGCGGTGCCTGCCGAGAGCGTGGAATACCAGGCCCTAACCGATAAGCGACTGGCGCCTGATCCCGACGATCCCTTCGGTCGCCCATGGGTTGAGGTAAAGAAGAACAAACCAGCCTTGCCCGGCAACGGTCAATCAGCCGCCGGTGAACAGGACAAGCCTCAACTAGATGCCGGTGATCAGGAGCTAGAGCGGATCTCATCCGCGGCATGGACCGCGCTGCGCGACTCGAATAACCCAACCGTGCGCATCGTCCGTGTCGGCGGTGTGCCATCACGGCTCCAAGCCGAGGACGACGGCGCACCGGCAGTAAAGACGTTGACAACTCTCCGGTTACGGCAGGAAATGGCCTCATGCGCTGACTGGTACCGGCTCACCAAAGATGGCAGCCAACCGGCCAAGCCGCCGCGGGACGTAGTTGAGAACATGCTTGCGCAACCGAACATTGACTTACCGATCCTGGAGCGAATCGTCGAGGCTCCGGTATTTGCGCCGGATGGGAGCATCGAGACACGGCCCGGCTATCACCCCGCCTCGCGTACGTACTACGCCGACGCCGGCCTCGAGCTCAAGCCGGTGTCAGAAGATCCAACCTCCGCAGAGCAGGAAGAGGCATTGGGTTGGATCGATGAGTTGTTCGGAGATTTTCCGTTTGTAAGCGAGGCCGACCGGCTGACCGCCATCAGCGCAATGTTGACCCCGTTCGCGCGATCACTCATCGACGGCTCCACCCCGTTGCATATGTATGAGGCTCCAACGCCGGGCACCGGAAAGGGATTGCTCGCCGACGTGACCGCCATTCCTGCGACCGGGCGACGCGCGGCGACGATCACCGAGGCCCGGAATGAGGACGAGTGGCGGAAGCGAATCACCGCCATGCTGCGCAATGGGCGCGCTGTGACCCTGATTGACAACGTGACCGCTCGACTTGACTCGGCCGCTCTATCGGCGGCGCTGACCTCTCCCATGTGGACTGACCGGATTCTCGGCCAGTCCGAGATCGTCAGCTATCCGGTTCGGACAACCTGGTTAGCGACGGGGAACAACCCGGCGATGTCCCGTGAGATTGCACGCCGAACGGTTCGATGTCGTATGGATGCCGGCGTCGAACACCCCGAAGACCGCAAGGGATTCCGCCATGAGCTACCGGGGTGGGCGTATCAGCATCGGGCGCAACTGGTTTGGGCGTTGCTAACGATTACTCAGTCCTGGATCGCCGGAGGGTCCAAGCCGTGGTCAGGCACGCCACTCGGCAGCCTTGAGGACTGGTGTCGGACGATTGGAGGCATCTTCGAGAACGCCGGCCTCGATCAGTTCCTAAAGAACCTCGACGACTTCCGGGCCACATCCGATGAGGAGGGAGTCGCCTGGGGCGCATTCGTTGCTGCCTGGGTCGCGGAGTTCGGGAACGGTGAAGTGGGCGCCGGTGATCTCTTCGATATCGCCCTGCCGTTGCTCGATCTCGGCACCGGCACCAAGCAGAGTCAACAGACCCGGCTCGGAAAACTGCTATCCGGTCAGCGTGATCGGCGTTATGGAGAGCTGATCGTGCGCCGCCGACGCATTATCCGGGGCTCGCGCATGTGGATGCTGGAGTCGGCCCATGTGTAATCCGATGGGACGGACTAGGTTTTCACCCCACCACGTCCACCACGTCCTACATAATCGCAGGTCAGAGGGGGTGTGGGGTCAAATCACACGTCCACCCCTGATTAGGCCCACGTCCACCACGTCCACCCACGTCCACCCCGGCGATAGGCCCCTGACCTGCACTAATGCGGGGGTGGTGGACGTGGTGGGGTCAAATCCGTGTCGTTCCCCAGAGAGGGTGATAGCGCGACGGGGGACCGGGATCGTGCGGTGAGCGTTACGGCCAACGCTTCACACTCCGGAGTGTCACCCGTTATCAGTAACGAATGCTGGAAGTGCACCCACTACACCCGCAACTGGGAGCATCATTGCGAAACGTGCCACTCCAACGACCACAGTGCGTGTCTATTCTGTCGCGCCTGCCTTCCGGACGGACACCGCCGGGACCGTCTCTATTGCGGAACGACTTGCCGGGTACGGGCGCTGCAAAGGCGGCGCAGTCCCGAGTATCAGAGGCAGGTAGAGGAATGGCGGGAGTCTCCCCAGGTTCAGGCAAGACTTGAGGCTCTGAAGGCGATTGAACAGGCCCTTGCGCCCGCCAACCCTGAGAAGCGTCAACAAGCCAAAGAACGTTTCAAGCGAGCACTTAGGACAGGTGAGACATGCACCGTCTGCGGCCACGATCTCGGTAAAGGCCCTACCTATCGGCGCAAAGTGTGGACAGGCTTAAGTTCCGGGGACGGGGAGCACTCGGAACGACGGTCAGCCGTCGTGTGTGAGGACTGTCGCTGTGAGTACCACAAGCCAGTGTTCTGCGAGAAATGCTCCCCACGGGGTTGGCGGTGGAAGTACGACCGGCTTTACGGCAGCTACCGGCGGCCGCAGTGGTACTGCCCAGATGCAGGCCCGGACCACCACGGCCCCTACTGCGAAGAGTGTCATCCACGTACATGGCACAAGGCAAAGTGCCCCGGCTGCGATAGGGAGATGAAGGTTCATTGGCACGGCAACATGGCCCGGGCCCTCGATGAGGAGGGGTACAGAGGAGCGTTGAGGGTCTTCTGTTCGCAACGGTGCAGATCGCGCTACGGCCATGACCGCGCCGGGACGAGGCGCATTGAGGAGCGCATAGAAGCCGGACCGGTCCACTGCGCCGAATGCGAGCAGGTATTGGAGGCAAGGCGGTCGGACTCGATCTACTGCTCCAGCGCCTGCCGGCAGCGCGCCTATCGAAAGCGCAAGGGAAGGGTCGGCTGTGCGATCTGAGTATCGCCCGTTAGCAAGAGCCTTGCAGCCGCTAGTTTTCGGCCAAAAATTTAGGAGCGAGCCGGGGCGCTACGCGAAAACCGTGGACACACGACCAGGGGACCGCCCGGTAGCGGCGCGTGAACGCCGTCAAAATAACCCGATTTATGTCCCAGAGCCACATATCTGCCCCTCCGGTTGTACTTGACAGCCAAATAACAAGGTGGTAGTTTGCTTCTATGAACGCACAGACCAAGCAGAAGATCTCCGCCGCCCAGCGGCACAACTGGGAGACACGGCGCGCCGCCACGGAGCAGCTCGAGGCCCTTCGGCAATCCCATCGCCGCGTGCTCGAAACGCTGGACCATTGCGCGGCGTTTGTCGATTACCGCGCCGAGGAGGGCGACACATTGGCCCGTTTCCTGAAAGCGAAACTCGATGCAGCGTTCGACTCAATGAATGCCGAGGGAATCGGCGCGCGAACCCTAATAACAGATACCTCGCAGCTCGACACCGAGCGCGCTCCTGGTTGAAGTCGAGGCCGGAAGCCGACGCCGCGACGGCGGTAACGCGATCCGGTCAGACGAACGACCAGGCGGCGCTGACAATTTCATATGCCCCCACTCCGAGGCTGACGCCGACACCGCGGAAGTCGACACGAGCCCCAACACCTCTCCAAAGGTAACGGGCCCGTAAGACGATCCCGGAACGCGACAGCCACGAGCGGCGCAGACCACCTTAGCCAACCTCTGCGCGCCGTTCGCGCAGGGCCTAATAAAGAAGGTTCTAATGAAAAGTGCAGCGAAAGACTACCTGCTTAGTCAGGCCTCGGAGATCGTCGACAAGGCGCTGCGAGACAAGCGCGGGCTTACTTATACCGAGAAGTCCACCGTCGAGTCGAATCTCGAAAGAGCCAAGGAGATCGACAAGACCGAGCGCCTACAGTCCGCTATTGACCGAGGGGAGATCACCAGCATCCCCCAGGATCCCGAACAAGTCGCTATGCAGGGCGAGCTCGACCGCCTCCGCAGCGGTTTCACCTCTAAAGCCTCGAGTCAAGGTATGCCGTCACTGGACTTCTCTGAGGCGCACGTCAAATCAATGCATGAGGCCGCGCAATCAGGCTTCTACTTCAAGGCGTCGATAGACTCGACCGCGTCCCCCATGAGTGCGGTTGGCGACTACCGCATGTCGGTGCACCCCTTTTTGCGGGATCGGGCACGAGTCGCAAACCTCATTCCCGTTGAGCGGACCGAGGCCCCCACGGTTTTCTACTTCCGTGGCAGCACGGCCGCATCGGCAGCGGCAGCGGTGGCCGAAGGTGCCGCAAAACCAGAATCGAGCCCGCTGTGGACGCAAGTGGCGGCTCCGGTGCGGAAAATCGCCCACTACACGCGGATAAACGATGAAATTTTACAAGATTTCTCGAACTTCTCCAACGTCGTTGGTTCAGAGCTCCTGGCTGGCCTGGTTGACGCCGAAAACTCACAGATCCTTACTGGTTCCGGCACCTCGCCAAACCTAACGGGCCTGCTTACCACTACAGGTATTTTGACGAGGGCGCGGGGTACTGACAGTAACTTGGACGCGGTCCTGAAGGCGAAGAGCGATCTAAGGGTCGGAGCCAGCTTCACCGAGCCCGATGCAATCGTTATCCACCCAAGCAACTTGATGACGATTCAGACGCAGAAGGACGCTGACGGACGCTATATCACTAACGATCCCGCCGCGCCTGGTCCAGAAACTCTGTTCGGGATGAAGGTCGTGGCTACCACGAAGATGACGCTCAACAGCGCCCTAGTCGGAAACTTCAAGGAAGCCGCAACCATCTATCTGCGTATGGCTCCGACTGTAGAAGTCGCTCCCGTTGGTGGCGGGACCACGGAATTCATCTCGAACCAAACCCTTGTGCGTTGCGAGGAAAGGCTCGCGCTCGCAGTCCAGCGTCCGACTTCCCTAATTTCCGTTACTGGGCTCGTGTAGTGGCGCGCTACCGCGTAGCAGAGGGCCGGCAGCTATCGCACTCTGAACGGGTAGACGTGCAGATCCCGACCTACCCGCAGCCGACGGTCGCGGAAGGCTATGAGCGCCGTGACCTCGAGGCCGGCGACGAGCTCGAGCTGAACGACGCGGACGGCAAGCGGTTGCTAGAGGCCGGTGTAGTCGAGTGCTTCAACGTGCCAGCCAAACGGCGCAAGCCTGCGGCGAACAAGGCGCGCAAGGTATCAGCTAACAAGATGTGACGGGGACATCGGGTCCAGGCGGCCCGTCACCGGGGAGACCCACCTTTGCCCGCCTGGGCCACATGGGGAGTGTGGCGCACGACCTTCTAGCGACTCGCCTGAGCAACGGGGTCGGCACTCAACCGTTACAGCGGTTTGAGTCGGCGTGCGCCGCCCCCTATTGCCATCGGCGTTTCACAAGCGTACGATTTCCCCCAGATCTATCTAGGGGGTCCTTTGGCAACCGCAAAGAAGTTTTTGGCTTCGGCTAGGGCGACCAAATGGGGCAAACAGACTTGTCCAAAATGCCACTACGACAAGATGCCCCGCAATGCTGATCGGTGCCCGAGATGCAAATGGCGGGAGGAAACATCCGGTCGCAAAGACACAGGACCACCTCCCCCCTGGGTCGGGGGAATAGGCTCGTAAAGGGCGGTTCTGCGTGGACATCACCGTTTGGCTCGGAGCATCGATCTTCCTCGGACTTCTCATCGCCGGGGTCTGGACAACGGTTCAGCGCCTTCTGGAGAAGCGGCGACATCCCGAGAAGTTCAAAGGGCCGAAAAGGTATCCGCTTGGGGTCGTTCTAGGGGGGTTAGGCAGGGGCGTATGCCCATCGAAATCTTTGTAATCGGATTCGTTCTATTCGTCGCGCTACTGGCGTTATACGGTCGCGTTACGAAGCGTATTGAAGAGAGGGCGCAGAAGAGTGAGCGCGACCCCGATAAACCCCACTATTGGTGGTGGGGACCCTCGTGAGGATGAATGACTCCGTAAAGAAGTTCTTGGCGTCGGTGTGGTCATACGTCAGGAACGCCGCCCGCGGGGATATGGGGCGCGCTCACGGCTAAGGAGCGTAAAGCCCTTAGCGCTCGCTCGACCACCGCCCCCCTAAAAGGCGATCCAGTTGTACGCTTCAGTAGTCGAAGCCACACGAGCTACTTCACCTACTAGGGGGGATAGATGCAGGAGCCTATCGACCGAATAGTCAACACACCCTCAGGCAAGCTCACGGCCTCAATGGTGCTGGGGATCGTTGGAGGGGTGTTCGGGATCATGGCGGCTATCGTCGCCCTGTTCATCGGCGGCCTCGGAGGCGCACTTGGCGGGGAAGGTGCAGGGGAAGTCGCCGGTCTCGGGTTCGTCGCCATCTTCTTGGCGGTGGCCGGTATCGTCGGCGGGGCATTGGCAAAATCGAAGCCCGTAGCGGCTGCATGGCTGCAACTTGGGGCGGGGATCTTCGGTTTCATAGCCGTGTCGCTGGCGTGGTTGATCGCCGGGCCGCTGTTGCTCATCGGTGCGCTGCTGGCCTTCCTCGGCAGGCCCCGTCAAAGTCTATGAGCCGTCGTCGTGCGAGTGTCTCAATTGCGCTCTCAGTACTGATAGTCACATCGGCTTTGCCGGTTGCCTCATCGTCCGCGCACAATGCCCCCAAACGCTGCCATGCTCCACGGAGGGTCAAATATCAGAATGTCGGCAAACTCAGGGCGCATGGATCCGTTAGTTGCGCAAAGGCGAGGCGAGTCGCAAGTCGCTGGGATGAGCGGTGCTTCTACCGTGGGGATCCTGAGTGCTATCCGGGCCCCGTGAAGATTCGAATCAAGCCCGGATACAAATGCTCGATGGAATATGTGCCTTGCTGCGAAGGCCAGGGCACCGCCGCCAAGGTGAGATGCACAGCCCGTGGCCACCGGATCATTCACTTCAAAGGGTTTTCTTAGTCCGTCCCTTTGATCTGGGTTTCAGGCCGCAGCGTCGAGCGGTTCCAGCGGAGAATGGAATAAATGTTAGGTGCGGGGTTAGCGGCTCGGCTAATGCTTTTGCAGGCCGGCTGGCAACCCGCGTCCCTCTGATCTAAGCATAGCCGCACCCCAGACCGTGGACCACGTTGCTCGAGGGATCTTTGCAAGCGGTTTGCTAACGGACGGCTTGCAACTAGACGACATTCGACAGCATGACAACTGTCCGCAAACCAGCGTTTTCCCAGGTCAGGCCGATATGACCCCACCGGATATCACCGCCCAATACGGGCGGCAGGTGTGTTCAAGTCCCCCCTCCGACACGACCCCCTCCGACACGAATGTGTTGGCCTTTGCCGGACAGGGCGCTACCTCAAGTTGGAGGTCCTGATGCCAGAAACAATAATCCGGCCCCAACGAATGTGCGAAGGGCGACAACACCCTTCATCGCTCAGGCGCTCAGGCACCGAATCGTCTCGCCGCCCCCTTCAACTCATCTGAGAGATCTACTGGCTTCTTTTGCCGTCCGGCCTCGTTTCGCATCTCATCAAATCTCGCGAGCACATTCTTCGCTGCAGAGTGCGGAGACTGCGTCGCATCTCCTGCGACCACGCCACGCTCATTCCCCGCTTCGTCGAGGATTTTCATCAACATTTGGTACTTCACGACTCCCCTCCTTTCGTTCGAGCGATCGCTTGCCTATTTGAATCGTTATGCAACTTCCGCCTCTTGACGGGGGTGATTCTCGGAAGCCATCCGCCCCGACGAAAGGAGAACGACAGCGCCGAGGGCTGCTGCTACCAGCGACCCCGTCAAGACAGCCACCTTGCCCTGCGTCTCGACTGCAGGCTGCTGTGTGAAAGCCAGGCCGGTGATGAACAGGGAAACGGTGAAGCCGATCCCGGCAAGTCCTGCGGCACCTATGATCTGAGGCCAGGTAACGCCGCGTGGCAGCAATGCGACCCTCAATCGAACAGCAACGAGCGAGAATGCGGTTATCCCCACCAGCTTGCCCAACACGAGTCCTAGAACAATGCCCCATGTCACGCTGGAGCGGAGCGCCCCTTTGAACACGTCGGCATCAAGCGCCACTCCGGCGTTGGCGAGGGCAAAGAGCGGGATGATCCCAAAGCTCGTCCAGGGGTGAAGAGAGTGCTCGAGACGCTCAGCCGGAGATAGTTCGTCATCGATTTGGGGCAAATCGTCATCGAGGCAGGAGTGATCTTCGTCCTCACGAGAGGCACTGTCTGCTCGCACCGAGAAGGCGAGGACAACACCTGCGATCGTGGCATGGACCCCAGACTCGAGGGTCGCAAGCCATACGCCGGTTCCCAAGACAGCATACGAGAGTAGCCAGACAGGCCGAAGTGTTGTGAGGTGTCGCCACCTTTGGTTCATCCCTCTCACAAGACATATCAGGACAAGCAAACCAACAGCAAGACCGAGCCATTGGCTGTGGATGCCCTCTGAATAGAACACGGCAATCACTAAAATGGCTCCGATGTCGTCCACTATTGCGAGGGTCAAAAGGAACGTCTTAAGGCCAGATGGAACACGAGGGACCAACGCGAGCACACCCAACACGAACGCTATGTCTGTGGCCATAGGGATACCCCATCCGTTGACTCCAATCCCCGTTCGATTCAGCGAGATGTAGAGGACGGCCGGTAGAATCATCCCGCCCAGGGCGGCTGCGGCGGGTAACGCTGCACGTCGCGGATCTCTCAGTTCCCCATCCAGCAGCTCTCGTTTTAGTTCAAGTCCGACCAGGAAGAAGAACACCGCCATGAGCCCATCGTTGATCCAGTGTCGGAGGTCATTGGTGAGGGAGAAACGACCCCAACCGAATGTCGCATCGGTATGCCATACCCGTTCGTAGGAATCGCCCAGAGGTGAGTTAATCCATGCAAGGGCGGCTATGGTCGCAAGCAAGAGCAGAACGCTCCCTGCAACCTCCGTCTTGAGGAAATCGGTTACAGGCCGAATAACGAGCCGTGGAACGGGCCGCTCACTATCAACCCAGGAATCATCTGAAGGTGGCTCCCTGCCCGCCCTCGACACGGTGCTTACCTCCTGATCGACCGCCACATAAAAGCAACGCCGACCAGACTTCCCGGCACACCAAGGTCGGACTTTAACACCCCTGAGAATTCATTTTTGAGGGTGGCCGGGTGTGAGATCTAGACCGATTACTGGGCTCGCCCCTGCGGAAAGGTTCGAGTACCACCGGGCGATCGGGGTGCTCGTAGCTGGGAAGGGTGTCGATCGTCCACCTTCTTTCACACACCGCCCGAATCAGCGGGGTACCGGGGCCGACATGACGTTGACAGCTCAGGAGCACTCCCGTCTCCACACGACCACGAAGCTCTTGCCCGAAGCGGAATCCGATGTCTCCTTGCGCAGCCCTTCGAATACCGGTGACAAGGCGCGCCGGGCGGGTGCGACGATTACATCGACACCGTAGGCATTGGCCGCTTGGTTCCACCGGGCCTTGCTCGCGACCGCTCCGGTCAACACCCTGTTGGCCTCGAGCCGCTCCATGCCACCTGGGATCCGCCTGTAGATTCCGGCCCACCGGATGTGGGCGGAGTTCCTGTTGATCTCTCCGGGCCCCCACCGAAACAAGACCATGCGATAGCCCGTGTAGGAAAAGACCCGTTGACTCGAGTCCACAGGAGTCGCAATCACACATGTCATTCCCGGGCGCGGCGCGATCAGATTGAGCACGGTATCGGGATCGCCCTCCAGCGAGTCCGCGAGCACCTCAGGGCTCCCTCTCTCCGCCGGCAGTGCGATGCTTGCGAGCAAAGGTGAAGGTATCGCCAGAGCGACGATCAGTGCCGCAAACGCGACGCCCAGTCTGCGACTCACCCGAACGACGGCTCCTAGAAGCTCCGTTGACCCAAGTGCCGCCAGCGGCGCCAGGGCCAGGAACACCAGGGGCCAGTAACGGTGGTCGCGGCCCAGTGTCGAGAAACCCCGGCCCAGGTACAGCGGGAGGGCAGCGGACGCAATAAGCGACATCACCGCCGCCGTGAGGGTGGCCAGCATCACCTTGGTGCCGGGGTCCGTGCGCCAGCGCGGAAGCCGGCGGACAAGTCCAAACAGCGCAAACGGTGTAACGAGTCCCCAGCTACCCAACACGGCTAGGGGCGTGAGGACGACGGGGCGGGCGGCGGTTCCAAAGAAACCTCCGAGGCGAAAGTAGTTGACCACCATTGGCCCAGCCCATAACGCGTAGGTCGCCAGCGCCGGAATCAGCACAAGCGTACCCAGGCGCGCTCTTCCGACCTCGGTTGCCGTCAGGGCGAGAACCACAACCGCCAAGAAGGAGACGATGAAGGTCTCGCCGCCGGTCAAACCCACCATCCCGATGGTCACACCGCCGGCTGCGAGTGAACCACCGGATCGTTCCTTGATGCCGATCACCAGAAACAGAAGGGCGACAACCACCAGCACGTAAGCGACGTCGCGAGGGAACGGCGGCGTGAGATTCTGGAAGCCCACGTTGTAAGGACGGGTTGCGATGAGGTCGCCCCAATACCTCATGGCTGCGGCGCCGTCATTCGCACGTGGGTCCAAGACGACATCCGGTCTGCGCAGCAGCGCGTATCCGAACCCTCCGCACAGCGCGCCGAACAACGACGCTGCTGCCCCCGTGATCCAGCGGCCGCTCAGGGCGCGCCCGAGGGCAAAGAAGGCAAGGATCGCGCCGGCAATCTGCAGGAATTGCAAAGGCCCGAGAGCGTGAAAGGCGCGGCCCCCCGGCGTCAAGTGGGCGATGGAAGCCAGCAAGGCGTGAAACAGCCATGGGTAGTAGTTCGGTACATCTCCGGTCACGGTGGCCGAAGGCACCCGCTCGCCAGCCATGAGCTGGCCGGCCCAGCCCGTGTGCAGGTTCGTGTCCCACACGTGATCGAGCGGGATCATGCGGCCGACCGGGGTACAGAAAATCACCAGGCCCATTGCGACCAGCACCCACGCAGGCCAAACGACCTCGGGCGGGCCCGCCCCATTGGTGTGCCGGCGACGACGCAGGAACGCTGCAACGGAAAGGCCAACTGCGGCAATCGCGGTGACGGCGCGGGTAAGTCCCGGATTGGACAGGATCAGGCCGCCGGTCGCGATGTGTGCAAGCATCAGCAGAAGGGCGTAGAGCGTCAGTCCGGGAAATGCGAGCGCAAGCCGGGTGGTTCGGCCTAGCTTCAACCGGCTGGTGACGAAGTCCGCCACCAGATATCCGAGCGTCAGAAGCAAAGCCGAAACCCCCATCGCCTGCAGCCCCGCGATTGCCGGGGACGAAGGGGTCGAGAACATCGGCCCGGTACCCTACTTGGTCCTCGAAGATGAAGCGGTGAGCCCCAGGCCCACACCAACGTGGTTTCGCTTCGGATGAATTGGGCTGACGAAGTGGCAGCGGGTTGTCGCGAACCGCTTACCATGCGGGCGATGGATGAGATACCCGTCAACGAGCCACTCGAGACCCGGCTGGAGGAACCACCCGGGAGCCTCGAAGCGCTTGATGCCACCACCGAGCCGGAAGAAGTCGAAGCGGTGGCGGCTCGCTGGCCCCTGTGTTTGAGCGCCTGGGCGCGGCTCGGAGAAGGGGCTCTGGACGACGCCCGACCCGTCGAGGCCTACGCCTATTTTCGAGTGGGCTATCACCGCGGGCTCGACCGCCTCAGGGCTGCGGGCTGGAGAGGTATGGGGACGGTCCCCTGGTTCCACCGCCCCAATCGGGGCTTTCTCCGTTCGTTGCAGGGTCTGGGACGAGCGGCCCAGGCGATTGGCGAGGAGGACGAGGCGACGAGGTGCCGCGAATTCCTCGAGCAGCTGGCACCGGACCCGCGCGAAGAGGGCTGATGCGGGTTCTTGTCATCTCGGACATGGAGGGAGTGGCAGGCATCTGCCGCTGGGAGCAGGTGATCGGAGGGAAACCGCAGTTCGAGGAGGGCCGCAAGCTCTACACCGAGGAGATCAACGCGGCCGTGCGAGGCGCCCGCGCCGGGGGCGCGACCGAAGTCGTCGTCCTGGACTGCCACGGAGCCGGCGGGGGGTGGAGCTTCAACTCGTTGGTGCCCGAGCTACTCGACCCTGGCTGTGAGTGGGTCGTCCAGAACGAATGGACCGAATACACGGCCTTTCTCGAAGAGGGTTGCGACGCCGCGGTGCTGATCGCGATGCATGCCATGGCCGGCACGCCTGATGGTGTCCTGAGCCACACGGTGAGCGGCACCGAGTGGCGCAACCTCTGGTTCAACGGGCAGGCAGTAGGCGAGACCGGCATCAATGCGGCGTTGTGCGGCCAGTGGGGGTGTCCGGTCGTCATGGTCACCGGAGACCGCGCAACCTGCGCGGAGGCTACCGCACTGCTCGGGTCGGGGGTGGCGGCGGTCGAGGTGAAACAAGGCCTGGGTCGTTACAGCGCCCGCCACATTCCTCCCGCCCGGGCGCGGTCCCTGATCGCCGAAGCTGCGCAGGAGGCGGTGGGATCGTCTCAGGGTGTCGAGCCCTTCGTCCCGGCAAGACCCTGCGAGATCAAGGTCGAGCTAGCAATTTCGGACGGCGTCGAGAGATGGAACCACAGGGAGGGCGTGGGGTTGGCCGATCCCCGTACCGTGGTGTCCACGGGATCCGATTGGTGGGCCGCCTGGAGGCGCCTCTACCTCTGAGGGTGGTGAGCCCCCTCGAGGAAATCACCCACGGTCCGGCAGAGCTTCGGGTACCTTGCCCAGAAGAAGTGGTTGGCCCCGCTGATCTCGACGTAGCATGCAGTCTCGACGGCCCCGGCCCACGATCTGCAGTCGGCGGGTTCGACGACCCGATCGTTGGCGCCGCAAACGACCAGGAGGGGCCGTCCGGTCCCAACGCTTTCGGGCGCAGGCAAGCCGTTGGTTATTCGGGGTTGGGCCCTCACGGCCGGGGCGATCGCGACACAGGCCGTCACTGCCTCGTCGAGGGCGGCGACCCTCACTGCGACCGCTCCGCCAAAGGACCATCCGGCGATCGCCACCGGTAGATCGGGCCGGCGCTCCCTCACCAGGTCGAGCGCCCCCGCTGCGTCCTCGGTCTCGAGCTCTCCGGTCGACGATTCGCCCTCTGATCTCCCGATGCCGCGGAAGTTGAACCGCAGCACGGCCCACCTACGGCTCAAGAGCTCGTCTCGGAGGGCGAGAAGGAGCGGCGCCGTCATGGTCCCTCCCATCTTCGGATGGGGATGGCACAAGACCACGGCAGCCACGGCTTCTTCGGGGAGGTCGAGCTCTCCCTCCAGACGGAGCTCGTCGAGGGACTTGAAACTCACCGAGATGGAGCTCATGGCTCGCGGGATGTCGATGCCTGGAGGGTGCGGCGTATGCGTTCGGCGGTGCTCGCCATCTCGGCGTCGTCGCGGTAGGGGTGGCGCGGCCAGAAAAAACCCTTGAGGCCATCCTTGCGGCGGCGCGGCACCACGTGAATATGAAAATGGGGGACGCTTTGACTCACCTTGTTGTTGACGGCAACGAACGTCCCCTGCGCTTCCATGGCGCGCTCGACGCACGTGGTCAGAAGCTGGGCGTTGCGCCACAGAATGTCGAGCAAGCCCCGGGGAAGGTCGCCGAGTGTCACGAAGTGTGCGCGCGGAATCAGAAGGCAGTGCCCCGCGAACAGGGGGCGGTGATCGAGGAACGCGACCGTGTCATCGTCCTCGAGGATCACCTGGGCGGCGGTTTCGTGGGCCGCGATGCTGCAGAAGACACACACGGCGACAGCGTAAGGCCGCGAACCCGGCGGCTATTCCCGGAGACCGGCGGCGGAAACCTATATGCTCGCCCCCCGGGGACGGGTCGCCGAGGTGACAGGGGATCGGCACTCGTTCACCGGGGGAAGATTACGAAGACGCCTCGGCCCAAGCCGAGCGGCTGGTCTAACAGGGGAGGACGACTGTGGCACGCGTGGAAACGGGTGGGAACGGCGGGCGCGCCGAGGCGGAACCGGGCAAGCTGGCACGGGTCATCGGCCCGCGGCTTCTGTTCTTCTTCATTCTCGGAGACATGATCGGTGGGGGTATCTACGCTCTTGTCGGCGAGGTCGCGCTCGAGGTCGGAGGGGCGGTTTGGATGCCGTTCGCTGTCGCCTTCATTCTCGCCCTTCTGACCGCAGGGTCCTACGCCGAGCTGGTGACCAAGTACCCGCAGGCCGCAGGCGCGGCGCTCTACACCCACAAGGCGTTCAAACAGCCGTTTTTTACGTTCATGGTCGCCTTTGCGGTGATGGCGTCCGGGATCACCTCGGCGGGTGCACTGGCCAAGGCATTCGCGGGCGACTACTTCTCGACCTTCATCTCGCTTCCTGTGCTGGGTGTATCGCTGGCCTTCTTGGCCGTCATCACGCTCATCAACCTGCGCGGGATCGGCGAGTCGGTGAAGCTGAACGCTGCATTCACCATGATCGAGATCACCGGCCTGGTGCTGATCATCCTGATAGGGGTGCTCGCAGTGCTGGGTGGAGACGCCGAGCCGGGCCGAGCGCTTGAGTTCAAGGAAGGAAGCAGCCCGTTCCTATTGCTCATCGGAGGGGCAACGCTCGCGTTCTACGCCCTGATCGGCTTCGAGGACTCGGTCAACGTCGCCGAGGAGACGCAGGAGCCCAGCCGGATCTTTCCGAAGGCCCTCTTCGGCGCCATGCTTGCCGCCGGCCTCATCTACCTGCTCGTGACCCTGACCGCCACCATGGTCGTCGCAACCGGGCAACTGTCGGGCTCGGACGCTCCTCTCCTCGAGGTCGTCAAGGAAGGGCCCCTGCCCGTGCCGCTCACCCTGTTCTCGGCGATCGCCCTTTTCGCAGTCTCCAACGGTGCGCTCATCAACCTGATCATGGCCTCGAGGCTCGTTTACGGGATGGCTAACCAGGGCATCGTCCCGCCGGTGTTCGGCAAGGTCCTTCCCAGCCGGCGCACACCTTGGGCCGCCATCGCCTTCACGACCGCGCTGTGTGCGATCTTGATAATCACCGGGGACCTTGGTCTTCTGGCCGACACCACGGTCATGCTTCTGCTTGGCGTGTTCTCCGTCGTCAACATCGCCGTCCTGGTTCTCCGCAAGGACGAGGTGAATCATGACCACTTCCACACCCCCGTTTTTGCGCCGGTGCTCGGGGCGATAGTTTCGTTGGTCCTGATCACGCAGAACGAGGCGGCGATATTCATGCGCGCCGGGATCCTGTTGATCCTGGGGGCGATCTTGTATGGGATCAACCGGGCGCTCTCTGGGCCCCACCAGGAGGTCGAGGCCGAAGGACTCTCCGGCTGATTCCCGGCCGGCCCCCCTTGTTGCCGTGGAAGCCGACGTCGGCGGTCTTCAGCGCAAGCTGATGAAAACCTCGGTCCGTCCGATCAATCCGGCTTACGGAAGCGAGGGGATCCCGGTCCAGAACAACAGGACCCTTCCCTTTTCGGTGACCCGGGCGTGGTCGGCGCCGGCCGGACGCTACCTGGAACGTTGGTTCCTCGTTGACCCGGAGTCCCGCACGGTCGTCTTCGAGGGCCCGATCCGGGACGAGGTGCTGATCTGGGGGCTGCAGGCTCTCAGCAACCTGACCGATCGCCTGATGAACTCCTTCCCCCTCGAGCCCGGGCGGTATCTTCTGGTGTTCGCCCTTGGTGGACATAAGGGCGCCGAGGTCGAGGTCGAGGCCGTACAGGTGACCGCGGAGTCTCCCTAGCCCCACAGTGGCAATCAATGGGTTCTTGTTCCGGGCCCTGGCTATGCTTGGGGCCCCATGAGGTCAACAGCTCTAGTTCTCGCTGCCCTGTTTGCGCTGGCAACCGCCTGCTCGCCGGACATCTCCTCTGCACCCCGGCCGGCGGGCCAGCAGAGGTCCATGCCAGACGAGACCCGGCCCCGGCAGAAGGGCTCACCCGAGACACATGCGGGGCCGGATGTCACCGGCGCCTCCGCACCGCACTCCGAGTTGAGTGCGGTGATCGAACGAGTCCTGCCCTCGATCGTCAATGTGCAGACCAGGTCTGTCGTCCGGGACGTCTTCGGGGATCCCAGTCAGGGCAAGGGCCAGGGCTCGGGCGTGGTCATCGATCAAAACGGCATCATCCTCACCAACAATCACGTGATCGCCGGTGCAGTCTCGGTGAAAGTCGTGTTCAACGGCGGCAGGACCGTGGAGGGCCGGGTGGTTGACGCGGTGCCGGAGAGGGACCTTGCAATCGTCAAGGTCGAGGCGACCGGCCTGAAAGCCATCGCCATCGGACGCTCCGATTCCCTGAAGCTGGGCGACGAAGTCATCGCGCTTGGCTACCCCCTGGGGCTCGGTGGACCAACCGTCACCAGCGGCATCATCTCGGGCGAGAATCGCAATATCCAGCCGCAGGGGGGCGTACGGCTGGAAGGACTCCTTCAGACCGACGCGGCCATCAACCCGGGCAATTCCGGCGGCGCCCTGGTCGATCGGGCCGGGCAGCTGGTGGGAATCAACACCGCTGCGGGCACGCCCGCCGCGGCGGAGAACCTCGGCTTCGCCATCGCGATCGACGGCGCCCTTCCCATCGTCCGCGAGATTCTCGAGGATCCACCCGAGCAACGTGCCTGGCTGGGGGTATCGCTGACCGACCTCGATCCCGCGTCGGCGACTCAGCTCGGGATGGAACCGGATCTCGAAGGAGCCCTTATCGTCGAAGTCTTTCCCGACAGCCCCGCCCAGGCGGCGGGGATCGAGGAAGGCGATGTCGTTACCGGGATCGGCGATACCCAGGTGAGCTCGGCCGACGACCTGGTCGCAGCGTTGGCGGAGTGGGACCCGGGCGACCGAGCGGAGCTAAAGGTGACTGGAGCCGCCGGCAGCCGAAGCGAGACGGTGAAGTTGGGGCAGCGTCCGGTCACCCAATAGTCTGTCCCTCAGTATGAAGGTAAAGCTGCGAAATCCGGACCGGGTGGTCGAGGTCGACGGACCCCGCACCGTTACCGCACTCCTGAATCAGCTCGAGGTTGTCTCGGAAGCGGTGCTCGTCATACGCGATGCCACCCTCCTGACCCGCGACGAGGCCCTGGGTCCGGACGACGAGCTCGAGATCAGACCGGTGCTCTCCGGCGGCAGCCTCTCTCCGGGGGGTGGGCGATGAGGTGCAAGATTTGCCGGGCACACGCCGTCGTCGACATTCGCCGGCACAACGCGGCCTTCTGCCCGGACCACTTCGTCGATCACGTCACCTCCCAGGTCGCCAAGGCGATCAAGGAGTACAAGATGGCGACCGCAGAAGATCGCCTTCTCGTGGCAGTCTCGGGCGGCAAGGATTCACTCGCGGCCTGGGACATCCTGATGAATCTGGGCTACGACACGACCGGCTTCTATCTCGATCTCGGCATCGGCGGTTACTCCGCTCGTTCCAAGGAGGCAGCGGTGGTTTTCGCCGACTCCAGAGGTGGCAAGCTCATCGTGCGGTCGCTGCGCGAGGAGCACGGTTTTTCGGTTCCAGAGCTGTCCAGGCTGACCGGGCGGGTCCCGTGCTCCGGTTGCGGGCTGAACAAACGCTACGAGTTCAACCGCGCCGCCCTCGAAGAAGGGTTCGACGTCCTGGTCACGGGCCACAATCTCGACGACGAGGTGGCGACGTTGCTCGGCAATGTCCTGGGGTGGAATACGCAGATGCTTGGGCGCCAGCGCCCGGTTCTGGAGGAACGAGTCGTCGGCGACGGCGCCTCCAGAGCGTTCGTACGGAAGATCAAGCCGCTGATACGGATCGCAGAGCGAGAGACCGCAGCCTACGCGTTGATCCGGGGGATCGACTACATCGTGGAAGAGTGCCCGATGGTCGAAGGCAACACCCAGCACCGCTACAAAGAGGCCCTTACGTTGCTGGAGGAGGCCTCACCCGGAACCAAACACCGGATGTACTTCGGCTTCCTCAAAAATGCGTCCGATCGCTTCGCCGAAGATCGCGGGTCCACGGAGCTGATCCCCTGCACGGGTTGCGGCGCGCCGACGGTCGCATCGGGCGCCCATGCCATCGAGGAGCTCATGTGCTCGTTCTGCAAGACCAAGGCCCTCGCACAGGCGCGCAGGGGCGGGCGCGACAACACCACCGCGCACGGGGTGAAGCGACGCTGACGACGCCTGCTTGCCTGAGGGCAGGGGAACGAGTCCTCCTGATAGACGGCCGCGCTCGCAGATACCTCGTCACCCTCGCGGAGGGCAAGCAGTTCCATTCACACCTCGGCGCGCTGGAGCACAACGAGCTCATCGGAGGGCCGGAGGGCGTCACGGTGAAGACGACCGGCGGATCATCGTTGATGGCGTTCCGGCCGACGCTGGCCGATTACGTGTTGAAGATGCAACGGGGGGCCCAGGTCGTTTACCCGAAGGATGCGGCCCTCATCATCATGTACGCGGACATCTTCCCCGGGGCGACTGTGCTCGAGGCCGGCTCCGGCTCCGGCGCCCTGACCCTCGCCCTTGCGAACGCGGTGGGGAAGGACGGGCTCGTGATCTCCTACGAGATACGGGAGGACCATCTCAGCAGGGCGGCGGCCAACATCCAGGCCTGGCGCTCCGGGTCGGACCACAAGCCCGGGAGGGTCGAGCTGCGGAGCGGCGACCTGTTCGACGGCGCCCCCGAGCGCAGCGTCGATCGCATGGTGCTCGATATGCCCGAGCCGTGGCGCGCCCTGGGCGCCGGCACCGAATCTCTGGCTCCGGGAGGGGTCCTGTGCTGCTATCTGCCTACGGTTCCTCAGGTGTCACAGATCGTCGAATCGATGCGGCGAGGGGGTTTCGGGCTCGTCTCGACCTTTGAGGCTCTGGTTCGCACCTGGAACGTCGAAGGGCAATCCGTTCGCCCCGACCATCAAATGGTCGGGCACACCGGATTCATCGTCACTGGGCGGAAACTCGCCGAAAATCGAGCCTAGGCCAGTTGCGGGAGTAGGCTTGTGGCTTCGAGGAGGTGGTTGAGGTCACTCCAGACGAGTTCGAACGAAGGATGGTGCAGTACGACCGGGAGGTCCAGGAGCTGCAGGGGCAAGTCAAGCTCCTCGAGGAGGAACTGGGGCTGACGCGCCGGAAGCTCGAAGCGGCGCCCAGGCAGATCCACGCACTCGAGAAGCGGCTCTCGGACACCGGCACCCAGCTGAGCCTCGCGAAGGACAACAACGAGATCCTCGCCAGCACGCTCTCAGAAGCGCGCGACCGGCTCGCAACGCTCAAAGAAGATATCGAAAAGCTGAGTCAGCCTCCCTTGAGCTACGGGGTCTTCCTGGAGCCGCAGGAGGACTCCACCGCCGACGTCTTCACCGGCGGGAGAAAGCTCAGGGTGGGGGTAGGGCCCGAGGTCGACCTCGGCACCGCGGAGCGTGGCCGGGAGGTCATGCTCAACGAGGCCATGGTCGTAATCGGGATATGTGAATTCGAGATCCAGGGCGAGGTGGTCACACTCAAGGAGTCGATCGACGGCAACAGGCGCGCCCTGGTGATCGGCCGGGCGGACGAGGAACGGGTTGTCGAGATCGCCGAGTCCCTGAGGGACCAGAAGCTGAGAGCGGGCGACACCCTATTGCTCGAACCGAAGTCCGGCCATGTGCTCGAGAAGCTGCCCCGGCCCGAGGTCGAGGAGCTCATACTCGAGGAGGTCCCCGACATCTCCTATGAGGACATCGGTGGACTCGACGCTCAGATCGAAGAGATTCGCGATGCGGTAGAGCTTCCGTTCCTCTACGGTGATTTGTTCAAGGAGCATCGGCTCGAGCCCCCCAAGGGCATCCTGCTCTATGGGCCACCCGGGTGCGGCAAGACCCTCGTCGCCAAGGCGGTCGCCAACTCGCTCGCCAAGCAGCTGGCCGCGAAGTTGGGCCACGAAAACCAACGCTCCTATTTCCTCAACGTCAAAGGTCCGGAATTGCTCAACAAGTACGTCGGAGAAACGGAACGGCAAATCCGAACGATATTTCAGCGGGCCAAGGAGAAATCGCTGGAGGGTGTACCCATCATCGTGTTCTTCGACGAGATGGATTCTCTGTTCCGGACGCGGGGCTCGGGTATCTCCAGCGACATCGAATCAACGATCGTGCCGCAGTTGCTTGCCGAGATCGACGGCGTCGAGACACTCAAGAACGTCATCGTCGTCGGCGCATCTAATCGCGAAGACCTCATCGACCCTGCGATTCTCCGGCCCGGGCGGCTCGATGTGAAGATCAAGATCGAGCGCCCCGACGAGCGCGCAGCGTGGGATATCTTCGCCAAGTACCTCAGCATCGACATCCCCATCTCCGAACAGCAGATCGAACTTGCAGGCTCCAAAGAGGCGGCGGTCCAGCAGATGATCGAGGCCACTGCGCAAAAAATGTACGCCGAAGACGAGGACAACCGCTTTCTCGAGGTTACCTACGCGAACGGGGACAAGGAGGTCTTGTATTTCAAGGACTTCGCCTCGGGGGCGATGATCGAGAACATCGTGCGCCGTGCAAAGAAGACTGCCATCAAGCGGGCCATCGCAGGCGAACCCAAGGGCGTGAACGAACGCGATCTCATCACCGCCATCCATCAGGAGTACAAAGAGAACGAAGACCTGCCGAACACCACCAATCCGGACGATTGGGCGCGGGTTTCGGGCAAGAAGGGCGAAAGGATTGTCTACATCCGCACTCTCGTAACCGAACACAAGGATGGCGAAGGCAGCCGCCAAGTAGAGCGAGTTCAAACCGGTCAGTACCTCTAGTGCCTCGTAGCGCAAGGTACCGACGTATTCGAGCGCCCCTGCATCACCGAGGGCTGCGTAGCTCGTCGCTCACGTACCTCCAGGTACGCTCGACTCCTCGCGCCTTGCCCTCAGCGCGCGGGGACGCTCTCGGTGCGGGCGCTACTTGCGCCCCGAAGCACTGGTCGTAATCAAAGTGGCCCTCCCGAAGATCTGCGGGATCGAGACCGAGTACGGCATTGCCCTGCGGGACGCGCACGACTTCAACCCGATCCTCACCTCGTCTCTTCTGATAAATGCCTACGCACAACCTGCTTTCAAGCGAGTGAAGTGGGACTACGAGGAAGAGAGCCCGCTGCGCGACGCGCGAGGATTCGAGCGCGCCCCGGCGGAGGGAGCAGTCGAGGAGGACTCCGGTCTCGTAAACGTCATCCTGCCCAACGCTGCTCGCTATTACGTTGACCACGCTCATCCCGAGTACTCGAGCCCCGAGTGCTCTAACCCGCTCGATGCGGTCGTGTGGGACAAGGCCGGCGAGATGATCCTCGAGGCTTCTATCGAGGCGGCCCGGATGATCCTCCCCGAGGGCCAGGACGTTCTGATCTACAAGAACAACTCCGATGGCAAGGGGAACTCATACGGGTGTCACGAGAATTACCTGGTCGATCGGAGAACGCCCTTCACTTCCCTGGTGCGGCACCTCACACCGTTCTTCGTCACCAGGCAGATTTTCACCGGCGCGGGCAAGGTCGGGGCGGAGAACGGATCGGAAAGCGTCGACTACCAGCTGTCCCAGCGCGCCGACTTCTTCGAGGTCGAGGTCGGGCTCGAGACAACCTTCAAGCGGCCGATCATCAATACGCGCGATGAGCCTCATGCGGATCCGGAACGCTACCGCCGGCTCCACGTAATAGTCGCCGACTCGAACATGTCGGAGATTGCGACCTATCTCAAGCTGGGGACCACCGCGATCCTGCTCAAGATGATCGAGGACAACTTCATGTCCGACGATTTCTCTTTACAATCGCCCGTCCAGTCCATGCGGGCGGTTTCGCACGACCCGGCCTGCCGGCTGCCGCTCACCCTCGCCGATGGGCGCAAGCTCTCGGCCATCGAGCTCCAATGGGAGTATCTCCGACTGGCGAGAAAATATTCCCAGGAAGTCGCCAACGATGCTCAGACGGAGGGCGTACTCGACCGTTGGGAGCAGACTCTCGAAGGTCTCGAGCGCGACCCCATGACCCTCGTGAATCAGTTGGATTGGGTGGCGAAGTTGGAGGTGCTGAACGCCTACCGAGACAGGGACGATGTCGGTTGGGACCACTCGAAGCTCCGTCTCGTGGATCTTCAGTATCACGACGTCCGGCGCGGCAAGAGCCTTTACTGGAAGCTCGTTCATTCGGGTCGAATGGACCGACTCGTGTCCGATCACGCAATCCAGCATGCAGTCGATAACCCTCCGGAGGATACTCGTGCCTACTTCCGGGGGGAGTGCCTGCGGCGCTTTTCACCGAGAATCGTCGCAGCCTCTTGGGACGCGCTTATCTTCGACACCGGCGAGAACCCGCTACGGAAGGTGCCCACCCTGGAGCCCACCAGAGGCACGCGCCATCACGTACAAGATCTGTTCGACTCGAGCCCGGACGTGTCTGCTTTGGTCGACAACCTGGGCGCCTGACGGCCATCGGCGATCACGTTCTCCCGGCACCCGCGGGGTAGGATTGGGTCACCCCAATCGTGGAGTGAGGTGACGATGGCAGGAGAGCAAACGCGCAAGCCACGGCCCAAGCGGGAAGACGCGGAGACGTCGAAGGCGCCGGCGACCGAGGCGCGCACTAAGGAGGTTGACGGCCTTCTTGACGAGATCGACGAAGTTCTAGAGGAGAACGCCGAGGAATTCGTTCGCTCCTACGTCCAGAAGGGCGGGGAGTAAGGGATGGGGGAGTCGACGGCAGAAGATCTCCTGCGCGCCCCGATCTTCGGTTCCGGCGCATCCTTCTTTGAGCTCCTTGACAAGACCGTGGCGGCACCCGCCGCCGTCAGCGGGATGGAGACGCCGCTGCAGGTCCCCGAGGGCACGACCGTGCTCGCCGTTCGTTACCGGGACGGTGTCATCGTGGCGGGCGACCGGCGGGCAACCGAGGGCTTTCAAATCGCACATCGTTCTATCGAAAAGGTCTTTGCCGCCGACGACATGTCTGCGGTCGCCATAGCAGGGGCAGCCGGCCCCGCCGTCGAGATGGTCCGGTTGCTCCAGACCGAGCTCGAGCATTACGAGAAGGTTGAAGGCGAGCGCCTTACTCTCGAGGGCAAGGCGAACAAGCTTTCGCAGATGATCCGCGCCAATCTGCCCGCGGCCATGCAGGGATTGGTTGTGGTTCCTCTCTTCGCAGGCTTCGATGAAACCCGGAACATCGGGCGCATCTTCAAGTACGACGTCACCGGGGGCCGGTACGAAGAGGACGACTATCACGCCACCGGCTCGGGGGGAAAGGACGCGCGCTCTTCGCTCAAGAAACGCTACAAACACGATCTGGCGCGCGACGAGGTGGTTAAGGTCGCCATCGAAGCGCTGTTCGACGCCGCCGACGAGGATGTGGGGACCGGAGGGCCGGACCTGGTGCGTGATATTTTCCCCACGGTCGTGTCGATAACGATGGATGGGACTCTGGAGATACCGGAAGACGACATCCGGGCCCTGTTCAACGAGTTGATCTCCGAGCGACGCGAGCAGATGTTGCTTCCCCATGAGCACACGGTTGACGTGAGACGCCCGCGACGGGGGAGCTGAGCCGTGCCGATGCCCTATTACGTCCCACCCGAACAGCTCATGAAGGACAAGGCCGACTATGCCCGTAAGGGCATAGCGCGGGGTAAATCCATCCTCGCGCTCGAGTACGCGGACGGGATCTTCTTCATCGCCGAGAACCCCTCGGCCACCCTCTACAAGATTTCCGAGATCTACGACCGCATCGCATTTGCGGGCGTCGGCAAATTTAACGAGTTCGAGCAGCTTCGCATCGGCGGGATACGGCTGGTGGACCTCAAGGGCTATTCGTACTCGCGCGAGGACGTCACCGCCAAGTCGCTCGCAAATGCCTACTCCCAGAGCCTCGGCAACATCTTCACCTCGGAGGTGAAACCGTACGAATGCGAGATCCTGGTGGCATCCGTAGGGCCCACAACAAATGAGAACGAGCTGTTTCACATTCTCTACGATGGCTCGGTCACCGACCGGCAGGGGTGGGTCGCTATGGGCGGGCAATCCGACCAACTGGGGGATGCGCTCAAGGAACGCTATCCGGGTGAACCTCCGGACCTCAAAGCCGCATTTCGGCTCGGCGAGGAGATTCTGCAAACGGTTGAGAACCGGTCCATGCCGCCGGCGAATCTCGAGGTTGCGGTCCTCGACCGCACCCGAGGGCGGCGCAAGTTCCGCCGCCTGAGCGTCGCCCAGATCGAAGCGATCGTCGCCTAGGAGCTCTCCGATAGTGGAGCACCGCATCTTCGGGACCGAGAACGAGTACGGCGTCACCTGCACGTTCAGGGGGCAGCGACGACTGTCGCCCGACGAGGTGGCGCGCTATCTCTTTCGGCGAGTCGTGTCGTGGGGGCGCTCGTCCAACGTCTTTCTAGAGAACGGAGCGCGGCTTTATCTCGATGTCGGCTCACACCCTGAATATGCAACGCCAGAGTGCGATTCGATCTACGACCTCGTGGTGCACGACAAGGCCGGTGAACGCATCCTGGAAAGTCTGCTGAAGGCCGCCGAGGCCCGCTTACGGGAAGAGGGCATATCCGGCGACATTTTTCTGTTCAAGAACAACACCGACAGCGCGGGCAACTCCTACGGTAGCCACGAGAACTATCTGGTTTCCCGTTATGGGGAGTTCGGCCGGCTTGCGGAGGTCATGATTCCTTTCCTCGTGAGCCGGCAGATCTTTGCCGGCGGAGGCAAGGTGCTTCAAACGGCACGAGGCGCGATGTTCTGCATCTCACAACGGGCCGAACACATCTGGGAGGGCGTTTCCTCTGCGACGACGCGATCTCGGCCGATAATCAACACACGCGATGAACCCCACGCAGACGCGGAGAAGTACCGGCGTCTTCATGTGATCGTGGGTGATTCGAACATGAACGAGTGGGCCTCTTACCTGAAGGTCGGCAGCACCGCGCTGTTGTTGCGCATGGTCGAAGAGGGTGTCCAGATCAGAGACATGACGTTGGAGAATCCGATCAGGGCTATCCGCGAGATCTCCCACGACACCTCCTGCCGCAGGAAGGTGCGGTTGGCCAACGGCCGCGAGGTGTCGGCTCTCGACATGCAACGGGAGTATCTGGACAAGGCCCTGCGTTGGGTTGAGCAGCGCGACGATCATGTCCTCAAGGAAGTGGCGGCGATGTGGGAGCACGCCCTGGAGGGGCTGGCCGGCGATCAAATGGCTCTCCGGAGTCAGATCGATTGGATCGCCAAACGCGATCTGGTCGAGAAGTACAGGGAGCGTCATGGTCTTTCGCTGGCCCATCCGCGCATCGCGCTGGTGGATCTGTCGTATCACGACGTCAATCGCAAGAGGGGCCTGTACTACCTGCTCGAACGGCGAGGGCTGGCGGAGCGTATGTGCGACGAGCAGGATATCCAAACGGCGACGCAGCAGCCTCCCCAAACAACCCGCGCGAAGCTGCGAGGCGAATTCATACGGGCCGCAAAGCGCAAGCGCCGCGATTTCACCGTCGACTGGGTACACCTCAAGCTCAACGACCAGGCGCAGCGGACGGTGCTGTGCAAGGACCCATTCCGCTCCACCGACGAGCGTGTGGCCAAGCTGATCGCATCTCTCTGAGATGGCCGCCTGGGCGGAAGGCAGGATTTCCGAGGTGCTCGAAGCTTCGAACGACCTGGTGCGGGCGTACGCAACCGTCGACGGGGGAGAGGTCAGCGCGATCGGCTTCCCCTCCATGCTGGGACCGCTGAGCGTCGGCGACCGCGTCGTCCTGAATGTCACCGGGGTCGAGCTCGGGCTCGGCACCGGAGGCGACGGCTTCATACTGTGGAACCTGGACGGTCCCGGCGCGCCGGGACCCGGGGAGGGCCACATCGTCAAGCTTCGGTACACCCCCTGGCAGACCGAGGTCTCCGCGGCCGAAGCCCCGGAGAGCCCCCACCATGACGCCCTCAGCAAACTCGAGACGCTCTCGGGCATGCCGGTGATTGTTTGCGGCCTGCACTCTCAAGTGGCAGGCGCGGTCGCGGGGGTCAAGGAAGCAGCAGGTGACTCTCGCATCGGCTATCTAATGACCGATGGGGGGGCGCTCCCGCTGGCATGGAGCAGACTCGTCGCATCGCTGCGATCTGCCGGTCTGATCGATGTCACCTGCACGTCTGGTCACGCCTTCGGCGGAGACCTCGAGAGTATCAATGCCTACAGCGGCCTGGCGGCCTTGCGGGTTGCCGGTGCCGCCGACGTCGTTGTCGCAGCCATGGGGCCGGGGGTTGTCGGGAGCGCAACCCGCCTGGGCTTTTCCGGGATGGAGGTGGGTGAGTTGCTGGATGCGGCTGGTGCTCTAGGGGGCCATGCGGTGGCGTCCCTGCGGATCTCGTTCTCCGATCCCCGGCCGCGTCACCGAGGTGTCAGCCACCACAGCCTCACCGCGCTTCGGCTTGCTGCGGCAAGGAGGGCGACCATCGCGGTGCCGCAGCTGCCCGATGAGCAGGAGCATCTGGTGCAGACGAGCCTCGCCGAAGCGGGGCTCGGCGAACGGCACGAGCTGGCTTTCGCAGATGGGGGACCGGGCGTAGATCTGCTTCGCCGCACAGGGGTCGAGGTGACCTCCATGGGCCGGACCTTGGAGGAGACTCCCGAGCTCTGGGTTGCGGCGGCGGCGGCCGGCCGGGTGGCCGCGAGGTGGCTGTGAATCGAGCCACCCGAAGGCCGGCCGTCCTGCGCTACCAACACCGGTATGGCTCGTGGTTACCCTGGACCGATGCGGCGCATTGAACGACTGATAAACCTCATCGCCGCCTTGCTCGAGGCGCGCCGCCCGCTGACGGCCCAGGACATAAGAGACACGATCTCGGGTTACGACCAGCTCACCCACGATGCGTTCCGTAGGGCCTTCGAGCGCGACAAAGATGCGCTGCGATCAATGGGCATCCCTCTGGACACGGTGCCGGCCGACAGAATGTTGGACGGCCGCGCCGACGGCTACATCATCGTGCCATCCCGCTACTACCTTCCCGAGCTCGATCTGAAGCCGGACGAGCTTGCGGCTCTCAGGATCGCTGCTCAGGCGATTCTCGGCGGCGCCGCCGAAGCCGAGAGCGGGTTGATGAAGCTGTCGATCGACTCGAGCGGCGCTCCCGCCCCGGGTCCTCGCGTTGTCTGGGGCGCGGACCTCGCCGCCGAGCAGCCGTCACTCGGTGCGTTCTATTCGGCGCTGCTGGATCATGCCCCCGTCGAGTTCGGATACCGGGCGGCTGCAGCCGGCGCCTCGACACCGCGCCGGCTGCAGCCTTACGGCCTGGTACACCGTCGTGGGCACTGGTACGTGGTGGGACAGGACATGGATAAAGATGACGTGCGCTCCTTCAAGATCGCGCGCGTCACGGGTCCCGTGGAGCGCAGGGAAGGCAGCTACACGATCCCCCCTTCGTTCGACGCCGCGGAGCACGTCGGAGGAGAAGCTTGGGCGATTGGCCCGGATCCCTCCGATGCCACCGTGGTGCGTTTCGACGGCTCCATGAGTTGGTGGGTAGAACAAAACATGCCGGGATTGCCCGCCTCGGCGGGCCCGGACGGCGCCCTCGACGTCGAAGTACCGGTGGCAAATGTGGATGCGCTCATTTCCTGGATCATCGGTTTCGGCTCCAGGGTCGAGATCCTGGCCCCTGAGTCGGCGCGCCGCCGGCTCGTCGAGCACCTTGGTCCTTACCTCGAGCACCTCGAGCGGCCTGCGTGAGCCCGGAAGACAAAGGGCGGCTCGGGAGGCGGCTCGGGCGCATCCTGGTGCTGCTGCCATACGCCATCCGCAACCCCGGAATAAGCGTCGATGAATTGGCGCAAAGGTTCGGGATCGCGCGCCGAGAGCTGATCGAGGATTTGAACCTCGTATTCCTTTGCGGGCTCCCCGGCTACGGACCGGGTGACCTGATCGACGTGAGCCTTGAAGAGGACCGCGTTTACGTCGACATGGCCGACTATTTCAGCCTCCCGTTGAGGCTCACCCCAACAGAGGCCCTTGTCCTTTACGCGGGAGGGGAGGCAATCGCAGCTCTTCCCGGTATGGAGGAAGCAGAAGCCCTCAGGCGGGCGCTGAGCAAACTTGCTCGCGTACTGGGTACAGACAGGGCCGAAAACGCGAGCGGAATCAAGGTGGAGCTCGAGTCCGGTCCCGAGGAGCATCTCGAGAGCATTCAGCACGCTCTTCTCGAACGGCGCCGGCTGTGGTTGGAGTACTTCTCGGCGTCGCGCGGGGAGATGACCAATCGCACAGTCGATCCTTGGGGCCTGGTGGCGGCTCTTGGACGTTGGTATCTGATCGCGTATGACCACCGAACCCAAGACGAGCGCATGTTTCGCACCGACCGGATCAAGAGTGTCGAGGTTCTCGAGGAATATGCGGAAGTGCCCACGGATTTCGATCCCGACGAGTACCGCGGAGCGTGGTCCGGCAGGAGGGCGCCGGATGTTGTGGGCTTCGAGATCTCGCCTGCTGCAGGGCGTTGGTTCGAGGACTATTACCCGGTCATGGGCTCGGCCGTCCTAGAAGATGGTTGGAGTGCGATCGAGATCGCAACCAGCGGAGACGTCTGGGCCGCGACCCTTCTGTTGCGTTTGGGTAAGGACGTGCGCAACGTGAGGCCTCGAGCGGTGGCCGACCATGCCCGCAGACTGGCAACGTCGATAGCACAACGGCATGACTTCCCAGAAAGTGCCGGACCGCACGGGACCGAAGAGCTAAACCTTTAGGTCAGGGCGTCGATACAGGATGCATGCGGCAAATGAGAGAAGTCATCCGATGAACACAACCATAAAAGCCACCTGTCCGGCATGCGGGGAGGTCGCCCTGACCTCAGAGGACATAGTTCTCCGGATCGGGCCGGCAACCTCGACCAACAGCTATGGATTTTCGTGCCCACAATGCACCCAGTTCGTGACCAAAACCGCCGATGAGCGGGTGGTTAGGCTCTTGCTTTCCGGAGGCGTGCGTCCGATCCCGATCCACGTTCCCGCAGAGGTCCTGGAATACCGCAGCGGCCCACCGATCAACCACGACGATATCCTGGCTCTTCACGAGCTGTTGGATGGAGACGACTGGTTCGAAGAGCTGAGTGGCCACCGCACCGCCGCCGACCCCCCCTCCGTTTAGGAGCCTGCCGCCCCACTTCAGCGCCACCCTTTTCTCCGCTACCTCTAGACTGCGCCCATGCCCCAGTTAGGTCCACTCGAGATAATGGCCGTCGCGGTCATAGCCCTGGTCGTCTTTGGGCCTCAGCGGCTCCCGGAAATTGCCAGGACACTGGGCCGAGTGATCTCTGAATTCAAACGTCAGGCAAACGACCTCACGAGCGAGTTCAAGAGCGGCCTGGACATGAACGTCGATGATGATGACGACGACGTTCCCGAGCCCGCCTCAGGCGGTCTCTACGCCAATGAGGACGAGGACGAGGCCGACCCGTCCGAGCCCCCCCTTACGGCAGGCGCCGATACGGACCCAGACGCGGAGCTCGAGCGCCCGATTGAGGCATCCGGTCCAGTCACGAGCAACGGTGCGCCCGTTCAAGAGACTCGGGGGGCACTGGAGGAGCCGGAGGCCGAGTCAGGGGCCTCCTCCCGGGCCACCGCCGGCGAGATCGGAGACCAGTCCGATCGGGAGAGGGGCGGATGAGCAGAGTCGAGAACGCCCCCCGGCGGCGTCTCGGGTTCCGGCGACGCCGCAGCCGGAGGCCGGGGCCCGACGCGATGACGGTAATGGAGCACCTCGTCGAGCTGAGGGACCGCATCATCAAGTCGCTCGCCGCCTTTGCGTTGATCTCGGTGGTGGCCTTCATCGTCTACCCCTACCTGTTCGACATACTGCTCGGGCCCTATTGCTCACTGCCCGAAGAGCTCAAGCGGGGCACGCAAGGATGCAACCTGATCATCACCAAGGCCACCGGAGGATTCCAGTTTCGGCTCAAAGTGACCGCACTGGCCGGCTTCCTGTTCGCTTCACCGGTGTGGCTCTATCAGCTCTGGGCGTTTGTCACGCCGGGCCTGACGCTCAAGGAGAAGCGTTATGCGCTGCCCTTCGTGGCGAGCTCGGTGACGTTCTTTTTGGTCGGGTCGACGATCGCCTATCTTGCGCTGCCGGGTGCGCTGAGCCTCCTGTTGCGCATCGGTGGCCCCGACCTCATCGCCTACCTCGACGCAGAGTCCTATCTGAACTTCGTCGGGCTCATGCTCATAGCCTTCGGCGTCATGTTCGAACTTCCACTGGTCTTGTTCTTCCTCGGGTTGAGTGGAGTTGTCTCCACGGAACAGCTTCGGCGCCAGAGAAAGGTCGCAATCGTCTCAATCGTCGCGCTGTCGGCGGTGGTAACGCCCAGCCAAGACCCCTACACCATGATGATCCTTGCCGTCCCTCTCTACGTCATGTACGAGCTGACCATCGTCCTACTCTCGATCATGATGAGACGACGGGCGCGAGAGGCCGTATAGGACCTCATGCCGATCAAGGGAAAGAAAAAGCCTGCGAGCCGCGGCAGCCGCTCCCGGCGCATGCCGGCAGCGGCGCCCCGCCCGGTTGCGACCGGACACCGGCGCGCTCCCTGGTACAGAACCCTTGCGGGAAAGGTGGTCGCCGGGATCACGGTTGTCGCGTTGTTGAGTCTCGTAATCGGGCTGGTGGTGAACGCTCGTTCGAGCGGAAACGCTCTGGTCGAGCGCCAAGAGTCCCTCGAACGCTATGCGGGAGAGATGCGGGCGCTGCTACAGCGCGTGTCCCCCCCGGCCGGTGCGGTTGCGGCGCTTACAACCGTTCCGGCGAGCGAGATCGTCAAGTCGGTAGAGGCCCACGCATCGGGCTGGGCAAAAAGCTTCCAGGAGGCCGCCACCGAAGCGGGGGCGATAACGCCGCCGCCCGAGGTCGCGCCGGCACATGGCTTGTTCGTGGATTCGATACTGCTTTACGGGTCTGCGGCGCAGACCTATCGGCTTGCTCCAGACCTCGGGGGTCCGGTGCAGTCCGGGATCTTGATTCGGGCGTCCGAGCAACGGGCGCGTGCGGAATCGGTGTGGGCGAACGCCGCAGGGGTCGTCGATCGGAGCCTCGCCGACACCGGGGCCGAACCATCCGGTCTGACGTCGCCCAGCGCTGGGGGACCGGCACGGATCCCCCCACCCGAGGCCAAAGAGAACGCCGGCGAAGATAACTAGGTCCACCATTACGGTCCCTGAAGGCGTGTCCCTGCTCGAGTCCTTCCAACGCTTGTACGGCTTTGCCTTCGACCCCTTCCAGAGGCGCGCCTGCGAAGCGCTGGGTGACGGTTCTTCGGTGCTGGTCGCGGCGCCTACCGGTGCGGGAAAGACCGTGGTCGGTGAGTTTGCCGCCTGGCTTGCACTGGGCGGCGGGGGCAAGACCTTCTACACGACGCCTATCAAGGCGCTCTCGAACCAGAAGTATGCAGACTTTGTTGCTCTCCATGGCGCAGCACAGGTCGGATTGCTCACCGGAGACAACTCGATAAACGGCGATGCCCCAATCGTGGTGATGACAACCGAGGTCCTGAGAAACATGATCTACGAGGACTCGCCCTCGCTCGGGGGCCTCCGGTATGTGGTGCTCGACGAAGTCCACTACCTCCAGAATCCGTACCGCGGTGCCGTGTGGGAGGAGATTCTCATCCACCTTCCCGTCGACGTCCTGACAGTGTCATTGTCCGCAACCGTCTCCAACGCCGAGGAATTCGGAGAGTGGGTGCAGACCCTGCGGGGCAGGACGGAGGTGGTGATCGAAGAGCATCGCCCCGTCGAGATACGCCACTGGTACTTCGTCGCCGACGAGCTGTTGCCCATGTTCATTCGGCGCGCCGGAGGAAAAATGACGCCCAACCCGCGCGCTCGGGAATTCGACCGGGGGCGCCGGCGGGCGGGGGGACGCCCCGAGCGGGGCGGACGACGGCCCAAGCGCCCGCGCATCCCGCGCCGCGCCGACGTTGTCGACCGTCTGAGCGGGGAAGGCATGCTCCCCGCCATCTACTTCATCTTCTCGCGCAAAGGATGCGACGAGGCGGTGCGTCAGTGCCTGAGAGAGGCGTCGGCCTTGACCTCCGCTCAGGAGCGCCGGCAGATCAACGATTACGCAAACGAGCGTGTGGCGGATCTGTCACCCGAAGAGCTTGAGATCCTCGGGTTCGCCGAGTGGGTGGACGGCTTGAGCAACGGCATAGCGGCCCACCACGCAGGCATGATCCCACCGTTCAAGGAAATCGTCGAAGAGCTCTTCTCCCGCAACCTCGTGAAGGTCGTGTTCGCGACCGAGACCCTTGCGCTGGGCATCAACATGCCTGCTCGCACGGTAGTCGTCGAGAGCCTGATGAAGTTCACGGGTGAACGGCACGAACAGATGACTCCGGGTGAATATACGCAGTTGTCCGGCCGGGCAGGACGGCGCGGTATCGACGAGCTCGGACACTCCGTCGTCCTCATGCAGCGTTTCGTGCAGTTCGAAGCGATCACGCGGCTGGCCTCGACTCGTACCTATCCGCTGCGATCCTCCTTCCAACCGTCGTACAACATGGCCGTGAACCTGGTCCGCAACTACAACCGCGAAGAATCCGAACATCTCGTGAACTCATCGCTGGCCCAGTGGCAGGCGGATCGGGACGTGGTGCGCCTCGAACAGACGCGCGAACGCAGCGCGGCCTACCTGGCCTCCTACCGGGAGCGTCTGGAGTGCGACCACGGTGACTTCGATGGGTACGCACGCTTGTGGGAGCAGGTCCGTTTGCTCGAAGGGCGCGCCGGGAGCCAAGAGGCGGCTGCACGGCGGCGCAGGGTTCAAGAGGCTGTGGATGAGCTAAGGACCGGCGACGTACTCGAGATACCCCACGGGAAGAAGCAAGGCCGCTATGCGGTCCTTCAGATCCTTCCGGCACGGTCCGAGCGCGCGCCCCGGATAGTCGCCCTCTCAGCCGAACGCACCGTGGTGCGCTTTTCCTCGACCGAGTTGCGGGAGCCCCCGGCGCCGGTTGCACGCGTCGAGGTCCCCTCGGATTTCACGACCAAGAGCTCCCGGGCGCGCCGGGAGCTGGCACGGAGATTGAGCAGGGTAAACGGGGAGGGTCGACCATCCCGTTCGCAGGCCCCGGAGCCGTTGGATCGGGGCGAGGCGGGCGAGTTGCGCCGGCGCCTCGAATCACACCCCTGCCACCGTTGTCCCGAGTTGGGCCGGCACCTGCATTTCCTCGACCGGGCGGCGCGCCTGGAACGCGAGGTCGCGGGGATGGACCGCCGCATCCACCGGCGCACCGGGACCTTGGCGCGACGGTTCAACCAGGTCCTGGAGGTTCTCGAAGGGCTCGGCTACGTTGCCGAGTGGCAGTTGACGAGCAAGGGGGAGGACCTCGCCGGTGTGTACAACGAGTCCGACCTTCTGGTGGTCGAAGCGCTCGAACAGCAACTCTTCGATGAGTTGTCCCCCTCGGAGCTTGCTGCGGTCTGCTCGACCCTGGTTTTCGAGACCCGTGGCCCAGAGACCGAAGCGGTTGCAGACCTCCCGACAGAGGCCAGCGGACGAGCATGGACGGATTTGATGTCGTTGTGGGTCGACATCCATGAACAGGAGCGGGTGCGAGGGCTGGACCTCACGCGCGAGCCGGACCCCGGCTTCGCCCGGCGCGCCCATGGGTGGGCCGCCGGAGCTCCGCTCGAGGATGTGCTCGATGCCGATGACGCGCCGGGTGACTTCGTTCGTTCCACAAAGCAGCTCATCGACCTGCTGCGGCAGCTCGCCGAGATCGCGCCGGGTGCGGAGTTGGGGGCGAATATCCGGACGGCTTTGGAGGGCCTGCAACGGGGCGTGGTGGCCTACTCGTCGCTGGATCTTTGACGCCCATGAGGTCCCCCATGGTCTTGATCTTCAATCCAACCGCTCGGGGAGGGCGCTCGAAACGATACCTGGAGGACGTGCGGTCGCAGTTGGATCAACGCGGCCTCCCTTATGAGGTGGAGGCGACCGAGCGGCCCGGGCACGCGACCGAGATAGCGAAGCGATCGCTCGAGGCGGGAGCCACGCTGATCGTGGCCGTGGGCGGCGACGGCACGATCCACGAGGTGGTGAACGGCATGGTCCACGACGACGAGCCGGTCGTTCCAGGCGCGACCCTGGGGGTGGCCCCCGCAGGCACTGCCTGCGACTTCGTCAAGACGTTCGGCATCCCCACGATGCCCGCCCACGCCGTCGCCCACCTGGACGGCGCCGAGTCCTTCCCCATCGATCTCGGAAGTGTGCGGTACGAGCGGGACGGCCGGCGGCACAGGCGCTACTTCGCCAACGTCGCCGAGGTGGGGCTGGGGGCGGAGGTGGTTCGGCGCGCCATTCGGATCCCCCGTGCGTTTCATCCTCTGAACTACCACCTCGCCTTTTGGTGGTCGGTCGCCCGGCACGAGTCCGCCGAGGTTGAGGTGGACCTGACCGACAGGACCTACCGGGGGCCGATGAGCAACCTGGTAGCGGCCAACTGCCAGTTCTTCGCCGGCGGGATGAAGATCGCCCCCAAGGCGGCACCCACGGACGGCGTCCTCGACTTTCAGATCCAGTTCCCCTCCAAGAGGGAAGCCATCGCGCTGTTGCCGAAGACCTATCAGGGAGCGCACCTCCCGCACCCGCACATCAAGGAAGCAAAGCGGGTGAGGGTGTCGATCACGTCGGAGCGTCCTTTGCCGATCGAGGCGGACGGACAGATGCTGGGCCACACCCCCGCGGTCTTCGAAGTAGTCAGGAATGTGATCTCGCTGAAGGTGTGATGGCAGGGCCTGAGGCGCCCGCCAGCGCGAGACGCTCAACCATTACCGCTACTCGGAGAGCGTTTCCCTGATGATGGCCTCCACGACGCCTTCCAGCCGTCCCGTCTGCCTGAAGGCGCGCCGCTGTCGGTCTGCTCCCGTCCCACGCCGCAGGGTCGCACGCACGAGATCGGCCACTTCGTCCCAGTCGTCGTTGGCTTCGAGGTATGGGCGCAAACGAACGAGGTGGTCTTCGATCACCTCGGCGGCCGGTCCTGCGGTAGTTTCGTGAAGGTCAATCAGCGTGTCGTTGATACCGAAACGAGCGGCGCGCCATTTGGCGGCGCGAGCCAACTCCGGGCGCGACAGATCCGGCGGCGCAGAACTGAGGGCCTCATCGTGGCAGATCTGAGCGCTCGCCCGGATCAGACCTGTGACCATCACGGCGTCGTCTATCGAGCTGCACACGTCGGTGACCCGAAACTCGAGCGTGTCCCAGCGCGCCGACGGGCGCACGTCCCAGTAGATCTCGGCTTCATCCTTGATGCTGCCCGTAGCGATCAAACTCCTCACAAGCCTCTCGTAGTCGTCGCGCGACACAAAGCTCTCCGGGAGTCCGCCGGTCGGCCAGCGGTCACACATCTCCGTCCGATAGCTTGCAAAACCGGTGTCGCGTCCCAACCAGAAGGGCGAATTGGCCGCAAGGGCGATCAGAAAAGGAAGCCATACGGCGGCCCGCTCCATCGTTTGCAGGGCCACCTCGGCGTCCCCGATACCGACATGAACGTGGAAGCCGAATACAACGTGTTCACGCACGAGCTGCGCATAGTCGCGCTCCATGGCGAGATACCGGGTCGTGGGCGTGACGGTCTGATCGCTCCAGTGCGAGAAGGGATGCGTACCGGCCGCCGCTATCTGGACGCCCGCAGCTTCCGCAGCAACTCTCAGTTCTTTTCTCGAGCGCACGAGCTCGGCGCGCACTTCTTCCAACGTGTTGCACACCGCCGTGCTGATCTCGACCTGGGACAGGTTGAGCTCGGGGTGAACGTCTCCGCCCGACATCACTGCGTTCGCCAGGACCGGTTCGGCGCGCTGGGCCAGCTCAAAGGTTTGGGGATTGACTATCTGGTACTCCTCCTCGACGCCAAGGCTGAAGTCGCGAGCCCGCTCGGGAGCCCCCACTAGCCCGCGCCGGTCTCGGCGACGACGAGGTCCACGACGTCCTCCAGACGCCGGCCTCGTCCGAACGCGTTTCGCTGGCGCGCCGACCCCGTGCCGCGATCGATGGTCTGCTGCACGAGCGCAGATATTTCCTCCCAGTCCCCGTTGTCCTCGAGGGAAGGGCGAAGGAAGGTGAGCCAACCGTGGATGACCTCGAAGGCCGGCCGCGATCTGTGCTTATGCAGGTCGATAAGCGTGGCGTCGAGTCCGTAACGCGCGGCGCGCCACTTTGCCGCACGCAGCAACTCCGGACGCACCACGGGGATGGCCTCGTCGCGCACTGCTTGTTCGTAGCACCGGCGGGTCAGAGCGCGAGCGAGTCCTGCGATCATCACCGCTTCGTCGACGGTCATACAGGCGTCGGTAGCCCGGAACTCGAGAGTGTCAAAGCGCGCCGAAGGGCGCACATCCCAGTAGATGCGGGTTTCCTCGGCGATGCTCTCGGTTGTAACCAGAAGCTTGATCACATCTTCGTACTCGGCGCGCGATTTGAACACCTCAGGGGAGCCGGCCATGGGCCATCGCCCCCATACGTCCGTGCGGTAGCTCGAGTAACCGGTGTCCCGGCCCATCCAGAAGGGCGATGACCCACCGAGCGCCAGCATCGGGGAGAGCCAGCCCCTCATCCGGTTCATGGTTTGCACGGCAGCTTCGCGGTCGTCGATGCCGACGTGTACGTGGTAGCCGAAGACGATCTGCTCTCTGGCCAGCTGCCCGTAGTCTTTGGCCATGCCGAGGTAGCGCTCTTTCGGAGTGATGGCTCCGTGGGCGGGATCGGCCAGTGGGTGTGAACCTGCCGCTCCGATCCACATGCCCTCCTGGGCGGCAGCCGTGCTGACCGCACGCCTCGAGCGCACGAGCTCGGCGCGCACCTGCGCCAGATCATCGCAGACGGGTGTGCCGATCTCGATCTGGGACTGCTGTAACTCGGCCTCGACGTTCACCGGCGCGCTCTCCGCCCGCGACAGGATCGCCTCGGCCCGTTGTCTGAGGGAGCGGGTCTCCGGATCGATGATCTGATACTCTTCTTCGACTCCCACGGTGAAGCACCGCTGCTGCTGCTGCAAGGACGTCGCAGGCCCTCCTCGGCGTGAACATCGGAAGATGCGGACACGGGGGCGGAGCGGCGGGTCGGCGATGACCAACAGGTGACCCCGAAGACGATGATTGTACGCCGACCCTGCCCGGCGGCGATGCCGCTCAGGCGATGAGCCCCACCGCCCAGCGAAAGACGGTTATGGCGCCGATGATGATGAACAGGGCGCCGAAGAGAACCAGCGGGCCCACCCACCAGTCGGCGGCCCGTTCGATGGGGTCGGCGGCGTCACCGTGGCGCACCACGAGCTGCGGGCCCCCCGGCTGACTGAAGTGCAGGTGCGCCCGCTTGCCTTCCACAAGGTCCGCAAGGCCTTGGAGAAGATCGATGAGCTCCTCGTCGTCGACCACCAAGGTGGTCTCCTCCAATGCCTCTCCGCTGCGATCCTCGATCCTCATGACGTCGGAACGACGGCTCGGTGCTCGAACGGCGTGGAGAGTACGACCGTCGAGCTCGTCACGACCTCGAGCTTGCCTCTGAGACCATCGAGCAGCTCCTCGAGTGCACGGGTGCTGGGCGCGCGCACGACGAGCACGTAGGAACGCTCGCCGGCGACCGAATAGCACGATTCGACCATCGGGAACTCCGCCACCCGCCCAGGGATGTCGGTAGGGGAGGAGGCCCGCAGGGCCAGGCTCACGAAGGCGGTGATCGGCCACCCAACCCGGTCCAGCTGCACCTCCGCCCGATAGCCCCGGATAACGCCCGCCCGTTCGAGCTTTCGCACCCGGTCGTGAACCGACGACGCGGCAAGCCCGACCGCGGCACCGACGTCCGCATAGGTAAGCCGGGCATCGCGCTGAAGCTGTCCGATGATCCTCCGGTCGATCACATCCATTCCGAATATCCTTCCGTAAGAGTGGCTTAGAGCCTAATCGAATTCGGTTAAGCTATCTCTTCCCCGCGCCCACTCACTCGGAGGAGGATGCCCCATGGCCACCGATGCCGTCGATGTTGTCGACCACTTCGTAACAGGCCGGCCGGCGCGCGGGGCGCCCGGGGCGCACCCCTCCGAGCAGCCTTACGCATACCCGCCGACGCGCCCTTTCGTCGAGCCCGACTGGACGCGGCTGCGCGGTTATCGGGATGTCACGGAGCCTGAGTGGAACAGCGCGAAGTGGCAGCGCCAGCACAGCGTCAAGAACCTGGACGGCCTCCGGCGCGTCCTCGGCGAGTCGCTTCCCGAGGATCTGGCCGCATCGATCGACCGGGATCAGCGCGAACGGGCGACGATGTCCATGCTGGTGCCTCCCCAGATGCTCAACACCATGGAAGAGTGGGATCTCTGGAACGACCCGATCCGGCGCTACATGATTCCGGCTTTCGCGGACCGTGATCCGGACTGGCCCAGCCATCCGACCGCCGAACGCGACAGCCTACATGAGGCCGACATGTGGGCGGCCGAGGGCCTTACGCACCGCTATCCCACCAAGGTGCTTGCCGAGCTTCTATCAACCTGTCCCCAGTACTGCGGGCACTGCACGCGCATGGATCTCGTCGGCAACGACGTGCCCCAGTTCATCAAGTACCGCTTCGAGCTCAAGCAAAAGGAGCGCTACGAGGCAATCATCGACTACCTTCGCGCAACTCCTACGGTCCGTGATGTTGTGGTTTCGGGCGGCGACGTGGCCAACCTTCCAATCGGCCACCTCGAGTCATTCGTCGGTTCCCTCATAGAAATAGACCACATCCGCGATGTCAGGCTGGCGACCAAGGGCCTCATGGGGCTGCCGCAGCACTTCCTCCAGGATGACGTCCTGTTCGGCATCGAACGCCTAGCCCACAAGGCCAACGAGCACGGAACCGATCTGGCGATCCATACTCATGTCAACCATGCGAACTCTGTCACCCCTCTAGTTGCCAAAGCCACGAAGAAGCTTCTCGAGACAGGTGTACGGGACGTGCGCAATCAGGGCGTTCTCCTGCGCGGCGTCAATACGACCCCGCATGCGCTTCTGGACCTTTGCTTCCGCTTGCTGGACGATGCCAAAGTGATGCCCTATTACTTCTACATGTGCGACCTGATCCCAAACTCCGAGCACTGGAGGATCCCGGTCCATGAAGCGCAAGGTCTGCAGCACGCGATCATGGGTTACCTTCCTGGGTTCGCCACCCCGCGCATAGTGTGCGACGTTCCGTTCGTGGGCAAACGCTGGGTCCATCAGGTCGACTCGTATGACCGCACCAACGGTATCTCTTATTGGACCAAGAACTATCGGACGGGCATCGAGTGGGATGACCCCGAGGCAACCACACACACCTACGAGTACTACGATCCGATCTCTGGTCTCCCCGAAGAGGGACAAGCGTACTGGCGCAAGCGGGCCTCCGGGCTTGCGACCGCTTGACCCCGAGATGAGCGGCACTCTGTTCCGGGGCGGCACGGTCAGGTCGTTGGGCGACTCCGGTGACTTTGAATGGGTACTCGTCGCCGACGGGCTGATCGAGGCTACGGGCGTCCGGGACGACGAGCCCGATTGTGACCGCACGGTCGAGTTGGACGGGGCGACTCTTCTTCCCGCCTTCTGCGACGCGCATGTGCACCTCCCCGCCACCGGGCTATACCGGAAGGGGATGGATTTCCGGGGCCAGCAGCGCTCGGCGCGCATCCTGGAGGCATTCACAGAGCGGGCTCGCTCGGGAAACGGGTTGTTGTTCGGAGGCAACTTCGAAGACCCCCTGGACGAGGCTTTGACGCGACATCACCTCGACGCCGCGGTGGGGGAGCGACCCGCGCTTCTGGCGCGCGCCGACATGCACTCCTGCATCGTGTCCTCTGCGCTGCTCGATCATCTGACGGTCGGGGAGCTCGAGGGTGTTGATCGCGACGATGACGGCCGGCCGACGGGTTACCTCCGAGAGCAAGCTGCAGCCGAGGCATGGCGATGGTTCGACAGCAACCTGCCCGAACCGCAACAACGCGACGCCATCGCCGCAGCCGTGCAGCTCGCTTATTCGAAGGGCGTCGCAAGCGTGCACGAGATGTACGTGGCCGAGTGGCGCGGCTGGGCATCGTTGTCGGTCCTGCTTGAAGGGCTTGCGGGGGTCGCTCTGGATGTCTTGATCTACGTTGCCTCGGACGATGTGGAACGCGTCCAGACAATGAACCTAGGCCGGATCGGAGGCGATTTTTTTCTCGACGGCTCCTTCGGGTCCCATACCGCGTGGATGTCGGAGGACTACCTGTCGGCCCCTCCCGCCGGCACCCCTCCCAACGGCATCGCCTACCGCACCGAGGGGGAACTGCTCGACTTCTTCACTCGGGCTCAGGACACCGGCCTCCAAACCGGCGTTCACGCAATTGGAGACGCCGCCATCGAACAGGCGTTGACCGCATGGGAGAAGGTGACCGCCGAGTTCGGCGAGGCAGCCGTCGCTGCCCTCGGGCACCGTATCGAGCACTTCGAGTGCGCGAGCGACGACCACATCACCAGGGCGCGCCGCCTCGGTCTCAAGGGAAGCGTTCAACCGGCTTTCGACGCGTTCTGGGGCGGTGACGACGGCCTCTACGCGTCCCGAATCGGCGCGTCACGAGCCTCGAACATGAACCGTTTCGGGACGATGCTCCGTGCAGGTCTAAGCCTCGGCGTTGGATCCGACTCGACCGTCACTCCGCTGGACCCGTTCCTGCAGATGCAGGCTCTCTGCATGCATCACCTCGAGGCTGAACGGATGACCGCAGGTCAAGCGCTGAGAATGCATACCCTGGGGTCTCGCGACCTTGGAGGGCAGGGCGATGTTGCGGGCACGATCGAACCCGGGCGGTGGGCCGACCTGATCGCAGTGGACCGCGACCCGGAGGCATGCGAAGGGAAAGACCTCGGCTCGACCCAAGTGCTCGGGACCTGGATCAAGGGCAAGCGTGTTTGGCCCGAAGAAGAAGCAGAGACAGAGTAAGGGCTTTAGGAGCAAAGGAGGCAGGCGTGGCTGAGGGCGAATTCAAGGTGACTTACGCGACTATCTCATCGGACAACGAAGAGATGGTCAAGAGATACCAGGAGGGCATCGAGAAGGCCAAGTCATGGCTCGGCAAGGACCATCCGTTCTACGTGAACGGGCAGGAGCGAAACGGTGCCGGGCGCGCCGAAGAACGTTCCCCGATCGACAACGACCTGATGATCGGACATTTCGCCGAGGCAACAAGAGAAGACGCAAAGGACGCTATAGCCGCCGCCAAACTCGCCTATCCCGAATGGTCTCAGAAGCCGTGGCAGGAGAGAGTCGAGATCCTTGGGCACGCAGCGGACCTCATTTCCGAGCGGGTCTTCGAGCTGGGCGCACTGACCGCATTCGAGGTGGGCAAGAACCAGCTCGAGGCGTTGGGCGAGGTCGAGGAAGCCGCAGACCTAATTCGCTATTACTGCCACCAGATGGAAGAGCACGACGGCTTCTCGGTGCCGATGGGGCAGCTCAGCGAGGAGGAGAAGACGCGCAGCGTGCTGCGTCCCTACGGTGTATGGGCGGTGATTTCGCCCTTCAACTTCCCCATCGCCCTCTCCGCGGGACCCGTGGGCGGAGCGTTGGCCGCCGGCAACACCGTCGTTCTCAAGCCGTCCGAGCAGGGGTTTGGGATCGCCCTCAAGCTTTACGAGATACTGCACGAGGCGGGCGTTCCTGCCGGTGTAGTGCACGTCCTCACCGGTCCGGGCGAGACGGTGGGTCAAGAGCTTCACGAGAATCCAGATGTCGCGGGGCTGACGTTCACCGGCTCCTACGAAGTCGGGATGAAGATCTACAGGAATATCGCCAAGGACTATCCCAAGCCGGTGATCGTTGAGATGGGCGGGAAGAATCCGGCAATCGTCAGCGCCAAGGCCGATATCGACAAGGCAACCGACGGGGTGCTCCGCTCCGCGTTCGGTTACAGCGGACAAAAGTGCTCGGCGTGCTCGCGAGTGCTCGTCCAACGCCCCGTATACGACGATTTCGTTTCGCAGTTGGTGGCAAAGACCAAGGAGACCAGCGTCGGGAACCCACTCGAAGCGGGCGTGTACGTGGGCCCCGTCATCGACGCCGCAGCGGTCGAGCGATTCGAATCCGCCGCGGCCCAGGCAAGTAAAGAGGGCCGTGTGATAGCAGGCGGCGGGCGTATTCAAGAGGAGGAGTTGGCGCGCGGCAACTTCGTGGAGCCCACCGTGGTCGAGGTACCAATCGATTCCAGGGTATGGCGCGACGAGCTCTTCGTGCCCCTGGTGGCGGTGCACCCGGTCGATTCACTCGAGCAAGCTCTGGAGCTCGCGAACGACACGCCCTACGGTCTGACCGCGGGCTTCTATTCCGAGGATCGGGACGAGGTCGACATGTTCTTGAACAACATCGAGGCGGGCGTCGTCTACGTGAACCGGCGCGCGGGCGCGACTACAGGCGCCTGGCCGGGCATCCAGCCGTTCGGCGGCTGGAAGGGCTCCGGGAACAGCGGTAAGGCGGGCGGGGGGCTCTATTACGTCCAGCTCTACATGCGGGAGCAGAGCCAGACCATCGTGGAGGATTGACGGTTTATGGGTGAAGTGAACGCGAGCTCTTACGAGAGTTTGGCGCGGCATACCGAACCGATGATCTCGACGGAGCTTCCCGGCCCCAGGGGCCGCGCCGTGATCGACGCCGACGCGCAGGTAACCAGCCCGTCGCTCCCGCGCGCGTACTCGTTCGTTCCGGACAGGGGCGCTGGTGCCGTGATCAAGGATGTCGACGACAACGTTTTTCTGGACTTCAATGCGGGCATTGCGGTGTGCTCAACCGGACACGCGCATCCAGCGGTTGTCGGCGCCATCAGGGAGCAGGCGGACAAGCTTCTTCACTATTCGGCATCCGACTTCTACCTGCCGGTCTACGCGGAGATGTGTGCGCGCCTCGGCCACATCGCGCCGATGGACGGTCCGGCAAAGACGTTTTTGACCAACTCGGGCACGGAGGCAGTCGAAGCCGCCATAAAGCTCGCCCGGCACAATACCGGACGTCAATACATCCTGTCGTTCTTCGGATCGTTCCACGGACGTTCCTACGGCAGCGTCTCTTTGACCGCTTCGAAGGCGAACTATAGGGCGGATTTCGGTCCGCTGCTCCCGGGCGTGCTGCACGCCCCCTACGCAGGCCGCTTCGACTCTTACACAGGGCTTGGCGACCCGGGCGGCGAGCCGGCCGAACCGGATCTCGACTACATCAACGACGTCATCTTCAAACGCCTGGCGAAACCACACGAAGTCGCTGCAGTAGTCGTCGAGCCTGTTCTCGGCGAAGGAGGTTATGTCGTCCCACCGCGATCCTGGCTGCTTCAACTTCGCAACATGTGTGATGCCCACGGCATCCTCTTCGTGGCCGACGAGGTGCAGAGCGGCATCGGGCGCACGGGAAGCATGTGGGCGATGGAGCACTTCGACCTCGAGCCCGACATCATCCTCGCCGGCAAAGGCATTGCCAGCGGCCTGCCGTTGGGGGCGATGGTCGCCCGCGCCGGCTTGATGACCTGGCCCCTCGGGACCCATGGCTCAACCTACGGCGGCAACCCGGTGTCGTGCGCAGCAGGGCTCGCAACGCTCGACCTGGTGGCCGGAGAGCTCACGGCGAACGCCCGAGCGGTCGGCGGGTACCTGCTGGACGGCTTGAGGGAGCTACGGGGGCGAGAGCCCGCCATCCAGGAGGTGCGCGGTCTGGGGCTCATGATCGGGGTCGAGTTTCCCTCGCCGCAGGTTGCCGACGCGATCGAGATCGCCGCCTTCAAGCGGGGACTGCTCGTCCTCCGAGCCGGCGACTCGACGATTCGCATGGCGCCACCCCTGATCATCAGCCGGGCGCAGGCTGCGTCCGGTCTTCGGCTCTTCGAGGACGCCTGCGCCGAAGGAGTTGCGGCTTCGGGAGGATTGGTGGCCGAACAGAGCATGATCCGCGCATGAGCGATGGCGGTAAGGTCACCTCGATGCACGATGCGGTTGCCGGCCTCGTAGGTGACGGTGACACGGTCGCGATCGAAGGCTTCACCCATCTCATCTGCTTCGCCGCGGGGCACGAGATCATTCGGCAGCGCAAACGCGATCTCACATTGTGCCGCATGACCCCCGATGTCATCTACGACCAGATGATCGCAGCCGGGGTCGCTTCCAAACTGGTGTTCTCGTGGATGGGCAACCCGGGAGTTGGCTCGCTGCACGCCATCCGGCGTCGGGTGGAACGCTCGGATCCTGCGCCGCTCGAACTCGAGGAGTACAGCCACTTTGGGATGGTCTCGCGTTATACGGCGGGAGCTTCGGGACTGCCGTTTATGCCGTTGCGCAGCTATCACTCCAGCGACCTCCCCGAAGCGAACCCGCGCATAGTCGAGGTCGAGTCTCCCTACGGAGACGGCGTCGTCTACGCGGTGCCGCCTCTGAATCCAGACGTCTCGATCGTGCACGTTCAAAGAGCCGACAAGGACGGAAGCTGCCACGTATGGGGCTTTCTCGGCTGTCAGAAAGAGGCCGCCTTTGCGGCGCGCAAGGTCATCGTCGTGTGCGAAGAGGTGGTGGACGGCCGGGTGATTCGAAGCGACCCCAATCGCACGATCATCCCCGGCCTGGTGGTCGACGCAGTGGTGGCCGAGCCCAGGGCGTGCCACCCTTCCTTCGCCCAGGGTTACTACGACAGGGACAATCGCTTCTATGTTGCGTGGGATCGGATAAGCCGAGATCCGGCCGCGCTCGAAGCGTGGCTCGAGGAATGGGTGTATGGGTTGGAGACCCACGCGGACTACGTAGCCAAAATGGGTACCGACGAATGGGCGCGCCTGACACCGGGCCAATGCCTCTCGGACCCCGTCGACTACGGCGCCTATACACCGGGATGACGGACACTCCGGCGGAGTACTCCGTGAACGAGATGATGATCGCAGCGTCGGCACGCCAACTCGAAGGTGAAAAGGTCTGCTTTGTCGGAATAGGACCGCCCAACATTGCATGCAACCTCGCTCGCAGAACCGTCACGCCCAACCTCGAGTTGGTCTACGAAGCCGGTGTCTACGGCGCCGATCCACAGAGGCTGCCGCTGTCCATAGGCGATCCCAGCTTGGTGACCGGGGCGGTGTCGGTGACATCGATGTTCGAGATCTTTTCCTTCTACCTTCAGCGCGGCCTGATCGATGTCGCGTTTCTGGGAGCGTCTCAGATCGATCGCTTCGGCAATATAAACACGACCGTCATCGGCGACTACGACCAGCCGAAGGTCCGGCTCCCCGGGTCGGGAGGGGCGTGCGAGATCTCGATAAACGCAAACCGTGTGTTCGTGATCATGCCCCAGTCGCCCCGTTCGTTCGTCGAGGAAGTCGACTTCATCACCAGTCCCGGCCACCTCTTGGGCCGCCGGCCGCCGGAGTGGCTGGGTGGAGGCCCGTCCGTGGTGGTCACGGGGCTCGGCATCTATCGCTTCGGAGATGACGGCGTCATGTATCTGTCCCGTGTGCATCCCGGCGTGACCGTCGAGCAGGTGCAGGCCAACACCGGCTGGGATATGCGCATGGCCCCCGACCTTGCCGTCACCGACCCTCCAAGCGACGTCGAGCTGAATCTGATGCGCAAAGAGCTGGATCCCGAAGGCATCTACACCGGCTAGCCATGCCGCGAGCCAGCAATGTCTTTTCCCGCGTCACGGATCGCGATCTGCCGTTGGCCGCACGAGCATCCGGTGCGTCGATATGGGACTCCTCGGGGAAGCGCTATCTCGATGGGTCCGGAGGCGCAATCGTCGTGAGTGTCGGTCATGGAGACATGCAGGTCGTCGAGGCAATGACCCGGCAGGCGAGCAGCATTGCCTACTCACACGGAACCCAATTCACGAGCGACGCACTCGAGCGCTACGCAAGAGGGGTGGCGCCGTTGCTGCCGCTCGACGAGGCGCGCCTCTATCCGGTCTCGGGTGGAAGCGAGGCGGTCGAGACGGCGCTCAAGATCGCACGCACCTACCACGTTGCAACGGGCCGGTCCTCCAAGCACAAGGTGATAGCGCGTCTCGGCTCTTATCACGGCAACACGCGGGGAGCACTCGACGCATCGGGGCGCGCGCCGCTGCGTCGCCCCTATTCGGCATGGTTGGGCCACGCGGTTCACGTGCCCGCGGTCTACGAGTACCGCTGCCCCTGGGATACGCACGACTCGGGTTGCGGGGCGCGGCATGCGGAGCTGCTCGACAGGGTCATCCGGGATCAGGGGCCGGAGACCGTGGCCTGTTTCATCGCCGAGCCGGTGGTCGGTGCGGCGCTCGGCGCCGTTGCGCCCCCAGCCGATCTGTGGCCGGCGGTGCAGGAGGTGTGCCGGGCCCACGGAGTGCTTCTGATCGCGGACGAGGTAATGACCGGGTTCGGCCGGACCGGCCGGTGGTTTGGCTCGGATCACTGGGGACTGCGGCCCGACATCCTCACGGCGGGGAAGGGGGTGACGTCTGGTTATTGGCCGTTCGGTTTCGCGGCGGCCTCGGGCGGCGTCTTCGACGCCATCGCCCCGACCGGATTCGTGCACGGATTCACCTACTCGCACTCGGCGGTGGGCGCCGCAGTCGCAGATGCGGTGCTCACCCGCCTCCACGACGATGATCTCGTGGAGGCGAGCAGGCGCAAGGGCGAGCTCCTGCTCGGGCTGCTCGATGAGGCTCTGGGCGACCACCCATGCGTGGGCGACATCCGGGGACTGGGACTGATGGCCGGCATCGAGCTGGTGGCCGACCGGAGCTCAAAGCGTCCCTTCCGGCGCGCCGAGCGGATCACCGAGCAGGTGATGGCGGCCGCCAAGACAGAAGGTCTGTTGGTATACCCCTCCACCGGGGGAGCAGAGGCCGGCGACGGCGATGTGATCATGCTGGGTCCGCCCTTTGTGATCACCGACGACGAGATGACCGAGTTGGTTGCGTTGTTGAAACGGGCATTCGGTGTGGTGCCCGGGCTGCGTAATCCGAGTTGGGAGTAACCTGGGCTGGCGCCAGGTCCGGGACATCGGCATCGCATAGAGGAGTGATTCCATGACAAAAAGGGTGGACGGCATCCGGGCGGTCACATACGACTGCTGGGGCACACTCCTCAAGGACCGGGACTTCGATGCGGCAATGGCGACGCGCGCCGACGCCCTTCGGAATGTGCTGGACCTGACCGAAGGGGAGGCTCACGACCTGGTCCACGAGGCATGGCTCAGGCATGACGACGCCTGGAAACAGGTCGAGACCTTCGGGCCCGGACGGATGGCCGCCTACTGCCTCGAAGCCAGAGGAGTGTCCGACGACGACGCCATAGCGTCTCTGACCAGAGAGTTCGAAGAAGCCAGCCTGGCGAGCGGCGTCGATCCGGTCCAGGGGGCGCTCGAAACCCTCCGGGAGCTGGACAAGGCGGGCATCCGGCGCGGCCTCATTTGCGACACCGGTTTCACACCCGGACGGGTGGTGCGGGAGCTCCTCGGCGAGACGGGCCTGCTTGATTTTCTCGAGGTCCTCTGCTTCTCCGACGAGGTCGGGGTGCCCAAACCCGGCAACGACATCTACGCCAAAGCTCTCGCTGGGTTGGGCGTGCGGCCTCCCGAGGCGATACATGTCGGCGATCTCCGGCGCACCGATGTCGCCGGCGCCCGGGACATGGGGATGCACGCAGCCCGATTCAGGGGTGTCCACGATGACCTCTCCGGCGCCTCGGAGGCGGCCATAGTGATCGACCGCCACGAGCAGATCCTCGAGGTCCTCGCCCTCGCCTGAAGCCGGCTCGCCCGGCTAGATCAATAGGCCCTGGCCCAGGTCGCCCGCTCCGTCCCCGCCCGTCCGCACACCAGACAGGGCGCGGCGGGATCCTCTCGGGCGAGGGGCAGCACCCGGATGGTGGCCTTGGTGTCGGCCGTCACCCTTTCTTCACAGCCGGCGTCGCCGCACCACGCACCGACCCAAAGGCCCGCCTCCTCGATGATGCCGGCGCGCAGGTCCGCATAGCTCGATGCCGTATGGGTGTTGGCTTGCCGGAACTCGAGCGCGCTCCGGTGCAACCCCGCCTGGACCTGGTCCAGCTCCGCCGGCATCGAGGTGGCGGCCTGAGCGGTCGATGTTTGGCGCTTTTCTCCCGTTACACGATCCACGGTCACGACCTGGTCGGCCGCAACATCCTTGGGGCCGATCTCGACCCGAAGAGGCACCCCCTTCAGCTCCCATTCGCTGAATTTGTAACCTGGCCGGTATTGATCGCGGTCGTCGACCCTCACGCGTATCCCGTCCCCGACAAGAGAGTCCCGGAGCTTGTGGGCGACGGCCAGCACCTCGCTTCTCTGGTCGTCCGTCCGGTAGATCGGCACGACCACGACCTGGACGGGGGCGACCTTGGGGGGCAGACGCAGCCCGCGTTCATCGCCATGGGTCATTACTATCCCGCCCACCAATCGCCACGACGCCCCCCAGGAGGTTCCCCAGACGAGCTCGAGCTCCCCCGACTGGTTCAGGAAGGTGACATCGTAGGCCCTGGCGAAATTCTGGCCGAGGAAATGGGAGGTGCCGCACTGGAGCGCTTTTCCGTCCCGCATGAGCCCTTCGATCGTGAAGGTCGTGACGGCCCCCGCGAACTTCTCGGCGTCCGACTTGCGGCCCGGAAGAACCGGTATGGCGAGGACGTCCTCGGCAACTTCCCTGTACACCTCGAGCATGCGCAGTGCTTCTTCGTATGCCTCGTCCGAGCTTGCGTGCGCGGTGTGCCCCTCTTGCCAGAGAAACTCGCTGGTGCGTAGAAAGAGGCGCGTGCGCAGCTCCCAGCGCACCACGTTGCCCCACTGGTTGTAGAGGAGGGGAAGGTCGCGGTAGCTCTGGATCCAGTTGGCGTAGGTGGACCAGATGATCGCCTCGGAGGTCGGACGCACGACGAGCGGCTCCTCGAGCTTTGCCCCCCCGCCATGGGTGATGACCGCCAGCTCGGGTGCGAAGCCCTCGACATGCTCGGCTTCCCTGGCGAGCAGCTTCTCCGGAAAGTACAAGGGAAAGTAGACGTTCTCGTGCCCGGTCAACTTGAAGCGGTCGTCTAGGGAGCGCTGGACGAACTCCCAAATCCCGTAGCCATGTGGCTTGGCCACCATCGTGCCCCTCGCCAGGGAATGCTCGGCCATCCCCGCCTGCTTGACGACTTCTCCGTACCACTCGGGAAAGTCGGTTCTTGGATTCGGAAGTCTGCCTTTGTCCATAGGCACTGAGGGTAATTCGTTTGCAAGCTGTGGATGACATGGGGACGAAGGAGAATCTTTCGCGTCCCTGCTCCATAGCCATTGACACCAATCGCGCGACTCTTCTATCTTCGCTGAGTCCCAAGCGGTTGCGACCGGCTAACCGGCGCTGCCGGGGACGAGGTGGCCAGGACGGGGCGGAACGCTCACGCGTTGACGACCCGCCGGCACCGGGGGAGTGCCGGGTTCTCCGGTCCCCACGGACCTTGTCGCCGAGGGTGGCGCAGTACCCGGCGGGGTTGCTTGGGACATAGAAAAGGGAAGACCCGAGAGGCTCAAGGACAACGCTCCTATAACCGGCCCGCCCCGGCTAACGAGCGGCCCCAGCCGGTCACTCGGGTCTTCCTGCCTTTCCCCTCGTCGATGGAGTGATCTCTTTCCTTCCGACCGCACGCGACGTAGGCTCGTCCCACCGACCCCGAGAGCATAGGGAGCTTAGCCAGGTGTACGCGGACGATGGCATGCGAGAGCAGTTGGACGAGGCCGCCGCAGGGCCCGGTGAAAGTCCGGCGGGTGACCACGAAGACGCGTTAGCGGAGGTGGATCCCATCCCCACCGACGACGACGTCGAGGAGGAGGAGGAGACGAGCCTCGAGGACCTGGTGGCACGGCGCTCGGCGCCGTTGGGTGGAGGCGAAGAAATCGAAGACGACCCCCCCGAGCTGATCCGGCTTGCACCCCAACCCCCGGTTCGGGCCCCCGATCCAGTGCCCACGAAGGTGGTCCCGATCAGGGAGCGTCGTGAGTTCGTGTGCAACCGATGCCATCTGGTGAAGGCAAGGAGCCAGCTCGCCGACCACGAACGAGGGTTGTGCAGGGACTGCGTTTGAGATGAGTGCTGTCCCAGACCCATTGTCTGGGGAGGGGCGGGTGCTCGTGATAGTGCCGACTTTCAACGAGCGGGCCAGCATCGAGGAGGTGGCCCGGCTGGTGCTCGCCGCCGACCCCGCCATAGACCTGCTGGTGGTGGACGATTCCTCTCCGGACCGGACAGCCGAGGTTGTGGGAGATCTTGCATCGTCGTGCGGTCGCCGGGTCCATCTGATCGAGCGCCCCTCCAAGCAGGGCCTCGGGACCGCCTACAGAGATGGGTTCCGATGGGCGCTGCGGCGGGGGTTCGGGGCGATCGTGGGGATGGACGGCGATCTCTCCCACGACCCCCGCGTCGTGCCGCGACTGGTAGAGTCGCTGGGCCATGCCGACCTCGTGATCGGCTCCCGCTATGTGCCCGGCGGCGAGGTGCGCAACTGGGGCCTGTTCAGGCGCGCCCTGTCCCTTGCGGGCAACCTCTATGCCAGGACTGCGCTCGGATTCGGGGTCAAAGACTCGACGAGCGGCTTTCGCGCCTATCGATCCGCCTGGCTCGAGGCCGTCTTGCCGGAGTCGACAACGCAGGGGTACGCATTTCAGATCGAGATGACCCGCCGAATCCATCGCGCCGGCGGCCGCATCCTGGAGATCCCCATCGCCTTCACCGAACGGAGCGCCGGAAGCTCGAAGCTGTCGCGCCGGATAGTGTTCGAGGCGATCTGGTCGGTGGGCTCGTGGGCGCTCCGTGACCGGTTGGGGCGGCGCAGCAGCGCCGTGTGGTCGCGTCCAGGCGGGCGCCCATAATGTCGATTATGTAAACCTGTGGGCGCGCACCGGCCTGATATCCGGAACCGGAGTTACGGTCAGTCCCCCACTACTCTTGCCCCCATGTCCAGCCCCTCGCCGGATCACGCTGCGGCGCACGCCCTGGCCGTGCGCATCGGAGCGCGCCTCGGCCGGTGCCCGGAGGTAAGGGCAGTCACGCTCGGTGGGTCGTGGGCCTCGGGCACGGCGGACGCGGGTTCTGATGTCGACCTCGGGCTCTACCTCGACCACCGGAGTCCTCTCGACGTCGCCTGGCTGCAGCGTCTGGCGGCCGAGGTCGACGACCGGGGCGACGCTGCGGTCGTAGGTCGGCCCGGCGAATGGGGGCCGTGGGTCAACGGCGGGGCGTGGCTGAGGATCGAGGGCCGGCGGGTGGATTGGATCTACAGGGACCTGGACCTCGTGGCCCGGACGGTCGAGGATCTCTGCGACGGACACCCGGCCACACACTTCCAGGCCGGTCATCCCGCCGGCTTCTCGACCGAGATCTACGCGGCCGAGATTCATCTCGCACAGGTCCTCTTCGACCCAGACGGTGTCATCGCCAAGCTGAAGCGCCGGCTGATCCCCTATCCCCCGCGCCTCCGGCGGGCGCTGATCGCTGGCCTCTGGGAGGCGCGCTTCCTCCTCGAAGCCGCAGTCCGGGCTGCAGAGCGCGGCGACACGCATTTCGTCGCGGGATCTGCATTTCGGTCGGTCGTCTGCGTGGTGCAGGCGTTGTTCGCGTTGAACGAACGCTACTGGCTGCACGAAAAGGGCTCCATCGCGATGGTGGATGATCTGGAACGCACGCCTGAGCGTTTCGGGGACAGAGTGCATGCAATGCTCGGCGGCCTCGGACGCGAACCTTCCGAGCTGATGGCCTCCCTGGGTCGGTTGACGGAGATCGTTACCGAGGCTGAGGTGCTCTGCGGTGTCCGGTGAGCCCAAGGTGGTGATGGCCACCGCACGCCTGCTCCTGCGCGAACTGCAGCTCGACGACCTCGACCATCTCGCCCCGATCCTGGGCGACGCCGTAGCCATGCGCTACTATCCCCACCCTCTGTCTCGCTCCGAGTCGCGCGAGTGGATCCTTCGCAACCGAGCCCGCTACGCCGCCGACGGACACGGCCTGTGGGCGGCGGTGCTCGAGGCCACCGGGGAGCTCGTGGGCGCCTGCGGGCTGACGATCCAGACGGTTGAGGAGGTGCCGGAGCTCGAGGTCGGTTATCACATCAAGAGAAGCCGTTGGCGGCGAGGCCTTGCGACCGAAGCCGCACTGGCGTGCCGCGATTTCGCCTTCACCACTTTGGATCGCGACCGATTGATCTGCATATCGAGTCCGGGGAACAGCGCCTCACAGGGGGTAGCAAAGAAGCTCGGAATGACGTTCGAGAAGAACGTGATCTACAAAGACCTGCCCCAAATCATCTTTTCGATGCAGCGGCCGGTGCCGGCGCCCCGCTAGCGGGCTCTACTCCGGCGCCCACCGCACTTTGAGGTGGCGCGCCGCTTGCGCTTCATCGGGACGACGCACCGGCGTCGACGTTGGTGCGTCGTGCAGGAGGCCGGGATTGCTGTTTGCTTCGGCGGCGATCTGCACCAACGCCTCACCGAGGCTGTCGAGCGTCTCTTTCGATTCTGTCTCGGTGGGTTCGATCATCAACGCCTCCTCGACCACCAGGGGAAAGTAGATCGTCGGAGGATGGAAGCCGAAATCTATGAGGCGTTTGGCAACGTCGAGAGCGCGCACGCCGTGCTTCCTCAATCCCTTCGCGGTTGCCACGAACTCGTGCATGCAAGTGCCGGGGTAAGGAGTCGGAAACGCTTCGGCTATCAGCGTCTTGAGGTAGTTCGCGTTCAACACGGCACGCTCCGCAACGCGTGAAAGCCCCTCGGGCCCCAGCGAGCGCAGATAGGCGTAGGCGCGTACGTCGATTCCGAAGTTGCCGTAGAAAGAATGGATGCGCCCGATCGAGTCCGGGCGATCTACTTCCCAATGCCACTTGCGCGAGTCCCCATCCCAACCGAGCACCGGAACCGGGAGAAAAGGAGCCAGATCCTCGGTTACCGCAAGCGGGCCCGAACCCGGCCCTCCCCCACCGTGAGGCGTCGCGAAGGTCTTGTGCAGATTCAGGTGGACGACATCGAAACCCATATCGCCGGGCCTGACCTTGCCGACGATCGAATTGAAGTTCGCACCGTCGTAGTAGAGCAGACCGCCTACTTCGTGCACCGCCTGGGCGATCTTCTCGATGTCACGTTCGAACAAACCCAGCGTGTTCGGATTGGTCAGCATCAATCCTGCGACATCGTCATCGAGCACCTCCTGCAGGGCGTCGAAGTCGACCAGGCCTCTGGCGTCGGACCGGACCTCCTGTGACTGCCACCCCGCGAGCGTGACGCTTGCGGGGTTGGTCCCGTGTGCCGAGTCGGGCACGATTACTCGCTTGCGGACATCGCCTTTCTTGGCGTGCCACGCACGCATGATCAGCAGGCCGGTCAACTCTCCCTGTGCGCCCGCTGCGGGTTGGAAGGTCAGTCGGGCCATGCCGGTCGCGGCGCAAAGGGCGCGCTCGAGCTCGCCGAGCAGCCTCAAGGCGCCCTGCACACACTCTTCGCCGGCAAGGGGATGGAGCCCTTGCCAACCGGGATGGGCGGCGATGTCTTCAGCCACCTTCGGGTTGTACTTCATCGAGCACGATCCGAGCGGATAGGCGCCCGTGTCGATGGACCAGTTCCGGTGCGAAAGACGCGTGTAGTGGCGCACGAGATCGAGCTCGCTCACCTCGGGCAACCCAGGAGGCTCCCGGCGACGGTGCTCGTCCGGGATCGGCGGGCCGGAGCCCTCCGGTGCTTCGGGGAGCGACCATGCCCTTCGTCCGGGTTTCGAGAGCTCGAAGATCGTGGGGAAGTCGCCCGGTGCGCTCACGACTCGGTTAGCTCCTTCTCGACCGCCTCGGCGAACGCTACGATCTCGTCTTCGGTGCGGCGTTCGGTGGCCGCCACGAGCAGGCACCGATCGAGCTCTGGGTACCAATCGCCGAGGCCGGGCCCGGCGAGCCAGCCGCGCCGGGCCAGCCGCCGGGACAGCCTCCGGCCGTCGACCGGCGTCTCCAGGACGAACTCCTTGAAGTAGGGACCGGGGAACTTCAGTCCGCAGCCGGGGATGGCGCCGAGCCTGTCGGCCGCGAAGGCGGCCCTCGAGGCGCACGTCCCGCCCAGCGTCGCCAGACCCACCGGGCCCAACCAGGACAGATGCACGCCGGCGGCGACGGCGAGCAGGGTCTGGTTGGTGCACACGTTGGACGTCGCCTTCGCTCGTCGTATGTGCTGCTCGCGGGCCTGAAGCGTCAGGACGTACGCCCTTCGCCCGTCCGCATCGAGGGTCTCGCCGGAGATCCTGCCCGGGGCCTGACGCACCAGCCGTTCCTTGGTGGCGAACAAGCCGACGTAGGGCCCACCGTAGGACATCGCGTTCCCCAGCCCCTGACCCTCACCCACGGCAATATCGGCGCCCATCTCACCCGGGGATCTCAGTATCCCCATGGCGGTCGGGTCCGCGGCGACAACGGCCAGGGCGTCGTGGGCGTGGGCTGCATCACAGGCGGCGCGGGCATCCTCGAGGCGGCCGAACACGTTGGGGTAGGCGACCACGACCGCAGCGGCGTCGGCGGCGTCGATCTTCGACCAGTCCACGGTCCCCTCGCCGGTAAAGGGAACGGTATGAATGTCTAACCCTAAGCCGGTGGTATAGGTGCGCAGCACTTCGGTGTAGTGGGGATGGAGGGTCGAGGCCACCAGGACGCTCCCCCTGCCCGTCGCCCTCACCGCAAGGTTCACCGCTTCGACCACACTGTTTGCCCCGTCGTAGAGGGACGCGTTGGCGACATCCATTCCGTAGATGGCGCAGACGAGGCTCTGGAACTCGAACAGCGCCTGGAGGATGCCCTGGGACAGCTCCGCCTGATAGGGCGTGTAGGAGGTTGCAAACTCCGAGCGCGAGGCGAGAGACCTCACTGCGGCCGGAATGTGGTGGTCGTAGACCCCTCCCCCTGCGAAACACACGAGGTCCTGGGCGGTGTTGAGTGACGCCAGCGCGCCGATCTCGGCCACGAGCTCCGGCTCGGTGAGCGCCGGAGGAATGCCAAGAGGATCGCCCAGGCGGACGGGCCCGGGTATCGGCTCGAAGAGCGATTCGATCCCATCGACCCCGATCGCCTCGAGCATGGCTCGCTCGTCCTGATCGGTGTGGGGGGAAAAGTCCACCGGCTACCGGTCCATTTATCGCGTTGTCGACATGTCTACTCTTCCCTAACCCCTACGCTCTATGAAAGGCGGTTTCAGCGTATCGCCCTCGAGCCGCCGCGACCGGGCCACGACTTCGACGGCCCGGCCGGGTGACGGCACTCGATCGGACGGTGCGTAGGCAAGCGCAATCCCGCGCCCCAAGGTGGGAGAGAAGTTCCCGCTGGTCACCTTCCCGAGGGGCTCTCCATCGACCAAGACGGCATGGCCCTGACGGGGGACGCCGCGCGATCTGCAACCGATCCCGAACAGCCGGCGCTCCGGTCCGTGCTCTTTGATCTCAGCGATCGCTTCCTTGCCGCGGAAGGGGGTGTCCCAGGCGAGCGCCCAACCCAGATTGGCTTCGAGCGGGTTGACGGCGCGCGTCAGTTCGTGCCCGTAGAGTGGGTAACCCATCTCGAGCCGCAGGGTGTCCCTGGCGCCCAGCCCCACCGGTGTGGCTCCGCACTCCACCAGGCGAGACCATGCCGCCGGCGCAGCCTCGGCCGGAGCGTAGAGCTCGAAACCGCGCTCCCCTGTATAGCCGGTCCGGGCGACGAATCCGATGTGGCCGTCTACATCCAGGGAGCACCATGAGTGCAGCTTGAGGCCGGGGGCTTCGCTGGAGGGCCAAACCCGGCTGAAGACGTTGAACGAATCCGGCCCTTGGATGGCTATGATCGCCCACCTGTCCCACTCATCTACGACGGCTGCTCCGTAGGACAGGAGGGACTCGGACACGGCTTGGTTGTTGGCTGCGTTGGGAACGACCATCCAGCTGTCCGGCCCCATTCTGTAGCAGAAGAGGTCGTCGATGCAGCCGCCGTCGTCGTGGAGCACGAGGGAGTAGGCCGCCTTTCCGGGATCGAGCTGCGCGACATCTGTTGTCAGGGCCCGCTGTAATGCATTTTCAGCCGAATCGCCGCCGACCTGCAGCTTGCCTAGATGCGAGACGTCGAAAATTCCCGCAGACGTCCGCACCGCGTTGTGCTCTGCAACTACCCCCGAGTACTGAAGAGGCATCTGCCACCCTCCGAACTCGGTCAGCTTTGCGCCAAGCTTGCGATGCTGTTCCAGGAGTGGTGAAGTCCGGCCCGTTGCCATCGCGACATTGTGCCGTGAAGATTCAGCCGGCAAACACAGAGTCGTCGAAGGTGAGTCGGTCCGGCCGGGGATTGCCCGCGGGCAGCGGCCCCTGGGAGGGCTGTTCGAGCCCGTACTTGATCAGCAGCTGCAGATAATCGCGCTGATACAGAACTTTGCACTTCACGTCTGGATAGAGCGTCATCAAGCGCCGTACCTTTCGATTTTTCTTGGTGACGAGCTTCTGATTGAGGGTCGTGATCTCGATGTAGAGATCGAAGGCGGGGAGATAGAAGTCCGGAGAAAAACGCTGGATCGGAAGTCCCTCTCTCCCCCACTGGATGTCAAAGGTGGTGGGCTCGTACTCCCAGTCGATGAGATAGAAGTCGAGCAACATCGCAAATTGGCGTTCGCTGTTGTGGGCGAAGGCGACGCTCTGGTGCGGAGGCAAGCCCATGGGTGGGAGCTGCCCGCCAATGACTTCCGGGATCCTTACCCCTCTCCGGCCCGGCCTGGGCTCGCCCCGGGCGCGCCCGCCTCGTGGGGCTCAATCTGCAAAGGGCGCAACTCACGCAGCGTCCCCGCAAGCTGGTCGCGGATCTTGTCCACTGCAACCACCGCCCCGAGTACCCCTTGGCCCGAACGCAGCAGGTCGACCACTTCGGCGTCCGAGGTGCATGCGTAGACGCCGGCCCCGTCGGTCACGATCGTCAACTCGGCCCAATCTCCTTCCAGGTGCTCGCGCACGTAATCGAGGGCTTGCCGGACCCTTTGCAAGCTGGCACCTGCATCGGTCAGACCCTTGATCACCTTTAGCTGGAGAAGGTCATTGAAAGAGTAGACGCGCTGAGTTCCGGAGCCCTTGGCCTCCTGGATGGAAGGCGACACGAGGCCGGTGCGCGTCCAGTAATCGAGCTGACGATAGGTGATGTTTACGATCTTGCACGTCTGGGGCCCGCGGTAACCAGTCCCGTCCATGTCTTTGCCCTCCGTTCTCCGTACGGCCGGCGTGGCACCGTCCACTGCGGGGAAGTACACAGGCGTAGTTACGCCATTGCAAGAGAGTAGGGCGAGCGCGGCGCGCTGTCAACGACCGATCCCTCAACATAAACGGTCACGCACAGGTCGATGCTTTTGCAGCACCGCCCGCCCGCGGCTACTGGCCCGGTTCGAAGTCCTCTGGGCTGACCTGATCGAGAAACTCCCGGAACTTCTCGACCTCGGTTTCCTCGTCGTCCTTCAGCTCGATGCCGGCTTGGTCGAGCACCTCTTCGGCGGCGAAGATCGGGGCGTTGATGCGGACTGCCAGAGCTATGGCGTCGCTGGGGCGCGACGAGACCTCCGAGGCGTGCCCGTCCCGATGCATCTGGATGGTGGCGAAGAACGTGCGGTCCTTGAGCTCGCTCACCAGGACTCGCTCAACCTGCACCTGCGTCTCGGTCAGGATGTCCCGGAGCAGATCGTGCGTCATGGGGCGCGGCGTCTCGATCCCCTGAAGGGCGAAGGCGATCGCGGTCGCCTCAACCGCTCCTATCCAGATGGGAAGGTATCGGTCCCCCGTGGTTTCCTTGAGCAATACGATCGGCTGGTTGGAGGGGAGCTCCACCCTCACGCCGACAAGCGATAGCTCCAGCATGCTCGGAGGCTAACACCGAACGTCCGGCTTCCGATGATCCCGCTGCAGCAGACCCGGATCGTTGACGAGGCGCGCCAGGTCATGCACTGCCAGCACATCGGGGAGATTGCGGTAACGACCCTGGAAGTCAAGGCCGTAACCCACGACGAAGAAGTCGGGCACCTCGAAACCCACATACTCGATAGTCACAGGGGCGATGCGGCGCGCCGACTTGTCCATCAACGTCACGACCCTCAAGGAAGCGGGCCGTCTCTGGTCCAGAGCGTTGCGGAGGTAGTTGAGGGTGAGTCCGGTATCGACTATGTCCTCGACCACCACCACGTCACGCCCGCTTATGTCCAGGTCGAGATCCTTGACGATCCGAACCACCCCCGACTGAGCCCCCGACGCGTTGTAGGACGAGATCGACATGAAATCGGTGACGATATCGATCGACGCCGCTCGTATCAGATCGGCTAGAAAGATGGCGGCACCCCTCAGAACCCCCACGAATACGGGGGGTTCGGGACGGTGCAGGTAGTCGCTCGTCAAGCGCCCCCCAAGCTCCCGGACACGTTTTGCAATCTGGTCCCGTGCAAGGAGAACGTCGGCCGGGCAGACGCTTTCTCCGGGCAATCTAGAAAGCGACTTGTCGATAAGCCGACATCAAGGGAGATTGCGGAGGCTCGATCGCAGCATGCCTTCGCGCATCCGCCGCGACAGCTCCACGAGCTCTTGCAGCGTCTCGTATGCCCGGGTACGGGACTCGGGGTCTTTTCGGTGAGCCAGCGGAGACACTATCTGCCCGTAAAAGGTCGCCTCTCTGTCTGCGAACTGCCGGTACATCCTGAGGTGGCGCGCCTCGAGACCGTGACGGAAGAAACCGCTGGCTGCCTTGGCGACCATCAAATCGTCCTCGTTGTAGGCGGCGTCCTGATCCTGGGCCGGTAGAAGGCCGAACTCCTCCAGCGTCGCCAGCCCCGCGTCGGACAGCTGGGCGGCCGCTTTCAACTCCTCACGCGACAGCTGTGCGCCGGTGAGGTCCACCGAGCCTGCGTCGGCCGTTGCGGAAGTAGCCCGCTGGCTCGCAGGCGGCACCCCACGGGCGTTCGCCGGCCAGGCCGGCAAAGTCTCGACCTTCAGATCACGGTTATCCTCCTCGTCCCCCCCACTCTCGAGCTTTTTTCGGATCACCTTCAGAGGCAGGAACTGATCACGCTGGAGGGCCAGGATGTAGCGCAGCCGATCGACATCCCTGGCGAAGAACTTCCGGTACCCCGACGGGGTTCTCTCCGGCGCCACGAGAGCCTCGGATTCGAGGAACCGCAGTTTGGAGATGCTGACATCGGGGAACTCCGGCCTCAGGAGCTCGAGGACTTCTCCGATGCTGTAGTAATCGCGCGACTTGGACAGTGGCATTTAGCGATCAGCCTCCGGTCAGGAAAACCAGTTTGAACTTCCCGATCTGAATCTCGTCCCCGGACCGAAGCTCCGCCTCTTCGACCCTCTCCCGGTTGACATAGGTGCCGTTGAGGCTTCCGACGTCCCGCAAGCCGAAAACATCCTCTTCCCGCCGGATCTCGACGTGACGACGGGAGACCGTTATGTCGTCGAGGAAGATATCGCTGTCGGGGTGCCGCCCCAGTTGGACTCCCCCCGATTCCAGGAAGAACTTGCTCCCGGCATTCGGGCCGCGCTTCACGATCAAGACCCCCCTGCCCCCCTCCAGCTCATCGGGGGAGATGTGGACTTCCTCCTCGAGGTCGGCCTCGAGCTCGGCCGGAAGGAAGTTGACGGTCGTATCGCCCCCCGCCCTCTCGACCAGTGGAGACCCACATGACGCACAGAAATTGGACCCGTCCGGGTTGCGGTGCCCGCAGTTAGTGCAGAACATGAATCGAACCTATAGGCGTGGCTGAGGTTTAGTAAAGGTTCTCTTCAACTTAGGTCTCCTCTATGGCTCGGCCGTAGTCCTCGGCGCTCATCAGATCTGCCAGCGCGCCGTCTCCCGCCGGCTCGATGATCACGAGCCACCCTTTGCCGTAGGGATCGGAGTTGACGAGCTCCGGGTTGTCCTCCAGATCGCCGTTGCTCTCGATCACGGTTCCGCTCACCGGGCTGTAGATATCCGAGACGGACTTCGTCGACTCGACCTCGCCGAGGGGTTCCCCCGCCTGCACCTCGGTCCCGGCGGTGGGGAGCCCCACGAAGACGATGTCACCCAGCTGGTCCTGGGCGAAGTCTGTGATGCCGACGGTGACGCGCCGCTCGTCCTGACGGGCCCATTCATGTTGGTCTGTGTATCGGCGGTCCGAGGGTAGGTCGGGCACCCCGACTCCTTTCGTGCTAGGTCTGCTCGCTTTCTCGTACAGTTGCCGTTGGTTGGTCGCTTCTTCCCTTGTCAGCCGCTCGCTGTGGGGTTTGTGGGTCTACTTGTCGACAAGGTGATTAGTCGCTGCGACTTCGCGGCCCCTCCCCCTCGCCTCCTTTGCGTACATCATCCCGGCGATCCAGTAAAGGCCCGCAGCGGAGGTCGTGGCCACGACTCCCAGGCGGCGCGGGCCATCACCCGGAACGAAGCTGGTCGTCGAGACGGCAAGGAGCGATAGGCCGAGCAGAAGACCGGCAGTGGCGACCTTCCCGGTCCGGTTGACCGCTACCCGAGGGATGCCGTGCCGCTCCAACACACCGAACCCCGCGACCACCAGGACATCGCGCCCGACGATCGACAGGCCCAACCATGGCGCCAGGTCGCCGCGGGAGACGAGCGCCCCTGCGAGCGTCGCGATGAAGACCCGATCGGCCACGGGATCCAGGAGGGTCCCGAGCTTGCTCACCGAATGTGTGCGCCGGGCGAGGTATCCGTCCCAGAAGTCGGTGACGGCGCCGGCGCCGTAGAGAATGACGGCTGCGTCCTCCCGGTCGGTCAAAAAGAGTCTCAGGAACACCGGGGCAGTGCCCAGGCGCGCCAAGGAAAGGGCGTTGGGCAACGTCGCCCAGTTACTCGAAGGCTCCTGCAAGCTCACGCGCGGCCTCCAGGCCTTGGTCGTCCTGGTCGTCCTAGTCGTCTCCTGGTCGTCCTGGTCGGGACGGCCGGATTTGAACCGGCGACCCCTGGTCCCCCAGACCAGTGCGCTAACCAAGCTGCGCCACGTCCCGAAGCAAAGATGATACCCGTGGGGGGCGCCTGAGTCAGCGCCGCCGGGCCGGCCTCGTTCGGACCTGGATGACGAGGGGGCTTCCCCTGAATGGCTCGTGCTCCCGCAGCCTGTTTTCGATGTAGCGCAGGTAGCCCGCCTCCAGCCGGGCGGTGGTGAAGAGAACCACCGTGGGGGGCGCCACCGACGCTTGGACCGAGTAGAGAATTCGAACGGAACGTCCGCCGGTGCGCGGATGGGGGCTCCGTTCCTGGGCCTCGGTGATGAAACGGTTGAGTGCGCCGGTAAAGAGCCGCCGGCGGTGTGAGGCGATGGCTTCGTCGAGCGCGGGGACTAGGCGCGTTATCCCACGCTGGGTGAGAGCAGAGGTTCGGACCATCACCGCCCAGTCGAGAAAACGCAGCCGCTCGGAGATGTCCTGCTCGAGGCGCACCCTGTCGGCGGCGTCGGGAGCCGCCAGGTCCCACTTGTTCACGGCAACCACGCAGGCGCGCCCCGATGCAACGATCTCTTCCGCCAGCCTCTGGTCGTGGGATGTCACCCCGGTTGCCGCGTCGATCACGAGAAGGGCGACATCGACGCGGCCGAGGACTGCGCGGGAACGCACCCAACTGAAGTACTCGAGCGGCTCTTTGATGTCGACACGCCGCCGCATCCCGGCCGTGTCGACGATGCGCAGCACGCGTCCGTCCGGCATGGCCACATGCGAGTCGACCGGATCCCGGGTGGTCCCGGGGGCCGCGTCGACAATGGCGCGCTCGACTCCGAGCACGGCATTGAGTAGTGAAGACTTCCCCACATTGGGACGCCCGATTATGGCTACGGACGCCCACTCGTCCCGAACCGAAGCGTTCCCCTGCGATTCAAAGAGGCGCGTCAGAGAGTCGAGAAGGTCCCCCGAGCCCCGGCCGTGCAGGGCGGAGACGGCGATCGGATCGCCGAGTCCCAGGCGGTAGAAGGCGGCCGCCCCCGGTTCGTCTCGTGCGTCGTCCACCTTGTTGGCCGCCACCAGCAAGGGTTTGCCCGAGCGCCGCAGAACGTCGGCCACGATGAGATCGTCTTCGAGAACACCCGCTGCGGCGTCCACGACGAGCATGATGACATCGGCAACGTCGATGGCAACGTAGGCCTGCTCTCCGGCGCGCGCCTCCAAGCCCTCGGTCCCGGCTTCGAGTCCCCCGGTATCGACGACCTCGAAGCGACACCCCGCCCATTCCGCAAAGAAACCTCCTCGGTCGCGCGTCACCCCGGGCGTTGCCTCGACGATGGCTTCGCGGCGGCCGAGAATTCGATTCACCAACGAGGACTTGCCCACGTTGGGGCGTCCCACCACCGCAACGACGGGCAGACGACGGCCGGCAGACAGTGCGTCCATCACGTTCGCTCGCGCGCGCTGATCAGATCCAACACCTCGGCAACGACATCGTCCACGTCCTTGCCGGTCGAGTCGACCACGACCGCGTCCGGAGCGCAGACAAAAGGAGAAGCCGCTCTGGTTGCATCCGCTTCATCCCGGGCGCGTATCGACGCCTCGAGCTCGGCCAGCGTCACAGTGTCGTCGGAGTCCCGATCTGCAAGTCGCCGGAAGGCGCGCTCCCGTATGCTCGCGGTCAAGAAGATCTTGATGGCGGCGTCCGGGACGACCGCCGCCCCGATGTCGCGGCCCTCCATTACGACGTCCCTCTGCGCCGCAAGCTCACGTTGTCTCCGGACCAGAACAGCTCGAACACCGGGCACCGCAGAGTAGGCCGAGACCGCTCTCGTTACATCCGCCTGCCTGACGCGCTCACTGACGTCCCGTCCCTCGACCAGGACCCTGTCACCTACGATTGCAAGGTCCAGGTCCGCGGCAAGCTGTTCGAGGGAGGCCGCTTGCTCGGGGCCCACGCCTCGCTCGAGCCCCGCCAGAGCCACCGCCCGGTACATGGCACCGGTATCGAGGTGCCTGTACCCGAGAGCGGACGCAACCCGCCGGGCGACGGTGCTCTTTCCCGCGCCGGCGGGGCCGTCGATGGCGATAACGGTCATGAATGGCTCCCCGATGCCGTGCCCGATCGCAGGGCTCCGAGCGTCGTCAGAAAGCCGGGGAACGAAGTGTCGACGCAATCCCAGCCCCGTACGGTTACGGGCCCGTCCGCGATCAGTCCGGCCACCGCGAGCGACATCGCAACCCTGTGATCGCCCAGAGAGTCGACCTCCGCCGGCCGGAGCGCCGTCGGGCCCCGGATGGAGAGCCCGTCCGGGAGCGCCTCGACCTCGGCCCCGAGGTCGCTCAGCCCTGCGGCCATCGTCTCTATGCGATCGCTCTCCTTCACCCGCAACTCCCCCGCCCCCCGGATCAGGGTGTGGCCGGCCGCCTGGGTTGCGACCACCGCCAGGATCGGCAGCTCGTCTATGAGGGCCGGAACCTCGGCCTCGGCGATGGCCGCCCCCCGGAGGGCAGAGGACCGGGCCCGGAGGGTCCCCACCGGCTCCCCGCCCCACTCGCCGGCAGGCTCGACCTCGATGTCGGCGCCCATGGCGGCCAACACCCTGAGGAACCCCGTCCGGGTCGGGTTGATGCCCACCTCCGGCAGAACGACGTCGGAGCCGGGAACGAGGATGGCGGCGGCGAGAACGAAGGCGGCCGACGACAGATCGCCGGGGATCCGTCTGGCCCCTGCGCTCACCCCGCCGCGGGCTGCAACGGTAGCGGTCAGGGCGCGTCTTTCGACCGGGACCCCGGAAGCGGCCAGCATCCTTTCGGTGTGGTCCCGGCTGAGCCGCGGCTCGGTCACCGAGGTCGTCCCCTCGGCGCTGAGCCCCGCCAGCAGGAGCGCGGTCTTGACCTGGGCGCTCGCCATCGGCAGCGTGTGGGCGACGCCGGTCAGGTTGGTCCCCCGAACCGCCAGGGGCGGGAGGTTGCCCTCGGCCCGACCGTCGATGCGGGCGCCCATCGCGCGCAGGGGGGACACGACCCGGCCCATGGGCCGCCTCCGGAGTGATGCGTCCCCGGTGAAGATGAACGCTCCGGCTGCGCCGGCGCAAACTCCGAGCATGCATCTGAGGGTTGTCCCGGAGTTGGCCGCGTCGAGGACCTCGGGTGGCTCGTGGGGTCCCTCCCGACCCCAGCCCTCGACGTCAACCTGAGCTTCAGGTTTCAGGGGGCCTATGGTTGCACCCAGGCGGGCGAGCACCGCTGCGGTGGTGAGGACGTCTTGTCCCAGATTCATCCCCGTGAGGCGAGATCGCCCCGGGGCGAGGGCACCCAGGATCAGGGCGCGGTGGGAGATCGACTTGTCACCGGGCACCCGGGCAACTCCCCGGAGCGCCCCGGAGGGCCCGACTACACGAGTGGAGCTCGACGCCCCACGGAGGGGACTAGGCGTCATATTGATTTATCGACTTGTCGTCAAACATCCTTATCGACTCCAGACCACTCCACCCTGTAACCCAGTGCGGTCAGAGCCGAAGTCAGCAGCTCGGCGGGGGTTTCGCCCGCCACGATGAGCTCCAGGCGGCCCTTTCCTCCCTCACTCGAGTGCACGATCCTCAGGTCTTCGATGTTGGCCCCCAGTTCGCCCGCGGCGGTGGTCACCTCCGCCAGGACGCCGGGACGGTCGGGGATCATGGTCGACAGCGCCACCGGCGTTCCCGCGTAGGTGGGTTTGGAGAAGAGGTCGAGGCGCGCCCGCCGCGCCGCATCGAGGAACTCCCGTAACTGCGCCCAGTCCCCTGCCTCGATCATCCCCCCAAGCCGTGCGAGACGGCCCCGGAGGGCTCCCAATGCCTCGAGCACTGCGGCACGGTTGGACCTGAGAATGGCCACCCACAGGTCGGGGTTGCTGGCGGCAATCCGGGTCACATCCCGAAATCCGCCGGCCGCCAGCCCCAGGAGGGCGTCCCGGTCCCCTGCGGTCGCCGCGGTTTCCACGAGGGCGCTCGCAGTGAGCTGTGGCAGGTGGCTCAGGCGGGCAACCAGGGTGTCATGGACCAAGGGATCGACGGCCACGGCTTTGGCCCCGAGCTCGGTGGCCAGGTGGGCCACCCCCCGGTAGGCGGTGGGAGAGGTCCTCGGCGTGGGGGTGAGGATCCACCACGCCGAGTCGAACAGCTCTGCTTCGGCGGCCCCGATCCCGTGCCGCTCCGAGCCTGCCATGGGGTGCCCGCCGACGAACCATTCGCCGAAAGCCGCCTCCCCGTGCGCTACGACATCTACCTTGGCGCTGCCGACGTCGGTGATGATGGCAGCGCGCGGCACCGCGTTCGCCAGGAGGTCGCAGGCGACCGGGACCTGGTCGACGGGCATGGCGAGCACCACCAGATCGGCCCCGGACACTGCCTCTTCCGGGGAGGCGGCGGCCGACGTCAGGGCGCCGGTGTCAAGCGCTGCCTTCATCGACGCCGGGTCGTCGTCGTACCCGACCACGGACGCCGTCGTCCGGGAGCGGCGCAATCCGAGCGCGATCGACCCCCCGATCAGGCCGGTTCCCACCACGGCGACGTGCTCGACCAAAGCTACACCTGTCCTTGAAGGTTATGAAGGGCCTGAGAACTACTCTGGCAGATCGCTCCGGAGCCGGCGGGCCTCTCCCAGATAGACGTGGCGGAGCGTACCGTAGTCCCGGGCGGTGTAGAGATGCATGAGCACCCGAATGCAGCGCGGCACCGATCCGGGGACCTCGATCTCCCGTGCGCAGAGGAGCGGGATGTGGTCGATGCCCAATCGGCGCGCCGCGGCGGCGGGGAACTCGGCGGTGAGGTCCGAGGTCGAGGTGAACAAAACGCTGACGAGGTCGTCGGGAGCAACTTCGTTGCGCTCCAGCATGACCTCGAGCAGACCCTCGGTTGCTGCCACGATCGCTTCTGCGTCGTTCCGTGCGACGGTCGTCGCCCCCCTCAGCCCCCGAACCCGCTCCCCCACGGCTCAGCCGATTTCCTTTTCCCGGGCGCGCCCCCGATCCAACGAAGTCCGTCTACTTGTAGATTGGACTCCTTGTCTGTAAGTCACTTTATCTACAGTCGGCACGCTCGATAGAGGGCCCGGGTCTCCTCGGCGGCCAGGCGCCGCAGGGTGCCCGGCTTGAGGTGGCCCAGCATCACCGGGCCCACCGCAGTCCTCACCAGACGCTTCAAGGGGTGCTCGAGGGATTCGAACATTCGCCTCACCTGGCGGTTGCGGCCCTCCCTCACCTCGATCTCGACCAGGGTCTCCCCCGGCCGGCGCTCCACGAGGCGCACCCTGGCGGGACCCGTCACTCCATCGTCCAATCGGATCCCCCGGGCGAGCGTCTTCAGGGCGCGATTGCCGACGGTCCCCCGCGCATACGCCAGGTAGACCTTGGGCACGCCGAAGCGAGGATGCGTCAGACGATGAGTGAGATCCCCGTCGTTGGTGAGGAGCAGTGCCCCCTCCGAGTCCATGTCCAGCCTGCCCACGGGCCACACCCGCTGAGGCGTCTCGACGTAGTCCAGGACGGTCTGGCGCCCCTGGGTGTCGGCAGCCGTCGTCACCACGTCGATCGGCTTGTTGAACAGGTAGTAGACCAGATCGGTCCTCAGGGGAACGCGCGAACGGTCAACTGCAACTTCATCCTTAGCGGGATCGATCCTCTGTCCGAGGACGGCCCGGCGCCCGTTTACCGTGATGCGGCCCGCCCTGATCTGATCCTCGACCGAACGCCGCGATCCGAGCCCCGCCTTCGCGAGCACCTTCTGGAGCCTCTCGCCTTCGGGGCTCACGCTCCCGGGGACAGCTTCGATTCCATCTCCTCCACTGCTTCGGAATCGGGGATGAAGCCCGACAGAGCGGGCAGGTCGGCGGTCGAGCGCAAGCCCATCCGTTCGAGGAAACTGCGGCTGACGGTCAGGAGGAGCGGTGCCCCTGGACCGCTGTCACGCCCCGACTCCGTAATGAGGTCTCGGTGAAGGAGCGTCCTCACCACTCCGTCCGAGTCGACCCCCCGGATCTCGGCGATCTGCGCCCTTGAGATCGGCGCCCGGTAGGCGACGATGGATAGGACCTCCAGTGCGGCGCCGCTCAGGCGAGCGGTCCTACGCTCCCGGACGAAGCGCTCGAGCCAGGGGGCGCAGTCGGGGTGGCTGTAGAAGCGCCAGCCGCCCGCCACCTCGCGCAGGACGAAGCCCCGGTCCTCGTTTGCATAGCTCTGGGCGAGCTCCCGGAGGGAAGCCTCAACCTCTACCCGAGGGATCTCCAGCACCTCTCCGATATGCCCCGCCGGCAGTGGCTCGTCCGCCAGAAGCAGTATCGCCTCCAGGATCTTGCGCTCGGGCACAGTCATCGTCCATCCCTCCCCACCGAGTACTCCTCCGCCGCGTCCAGGGCCGTCGCCACGTCGGCCTCCCCCGTCCACGCCGCTTCGATCGCGCCGAAACGTTCCTTCTGGTGAAGATCCACCGCGCCCGTCTTGAACAGCTCGAGCAGGGCAAGAAAGCGCGCCACGACCTCGATGGGGGACGGATGCAATCCACACAACTCCTCCAGGGTCGCCCTGCCACTGCACTGGAGCTCCGAGGCCACCTCGAGGATTGCCTCTTTGACCGAGACCGCCGCCGGGGGCTCGAATGAGCCATCGAACCCGGGGGCGGGCCGGGGGGCCAAGGCCGACGTCGCAGCGCGAGCCAGGTCCCCGGTCGAGGTGCTCGCGAGAAGGTCCGGCGCAAGGTCGATGAGGTGCGGCTCCAGGCCGGCGGTGCGCCCGTGCCAGGCGGCGCCTATCTCGAGCCCGGCTGCGATCCACGCCCCCGCCTCCCGGTAGGTGGAACACTCGAGGAGACGGGCGAGCAGCAGATCCCGCCCTTCGAGGAGGGCCGTGTCCACCTCGTCCGGCTCCCGGGTGGGGAGCAACCGGCTGCTCTTGAGCTCGAGCAGGGTGGCCGCCACCACCAGGAACCCCGTGGACGTCTCGAGGTCGGTCGTCTCCATCCGCGCGAGCACCCCCATGTAATCGTCGGTGATGGCGGCGAGGGGGACATCGTAGATATCCACCCGCCGGCGCCCAATCAGATTGAGCAGCAGGTCGATGGGGCCCTCGAACACCCCGACCTTGATCTCATAGGGCACCGTGGTACCTCCTCGGAACCGCATCTACTTGTCGATTTGTCTACCGCCGGATCTGTCTGCCGCCGGGCGATTCTTGCCTCCGAGCCTATCGCCGGATCCTCGCACGGGTCGGGATTGAGGAGGGGGACGACCGTGGCATGAGGCCCGTCCGGGTCCTCACCTCGTCCATGGTCGGCCCCGCCACCTCGGCCGCCCTGGCCGCCCCCGCGGCGAGTAGGCGCCTGGTCTCCGCCGGGTCCGCCATGAGATCGGCGTAACGATCTCGGATCGGGGCAAGGCGCTCTATCAGTGCCTCGGCAAGCGCGGTCTTGAAGTCACCGTAACCCGACCCCGCGAAACGGTGCTCGACGGCGGGGACATCCGTCCCGGTCACGACTGAGAAGACGGTCAGCAGATTGGTGAGGGCCGGTTTGTCGTCTCCCGCCGCGACCTCCCGCCCCGAGTCGGTGACGGCCGAGCGGACCTTCTTGAGGATCGTGTCGGGGGAATCGACCAGCAGGATCTTCGAGCCGGGACGCGGGACGGACTTGCTCATCTTCTGGGTCGGCTCGTCGAGGCTCATGATGCGAGCACCGGCCGGGGAGATCAACGGCTGCGGCACTGTGAAGGTGTCCCCGAAGGTGGAGTTGAAGCGGACCGCCAGGTCTCTCATCAGCTCGATGTGCTGGCGCTGGTCCTCCCCCACCGGCACCCCGTGCGCCTTGTACAGGAGGACGTCGGCCGCCTGCAGCACCGGGTAGGTGAAGAGACCCACCCCCACCGACTCGGTCTCGCCCCTGGACTTCTCTTTGAATTGAACCATCCGGCGCAGCTCGCCCATGCGGGCAATGCAGCTCAATACCCAGGCGAGCTCGGCGTGCTCTCCCACCTCCGACTGGACGAACAGAATCGACCTGGCGGGGTCGACGCCACAGGCAAGGAGCAGGGCACCCGTCCTGAGGGTTGTCTCATTCAGCGCGGCCGGATCCCACGGCAACGTCATCGCATGGAGGTCGACGATGCAGAAGACCGAGCTGTAGCTCTCCTGCAGCGCAACCCAGTGGCGGACCGCGCCCAGATAGTTCCCCAGATGCAGCTCGCCGTCGGGCTGAATGCCGCTGAAGACTTTCTGCCCGCCCTCGCCTGAGCTCATGGTTTCCTTCACGAAGTAAATAAGTTCTTGTGGGACCGGATTGTTTCGAGCCGGCGCAGCCTAGAATACCGAGCACTCATGGGTGGCCTTCTCTCTCTCCTGCGCACCGATCCGCTTGTGTTCGTCCTGCTCTCGGTGTCGCTGCTGGGCGCGATCGCACTGCACGAGTACGGGCATGCGCAGGCTGCGGACCTGCAGGGCGACCGGCTTCCGCGGGCCATGGGGCGCCTGACGCTGAACCCCATGCGCCACCTCGACCCGATCGGGACCATTGCCATATTCCTCATCGGCTTCGGGTGGGGCAAGCCGGTCGAGTTCCGGACCCAGGCCCTGTCGTCGCAGAGGTTCGGGGCAGCCATCGTGGCGCTTGCCGGCCCCATGATGAACCTGTTGCTGGCGGTGCTCGGCGCCCTGGCCCTCCTGGCTCTGTCACCGGCTACCCCGTCGGGCACCCTCTTCCTCTTCTTGAGGATCTTCATCAGGATCAACGTCGTTCTGGCCGTCTTCAATCTCATCCCGCTGCCGCCCCTCGATGGCTCGAGGCTTCTGACCATCTTCTTGCCGCCGAACAGGCAGAACATCATCTTCTTCCTGGACCGTTACGGCTTTGTCATCCTGCTGGCGATCCTGTTCTTCGGAGGGTTCACGATTCTCAGTCCGATCATCGATACCGTAGAAGGCTGGGTTCTAGCGATCACGGGCTTCTAGCCCCTTCTACGCTGCGGCCGCCGTCCCCCGGCTGCGCCCGGACAACAGTCGGGCGGCGAAGTCCCCCATGGTTATCAGGATCGAAATTCCCATGACCGGAGCAAAGATGTGTTTCAGCAGCTCTGCTTGCGTCATCAAACCCACCACGAAACCGATCAAGCCGGCGTTCACCCCGTAGAAGGCCACATGGTGCACCCATGCCCGTGCCGCCTTTGCCCCGCCCGACGCGGTGTCGATCAATCCGAAAAGTGCATTTGTCATCACTCCAATGAAGACCGAGTGATCGAGGGCGAAGAACAGCCACGGCGGGACCGCTTCGAAGTCCTCCGCATAGTTGACGATCAAGTAGGCGAGCAACACGACGTTTGCGACCAGGAACAGGGCGCTGGCTGCAAACAGCCGCTTACTCCCCGCGGAGGACCATTCCGCCCCCGACAGCTGCTTCCGTATCCGCACCAGAAAGATGGCCACGCCGATGATCTCGCAGGGGACGTTGAGCGTAAGAAGCGGGAACACATCCAAGAGGATTCCGAGCATGAGCGTGATGCCGCCCAGGAACAGCAGCGCAACCTGCACGACGCCGGCCTTGTCGGCTGCCATCGGCTTCGGAGTCGGCACCAGCCGCCATTCGGTGATGGCCATTCCGGCCAACAGGAGATAGCCGATCACCATCGTGGCGGGATGACCGGCGAACAAGCGGGTGGAGATATCCACTCCCGCGGTTTGGAGACCCAGCAGCACGCCGAGGATCGCCCCGATGAGAAGGTTGGTGAGCGCAGCCAGCATCGCAAGATGAGGAATCGTCATGGCAATGTGCTTCCGGCTGCTCATTGCCCACCCGTGGAATGCTCCGAGGGCGAGCAGCGTTAGCGTTCCGACGATCACCCTCAGGGTGGTGTTGCCGATGAAGAAGGCAGCCGAGTACAGGGTGATCAGAACCGCGGCCAGCGTCGCTATCGACGTCGCCCGGCGTACCTCGCCGTCGGACAGGGTGCGGCTCTCGGAGAACATCCATAGAGCCGCGCCGAACACGGACAGCGTTATCCATCCGAGCGTCCCCGCATGGACGTGAGTGAGAATCTGGCTGTGACTGAACTCGACGAGGTCGAGCCCGTTCAAGATACCGATCAGCACGGTGACCGTGAACAGGGCCATCGCGGTCAGGAACAACGCTCCCGTGTGGCCGGCCAGCTGCCATGTTCGGGTCTGTGTCTCCACCACTTGCCTCTTCTCTCACGCGGTTCCAGCCTGCAGATCGACTCTCTCCCAGACCGCCGGGGAGTGCAAGCATTGCGGCTGCGGCTATTGTTCTGGCCACATAGTCTTTTCGGAAAAGTGGGGGGTGGGTCACATGGCCGATCAGGTTGAAGGCGTCGTCAAGGTCATCGAGCTTGTCGGAAGCTCGCCAAACTCGTTCAGCGACGGTGTGAAGAACGCGGTCAAGACCGCATCACATTCGGTCCGCAATATCCAAGGGGTAGAGGTGATAGGCAGCAACGCCGATGTCGGCGCCGACGGCGAGCTGACACTCTACAAGGTGCACTGCAAAATAGCGTTCGTCATCGAGGGGTCCGAGCAGTCCCTTTCCTAGCGATCCCCCCGGAGTTGGCGAAGAAGGACTGAGTCGGCGCCGCGCGTCTCGAAGTCCTCGAGGATGTAGGCCAGGGCCGCCCGGACCATCCGGCCCCGGTCGGCGGCCACGCCGTGCTCGGCACGAAGGCTCAACCGTGCTCGTTCGAGCGCCATGAGGTCCCCCGCCGTGCAGTAGAAGGTGACCTTCTCGTCGTGCTTCGGCGCCTTCTTGCCCTCTGCCGCAAGGGCGGCCTCCTCGGCGACTTGGAGACTTGTCGACTTATCCTCTTGTACCCTCGGACGGATCGACGGGCCCGATCGACGCTCCTGGCCCGTCGTCGGCCGAAAGAGCTCGTCAGCTCCAGGCAGGCTCGCGCGGGGACACACGGTCGATCACCTCCCTTGCGAGCTTGCGATAGGCGGCCGCTCCGGGCGACGCCGGTGCGTACGACAGGATCGGCTTCCCGGACACCGGAGCCTCCGCAAAGCGGATGGTCTTTCGGATCACCGTGTCGAATACGACGCTGCCGAAAGCCTCCCGAACTCTCTCGAGCACCTCCTTGCTGTGGAGCGTCCGCACGTCGTACATCGTCGCAAGTATCCCGTCCACCTCCAGCGACGGGTTCAAGCGCTGCCTGATCCGTTCGATCGACTCCATCAGGTTCGCCATGCCGCGAAGGGCGTAGTACTCGCACTCGAGGGGGACGATCACGCCGTGAGCCGCCGTCAGCGCGTTGACGGTCAGGAGCCCGAGCGACGGGGGGCAGTCCACAAGGATAAGGTCGTAGTTCAGGCTTAGAGGTTCGAGGACCCGCCTCAGGCTTTGCTCGCGCGCCACCTCCTGCACGAGCATGAGCTCGGCCGCCGCGAGGTCGACGTTGGAGGGAAGGAGATCGACTCCGGGGACGACGGAGCCGAGCACCACGCTGTGCACATCGCAGGACGGATCCAGCAGCGCGTTGTACACGGAAGCCTCGAGGCCTCCAGGCTCGACTCCCAACCCGAGCGCGCACCCGCCCTGCGGGTCGAAGTCGACCAGGAGGATGCGTTGCTCGAGCTCGGCGAACGCCGCCGCCAGGTTGATCGCCGTGGTGGTCTTGCCCACCCCGCCCTTCTGGTTGGCGAGGGCGATAGTGCGAACGGTTCCTGGTTCTTGCTCCACAGGTCTCCCCAACCGGCTCGAGAACGTGCCCACTTGTCGACAAGTCCGTTTGTCCCCGAGCGAGGGTAATGGAACCGAGCGCCGACTACAAGGGTGTTGGGCCAGTCGCCCCCAGAACGCGCATTTCTTCAGAGCACATGTCTACAAGTCGCTATCTTTATCTGGCTCCTTGTGGACAATTTCGGCGAAGCCGGGTGGTCGGGCCGACGGCCGCATGTCCTGCGCCCACGACGTCCCCGGTCCCGATGTCCCCACGCCCAGAAGGTCTGCGACGGTTGCGCCGCAATCGGCGAACGAGGCGCGCGTGCCCAGCGCCACCCCGGCCGCGACCACCGGGCCCGCGCACAGGACCGGCACCCGCTCGCGCGAGTGGTCGGTGGACGGAGTCGTGGGATCGTTGCCGTGGTCGGCGGTCACGATCAGCACATCCTGCGGCCCGAGTGCCTCAAGGAGGGAGGGGAGGCGCCTATCGAAGCTCTCTAACGCTTCGGCATAGCCTTCGGCATCGTTGCGATGTCCGTAGCTCTGATCGAAGTCGACGAGGTTGGCCCAGACGAGACCTCGTTCCAACTCCTCGAGCTCCGCGAGAATGGCGTCGACTCCCTCCTCATTGGAGCTCGTCGGATGGGACGACGTCACTCCCCTCCCGCCGAAGATGTCGGAGATCTTTCCCACCGCCCGGACTTCGAGGCCGGCGCCCGTGATGGCATCGAGGACAGTATCGCGCGGAGGCGGCACCGAGAAGTCATGACGGTCGCTCGTGCGGGCGTAGCGTCCGGGGCCGCCCTCGAACGGTCGGGCTATGACCCTCCCCACCTCATGGGGCCCCCGAAGGAGGCCACGGGCGAGCCTGCACATGTCGTAGAGCTGCTCAAGCGGCACCACGTCGACGTGGGCGGCGATCTGAAAGACGCTGTCGCCTGAAGTGTAGACAATAGGTTTACCTGAAGACATGTGCTCGGCCCCGAGTTGTTCGATGATCTCGGTGCCGGAGGCGGCGACGTTGCCCAATGTTCCGGTTCCGATGACCCGCTCGAAGGGCTCGATGACCTCGGCCGGGAACCCTTCGGGGTAGAGCGGGAACGGCCGGTCCAGCACGACGCCCGCGATCTCCCAATGGCCGGTGGTCGTGTCCTTACCGGGTGAGAGCTCGATCATGCACCCGTAGGCTCCTGCGGGATTCTCTACCGGATCGACGCCCTCCACCGGCACAATATTGCCGAGTCCAAGCTGCCCCAGGCCGGGGAGCCTGACACCACCTACGGCGCGGGCCAGGTTTGGCAACGTCGCCGACCCTTCGTCCCCGAAGTCACCCGCATCGGGCGCCCCACCGATTCCAACCGAGTCCAAGACGATCAGGACCACGGCGCGCGCCCCGGCGACGTCAATCCCTGTCGTTCCATGATCCATGCCCCACTCCTTCGCCAGGTGGTTTGCGATCGTGGGCATGAACGCTACCGGTAGGCCCGCCCGCGCCGGTCAGGGATTGCGGGCGCGGGGGTGCGACGTCAGGTACACCTCTCTGAGCCGGCTCTGACCGACCAGGGTGTAGATCTGGGTCGTGGCCAGGCTTGCGTGACCCAGAAGCTCCTGCACGACGCGGATGTCGGCTCCGGCGTCGAGCATGTGGGTGGCGAACGAATGCCTCAGGGTGTGCGGGGACACGGCTTCTTCGAGCCCGGCGAGGCGCGCATACCGCTTGAGCAGCTTCCAGGCTCCCTGTCGTGTGAGCCGTCCTCCCCGAGCGTTCAACCAGAGCGCTCCGGAGGGTGCGCCGGCGGGGGCACGCGTCGCCAGACCGGGGCGGGTGATGGTGAGGTAGGCGCCGACCGCCGCGCAGGCCGCCCGTCCCAGGGGAACGCGCCGAGCCCGGCCGCCCTTGGCGGTCCTTACGAGCACCGACCCTTCCTCCAGATCGAGATCGTCGACGTCGAGGCTAACGAGCTCGGAGATGCGAAGCCCCGCACCGTAAAGCGTCTCGAGAATGGCGCTGTCCCTCCTGCCAATGGGATCCTCCGGCGGCAGCTCGACGAGCCTGACCACCTGCTCCAGCGCAATTGCCTTCGGAAGCGACAGAGGGCGTCTGGGCGCACCGACCTTCGCAGTCGGGTCCACGACGAGCTGGCCTTCACGCACGAGCCACCGGTAGAAGACCCTCACGGTGACCAGCATCCTGGAGACGGACGCCGGACGGTACGCGCGGCGCGCCGGCGGCGCGCCGGATCTGAGGCGCGCCAGGTATTCAGTGACCTGTTCCGGTGTTACCTCGCCGGCGCCAGCGCCGGCGAGGTAACAGAACTCCCTCCACCTCTGGAGGTCACGACGGTATGACGAGATGGTGTTGTCCGACAGACCTCGTTCGATCTGTGAGTGGACCATGAACTCGTCGATCCATCGATCGAGAGGCTCCAGCCGGGACGCTGCGTCAGATGAGCTCGTCGAGGGGGACCGACTCGAGGCCATGGGCTTCGGCGACAGGGGCGTAGGTCAACGACCCCCGGTGAGCGTTCACACCTTCCGCCAGCGCGGGATCATGTTTCACCGCACCTACGAAGCCCCTGCCTGCCAGGGCAGACACATACGGAAGCGTTGCATTGGTAAGGGCGTAAGTGGACGTGTGTGGAACGGCGCCGGGCATGTTCCCCACGCAGTAATGGACGACGTCGTGCATCATGAAAGTGGGATGGGAGTGCGTCGTCACCGTGGACGTTTCGAACGACCCTCCCTGGTCGATCGCGATGTCGACTGCAACCGACCCAGGCCGCATCTCTTTGACGATGTTCTCCGTGACAACTTTGGGCGCCAGGGCCCCGGGGACAAGCACGGCTCCGATTACGAGGTCCGCAGATACAACCGCCTCTTCAACCGAAAGTCGATTCGACGCAATCGTAAGAATCCTTCCTTTGTGTATCTGGTCGATGTCCCGCAGCTTGTTGATGTTGGTGTCGAGTACGACGACCTCAGCCTCCATTCCCTGCGCGATCCACGCTGCGTTCATTCCCGCCATTCCAGCGCCGATGATCACCACGCGCGCCGGTCTGACTCCGGAGACACCTCCCATGAGAACTCCGAGCCCGCCATTGCCCCGTTCGAGATAGTGAGCCCCGACATGGGGCGCCATGCGTCCGGCGACCTCGCTCATGGGAGCCAGCAGCGGAAGGGAACCATTCCCCATCTCGACGGTCTCGTACGCAACGGCAGTGGTGCCGGCCTCCAACAGGGCCTCGGTGACATCCTTTGTCGCTGCGAGATGCAGGTAAGTAAAAAGGATGAGTCCCTCGCGCAAACGATGGAACTCCTCGGGCACCGGCTCTTTGACTTTCAACACCATGTCGGCATCGGCGAAAGCGGTGTCTGCATCGGCGACGATCGTCGCACCGGCTCGTTCGTACTGTTCATCGGAGATACTGGAGCCGGCACCCGCCGATCTCTCGATGATCACCTCGTGATCGTCTACCACGAGCTCGCGCACACCCGAAGGTGTAATGGCAACCCGGTACTCATGGTCCTTGAGCTCTTTCGGCACGCCCACCTTCACGCCGTAACCCTACTTCAGGTCGAGTGCCGTCACCGGATCGCTCTTGGGCCCGGTCGGTAGCCGACGTTCGATCGCAGCTCCGATGAAGTCATGGAACAAGGGATGCGGGCGGTCGGGGCGGCTCTTGAACTCGGGGTGGAACTGACTGCCGACGAACCAGGGATGGCCGGCCAGCTCGACCATCTCGACGAGGGTGCCGTCGGGTGACTCGCCCGACGCGACGAGCCCGGCGCGCTCGAGTCGCGTTCTCCAGCGGGGATTTACCTCATAACGGTGACGATGGCGCTCGTAGATCAACTCGCGGCCATACGCCTTCGCTGCTTTGGAGCCGGGGGTGAGCCTGCATGGGTAGGCGCCGAGACGCATCGTCCCCCCGAGCGCGTCGAGATCCTGGCCCGCCAGGATATCGATGACCGGGTACTCGGTAGAGCTGTCGAACTCGGTGGAGTTCGCGCCGTCGAGCCCGGCGACATGGCGGGCGAATTCGATGACCGCGCACTGCAATCCGAGGCAGAGCCCCAGGAACGGCACCCGCTGCTCGCGCGCCCAGCGCACCGCCTCAACCTTTCCTTCAATGCCTCGAACGCCGAACCCACCCGGCACGAGAATACCGTCGAGATGTCCCAGAGTCTGGTGCGGGTCGTCCGTTTCGAGGCTGTCGGACGGTATCCAAACGATGTCTACCGGCGCCTCGTGCGCAAAGCTGGCGTGCTTCAACGCCTCCACAACAGACAGATAGGCATCGGGCAGGCGCACGTACTTCCCGATGAGACCGATCTGCAATGCGCCCCCACCGTTGGGCGGAGGTCCCGGTGGGGGCGCCGCCATGGTCTTGTCGATGCGCGCAACGAGCTCTTTCCAGTGCGTCAGATCCGGCGCGCCGACGGTTCCGATACGGAGATGGTCCACGACGAAGTCATCGAGGCCCTCCGACCGCATGACGAGCGGGATCTCGTAGATGTTGGCGGAGTCTACTGCGGACACGATCGCATCCATCTGCACGTCACACAGAAGCGAGATCTTTCGTTTCAACTCCGGCCCGATCGGGCGATCGGAGCGACAGACGATTGCATCCGGCTGGATCCCGACACTTCGAAGCTCACGCACCGAGTGTTGGGTTGGCTTGGTCTTGATCTCCCCGGCCGGCGCCATATAGGGCACGAGTGTGACGTGTATGTAGCAGGTCTCGTCACGGCCGAGCTCGGTTCTCAACTGACGTATGGATTCGAGAAACGGAAGCGATTCGATATCGCCCACCGTGCCGCCGATCTCGGTGATGAGCACGTCCGCCGCGCTGTCCTCGCCCAGCGTGAGGATGCGCTCTTTGATCGCGTTGGTTATGTGGGGGATCACCTGGACGGTATCCCCGAGGAACTCACCCCTGCGCTCCTGCGCGATCACGGACTGGTAGATGGCGCCGGTGGTGACGTTGGATGTCTTGAACAGATTCTCATCCGTCAGACGTTCGTAGTGGCCGAGGTCGAGATCAGTCTCGCCGCCGTCCTCGGTCACGAAAACCTCGCCATGCTGGAACGGATTCATCGTCCCCGGGTCCACGTTGATGTAGGGATCGAGCTTCTGCATCATGACACTGAGCCCGCGCGCCTTCAGCAAGCGCCCGAGCGAGGCCGCCGTGAGCCCCTTGCCGAGGCTCGACACCACGCCGCCAGTCACGAAAACATGCTTCGCCACCAGACCTCCCATCCTTTCAGGTCGCGTTGTCCGCTCCTAAGAGCGGTGACGCCCCAAAAAACCTGGACGGGGCAGAGCCGTGCAAGCGGGGTGTCGTCCCACGATAACGTGCCGTGGAGCCCGGCCGCCTCATTTCCGACCCAATCGGTCGAGGGCCTTCAGCCACCCGGTCCTGTCGATGAGGCTCGAAAAGGACCATTTCTCGGACGCGAGGTTCCCGGCGAGGAGGAGGGCGACGGCAACAATCGACCCCGGGGCCGCCAGCGAGGCGCCGAGCCCCAGGCCCATGACCGCGCCGAGTGGGTTTGCCCCGGCGTCCCCCAGCATCGCCCGTTCCCCCAGGTCTGCCCCGAGGCAGCCGAGCAGGGCCCCGGCCAGCGGGGCGGCCGCCACGGCCCACGCCGGATCCCCCCACACCAGGAGGGGGAGGACAAGGAACAGCCACACCTTCCCGGCACGCCCGGGCGCCCTGTCGGTCAGGTTGAGGAGGTTGGCTCCCAGCGCCACCGCGGCGCCTACGACGAGGACCATGGCACCGCGGCTTACGAGAGCGCCGGCCATGAGCCCCGCCAGCCCCCCGGTCAGAAGCTTGACCAGGCCCCCGGTCAGACGGCCGGCCCGGGCCGCCCGCAGATGGCCCCGGAAGCCCCTGTCGGGCTCGTTCCCTCTGCGGTCGTCGAACCCCCCCGCAAGGGTCATCGCAACCGTCAGGAGCGCCGTCCCGGCCGCCACCGGGCCGGCGCGGGCCGGGCCCCAGCCGACTGCACCGGCCATCGCCACCAGCGCCATCCCCGTCAACGCCCCTAGGGCAAGCGGTCCACCGAGGATCACCGGAACCCTTCTGCCGTTGACGTTGGTGCGCATCGAGCGCGCCGGAGGCGCCTTGGTGCGCACGGCGACCAGGGCACTTGCCGTCGCATACCCGGCCAGGGCCCCGGCGAGAGCCGTCATTGCGGTTTCGAGGGTCACACCGCCTCCTGCCTGGCGACGTGGAGGTGCACCATCAGGGCCATGGGTACCAGGAACGAAAGAATCACCGCAGGGATGACGATGCCCGAGTCGTTCAACGCGAACCCCAGCAGCGCCAGCACCAATCCCCCGATAAGCCCGGCGCGCAGTCGCGGGGCTGCGATCGCCAGGCGGTGCCAGCGGCCCCGTGGGCGGCCCAGCAGCCAGGCAAGCGCTACGAGGGCCGGAGGGACGAAGTAGGTATAGATCGTCGTGCGGAACACCCTGAGGTTGGCCTCGGCCTTGCGCTGAACCGTGTCGGCTAGGACGGCCACTCCGCGATCCCGCACATCGAGGAACAGCCGGGCGAGATGGGTCTGTGACTGTGGGGGCCGAGCGAGGTCGAGGGCCAAGAAGACGGCGAGGAAGACCACCGCACCGACGACGCTCAACGCGATGAGCCGGAGCCCGGGCCGGCGCCCGGAGAGCAGCACCCACGCGATGCCGAGGCCGGGTACGAGGGCAATCACTCCACCCACATCGCTGCCCAGCGTCGGCGCGCCGTCCAATATCACGACGACAACGAACAGAGCCGCAGCCGCCCCGAGCGCCGCCGCGCCTCCGTCGAGGCGGTGGACGATCAGCGCGCCGGTCAGCAGGGCTGCGGCCCCGAGCGCCGCAAAGCCGGTGTTTCCGAGGCCGGCGAATCGTCCTGCGATGATCGGCGTGTATCCGAACACGGTGTTGAACTGCAGCGGCGCGCCCATAGACAGGTCCACGGCGGTCACGGCGGTCGTAAGCGCAGCCATCGCGAGAAGCCGGTCGAGTGGCGCCCGAACGGACAGAACGGCCGCCGCCACCAGCGCGCCGTCGATGGCGGCAAGCAGCAACCAGTAGCCGGCGCGTCCCAGAGCATGGCCGTCGATCAGGCCGGCGAGATAGGTGGCCACGAAGAAGCCCACCACGGCGAGCGCGGCGAGCTCGAGACCGGCCTCGATCGGGCCGTCTCGTTCCCCGCCGCCGTTCCCGTCTCGTTCCCCGCCGCCGTTCCCGTCTCGTTCCCTACCCTTCCCGCCCCCCCGTTCGCGCCAGCCCAAGAATCCCACCGCGCCGAGGTAGAGGAGCACCTGGAACACCACATAAGCCGAGGAGATCTCGGCCTTGACCGACTCGATGAAGACCGACTCGGCGTCGAGCTCGACGGCCGCTCCTATGCGATCGGGCGACACCGGCTCGACCGCGGTCCACGGGGTTCCGTTCATCGCCGGCGGCTGGTCGTGCCCCGAATGCCTCAGCGCCGTCGGGGCGACGTCCGGGAGCGTCACGAGCCCCGGCCGCCTCGTCGACGCCGATTCCAGGGTCGAGGCACGCGGGAAGCCGGGGCCGACCGCCACGGCCACGCCCAGATGGGCCTCCCGGGCCCACGCAGGCGACGTCGGCGACAGGACCAGCAACAGGTCGCGGTCGAGATCCAGCCTCTTCAGGAGATGGCCGAGAAGCCTGTCGGCGGCCCCGAGCGCCCTCCGCCGGTCGGCGGCGAGCGTCCGCCCGGTGGTCCACGCCAGACGGTCGGCCCGGGTCAGATCACCCTGGTCGACCACCACCGAGGCGCACGGCAGCCTGAGCGCCCCGTCGACGGCCGCCCGCATCGAGGTCGGATCGGAGCGAACCCCGAACGGCGCGCCGGGCGCCTCCGCGAGGAGGCCCGGCGATACGGCGGCCTGTGCCACGATCCCCTGTCCGTCCATCGCCGCATACAGCGTCCAGCGCCCGGCACGGGCCGGCGTCGGGAAGGGACGGCCGGGGTCGCCGTTCCCTACCGCAACCAGGGGCTGAGGGGCGATGGCCTCGCCCCACGCGCCGGGGCGTCCTCGGTAGCCCGCAAGCTTCGCCCTCGTCCGGAGCTCCTCGAGACCGGCCGCACGGAGACCCGGGCTCAGGCCCGGGCCGCCCACTTCTTTCCCTCCGGCTCCGCCCCCGTTCCCTCCTCCGCCCCCGTTCCCTCCTCCGCCCCGTCCGAGGGCCGTCGCCGCCCCGGAGACGAAACCTGCGTCCAGACGGCTCCCTGCGCCGATCGAGGCGAACCCCGAGGCGTAGGAGGTGCGGGAGCTGATCGTCCGCACGGACATCGATCCGGCCGCCCCCCGCCCGACCGCGTCGATGAGCGCCGGCGGTCTCCAGCGCTCCACGTCCGCCCACGTGACCCCCGGAAGCGTGAACACGACGACCCGGCGGCACCCGGCCGGGGCCGTCTGCTCCGCTCCGGCGCGGGCAGGGACGAACGGCGACAGCAAGATCCCGCAGAGGATGGCTGCGGCAAGGCCCCTAGCCCGCATCGATTCCACCGATGTATGCCCGGCGCAGACGATCCAGCATGGCCTCGGTGGAGAAATCACGCGCCAGCCGGACCCTTGCGGCGGCTGCATATCGGGCGCCCTCCTCCGGGGAGGCGAGGACGTCGGCGAGGGCCGAGGCAAGAGCGGACGGGTCGCCCGAGGGGACCAGGCGTCCGGATACTCGATCGGAGATCAGCTCGCCCATCCCCCCGACATCGGTCGTCACCACAGGCGTGCCCAGCATGACCGCTTCCTGCACCGCCAGAGCAACGGCCTCCCACTTGGAGGAGAGGCAGAAGACGTCGGCGGCCGCAACATAGCCGGCGACTTCGTCCTGCCATCCGAGGAACCTGGCCCTGTCCGCCACGCCGAGACGGGCGGCGAGACGGCGGAGCTCTCCTTCCAGGGGCCCGTCTCCGAGGATCGCCAGCAGGACGTTGCCGGGAAGCCGCGCCAGGGCCTCCAGCATCACATCGAGCGCCTTCTGCGGGGCCAGGCGCGCGGTGGTGACCACAAGCCGGTCATCGCCGGCGAGGCCGAGTTGCCGCCTCACCTCTTCGGCGGGGGGCAACCCCGCCGGGGCTGCCCCAACCCCGAGGTGCAGCACCTCGATCTTGTGGGCCGCACCGGAGACCGTCGTCCTTAGGTGCTCTGCGATCTCGACCGACGGTGCGAAGGTCCGATCGCTCAACCGGACCGCCAGCCCCTCGGCTCTGCGGTACAGGAGCGCCCTGGGGCCGCCCAGGATGTCCGGACGCATGAGATTGTGCACCGAAACGAGCACCGGCGCCATCGTCCCAACGCTCCCCCGGCGACCTCGAACCGCAAGTGAGGCGTCGATCCCCGCCCTCAGACCGTGCGCGTGCACCATGTCGTACCGGCCCTGGACGATGATCGACCTCAGCCTCTGGATCGCCCGGCGGTGCCCCCGCACCGGCCCGTGGGGGATGACCACCTCCAGAACCGGCACCCCCATGGCCACGGGCAGATCCCCCGGGCCCGCCACGTCGATCCGCAGGCCGTCGCTCCCGTCGAGACCCTCCACCACCCGCGCCACATGGCGGGCGATACCCCCGGCGGAACGCCCGACGACTTCGAGGATCCGGCGCTCGTGACTCATGACCGCCTCACCAGAGTGGCGGCGCGCTGCAGCTCGACCGAGTGCAGCCTCGCCATCGCGCCGAGGTAGACCAGCGCTCCGGTCGCACCGGTGGCCGCCAGGTTCGCAAGGGTCTGCACTTTGGAGGTTTCGGGAAGGAGACCGTGCACTGCGATCATGGCCACCAGCGCCGCGCCCCCGACGATCAACGAGCGGGTGACGGACGACCTGAGCCCTGTTCCGAAGACACGTCCGGCGCGCCCCGACAGCGTGTAGGTGAGAAGGCCCGCCCCGGCGAGAAAGGCCACCGAATGCGCCGCCGCGAGCCCCGGCACGGCCCAGTGGTCGCCGAGCACATAGAAGAGTGCCGCTCCGAGGGCGCTGGAGATCACGACCGTGACGGCATTCACTATCGCAGGGGTCCGGGCGTCGCCCAACGCGTAGTAGGCACGGGTGAGAACCAGAAAGGTCGAATAGGCGGGCAGGCCGATCGCGAACGCCGCAAGAACACGCGCCACGAGGCCGGCGCCGGACGCGGTCATGACTCCATACTCCAATGTTATCCGGGCAAGCGGCCCTGCACCTACGACCAGGAAGGCCGCGGTCGGGATGAGAATGAAGAACAGCATCGCCAAGCCATCTTGCAGGCGCGCCAGGTATGCACCTTGCTCTTTCTTGGCCACGTGCTCAGACATTGCGGTGAACAGAACGTGAAAGATGGGCACTGCGAACAACGCATGCGGCAGATAGAAGAATGTGTAGGCCCATTGGTAGGCCGCTACACCCCCTTGGACGCCGTTGGCGAGCAGCAGCACGACGACGAGGCCGGCCTGGTATCCGCCTGCGTAGCCAAGCGCCCATACCCCAAGGCGCGCTCCTGCGCGGACCGCCGGATGGCCGGGCTCGAAGCGAAACTTGAAGCGCCAGCCTATCCGCCGTAGCTCCGGCATCAAAAGGAGAGTCATGGCCACAACACCCAGAGTCGTCCCCGCTCCCAGCACCAAGGTTTCCGAAGAGGTGATCGACTCGACCCCGGCCGGACGGCCGGCCCTCATCAGCGCGTAGATCAGATAGACGCCGATCACCACAACGTTGTTGGCGATCGGTGCAATGGCCGGCATCCCGAAGCGCCGGTAGGCGTGGAGGGCGCCGGTCATAACCATCCCCATGCCGTAGAAGACGATCTGGGGCGAGAACAACCTCAGGAAAGCGGTCCCCAGATCGATCTCCTGGGCACGCAGTCCCTCGTCGGAGACGCCCACGGTAAGGAGCCGCATGACGCCCGGCGCGCCGAAGAACAGCAGCAGCGACAGCCCGGCCAGCGCCACGAACGCGATCGACGCCAGCGCGTTCGCCGCTTCCCAACCTTCCTCCCGCCGGCCCCGGACCAGGTAGTCGACAAACGTAGGCACGAAGATGGAGGTGAGGACCCCGGCTGCAACCAGCTCGAACACCAAGTTGGGAGCGGTGTTCGCCGTCTGATAGGTGTTGGCAAGAAAGGTGGTTCCCATTACCGCGGCAACCACCATCACCCTCACGAAGCCCGTGACGCGCGACAGAGCCGTCGCGATTGTTATCGCCGCCGCCCCGCGCGCCAGCGACGCTCCCGATTTGCCCCCCCCAGCCGTCAACCGGCTCAACCGCCTGGGGCCGGCTCCGGTATCACTCCACCGGAGGACCCGGGCCCCGACCCCCAATGCCCCAGAGTCCCCTCCGCCGCGAGGTCGAGTCCGAGCGCAACGGCTATCCGCCCCTGTGCCACGTCCGCCTGATCGACCGTGGCCACGAGTGCGCTCGCCTCGTCATCCGCCCGTACCGCCGACGCCGCTCCCCAGATGCCTTCCCGGGCTTCCGCCGCGAGCACACCCGCGGAGCCTGCCGCCAGCCCCTCCGCCAACGCAGCCGTCAACCCGGCCTCTTCGTAGGGCGGTTCCTCGGCGCCTCCGCCGGCGACTACGAACAACGCATCTTCGGGAACCAGATCGTCGCCACCCACACGATTTACCTCAGCGAATCCGAGGGTCTCGAGCTGTTCGGTCATTCGCTCAAGTCTTCTGTCGCCCGCCGATGTTCTGCCGGGTGCGCCGGCATCGGCCGCCCTCGATCCGATAAGGGCTCCCGCTTCGATGCGCAGCTCGTCTGGCTCGGTCGACGAGGTGCCGGTAATACGCGCCAGATCGAGCCGGCTCTGCTCGTCCTTGAGGGCGAACTTGTCGCTGAGGGCGACGATGGAAGAGATGGAGCCGCCTGCGGTCTCGATCGCCTCCCGAACTCCGGTGAGCAGCGCGCCATCAGAGCGGGCGAGCTCGAACACCACGACCTCCTGCCCCGTCAGCGAATCGTCTACCAGAACCGGCTCGGCTCGCTGTGCGAAGAGGTTGTCGGATTCGATCCTCCGTCCCATCTCGGCATTCGCTGCACGCAACCTGTCGTTTGATGCTTCGACGTCCTCGACGGCGCTCCGCAGCCTCGAGGTCAAGTTCTCGCCGAGGACTGCGGACCCGAGCAGTATGCCGAGCCCCAGTGCAAGAAAGACGGCGACCAGAGAGATCAAGTGATATCGGAAGTCGATCACGGTTTAGAAGATTGCCTGTCGGAGCGAATACCAGGCGGTCAACAATTGCGTCCAGCGCAAGCTGAGCTCCACCCGCAGCGGCTCGGCCAGGGCTATAACTATCGCCATCGTGAGCAACGCGGCCGCAAGCAGGAACACCAGATCCAAACGCCTGACGCGGCTTTGGTAGAGGCGGCCCACGCCCTTGGCGTCCACGAGTATGGGCCCCACCCGCAGGCGCACGAGAAAGGTCGAAGCCATTCCCTTACGTCCTTTGTCCAACAGCTCGACCAGGTTCGTGTGGGTCCCGACGGCGACGATCAGCTCGGCTCCGCGCTCGAAGGCCAGCAGCATTGCGATGTCCTCCGACGTCCCGGTCGCCTCAAAGATCATGGCCGGGAGCTTCAGGGCCTGCAAACGCTCGAGCCCGGGAGCCACTCCTCCCTCGTAGGCGTGGACCACGAGCTCCGCCCCCGACAGCAGGGCTTGGGTGGTGACGGAGTCCATATCGCCGATGATGACGTCCGGACGAAGCCCAGAGTCGATCAGCGCGTCCGCGCCCCCGTCGACCCCGACAAAAACCGGCTTGACCTCACGGATGTACGAGCGCAGGGCAGCGAGGTCCTCTTTGTAGTCGTAGCCGCGCACGACCACGAGGACGTGCCGGCCATGGAAGTCTGTCTTGACATCGGGCAGGCGCGCCGCCTCGAGGAGCACGTCGCGCTCGTCGGTGATGTAACCAATCGTGTTCGCGGCAAAACGCTCGAGCTCGAGGGAGATGGATTGCTTGGAGCGATCGAGCAATTCCTCAGCAGCTGCGAGGTCGAGCACACGGCCCCGCCCGACTTCGACCCTCTCGTCGCCCGTGATGCGGTAGACGCGGTCGTCCTCGACCACCACCCGCTGACCCTCGACGATCGCGTGCATGATTTCGGGGCCGACCTCGTCCAGAACCCTGATTCCGGCGGAGCACAGCAGCATCGGGCCGAGGTTGGGATAGCGGCCGGTCGTGGACGACGCCGCATTCACCACCGCAGCCGCCTGGCGTTGGACCAGGCCCTCTGCAGAGACGCGGTCGAGGTCCCGGTGGTTGATGACCGCAACCTCACCGGGCTGGAGCCGCGCAAGCAGATTCTTGGTGCGACGGTCCACTCTCGCCGGGCCGATAACCGCGCCGTCGACCGACGCCTTGATGGTCGCTACTCCTTTCGGCCACCTCATCCGAAAAACCCTATGCGACGGGATGAAGTCGGGTTGGTAAAAGACCGGGCGCGCCGGCGCGCCCGGTCCCAGCCCCTTTACGACGACGCGAGCTCGAGCAGCTCGCGTGCGTGGCGGCGTGCCCCTGCGCTCTTGGGAAGGCCCGCGAGCATGCGAGACAGCTCAGCCACGCGTTCCTCTCCTTCGACCTTCGCGACCACAGTTACGGCGCGGTCCCCGCGCTCCGCCTTCGTCACCCGGTAGTGGGCGTCGGCATGGGCGGCTACCTGGGGCAAATGGGTAACGGTGATCACCTGCACACCGTAGTCACGGGCCAGCCCCGCAAGGGACCGCCCCACATGCTGGGCGGCTTCGCCGCCCAGCCCCGCGTCAACTTCGTCGAAGACCATGGTCGTAACCGACCCAGTCGTGGTGAGAAGGTGCAGGGCCAACGCAACCCGAGACAGCTCGCCTCCGGAGGCGATCTTGGTCACGGGTTTGGGCGCCTCACCGGGCCCTGGTGCCCACAGGAACTCGACGGTCTCGGCGCCGCCCTCGTAGAGCTCGGCCGGCCTGAGCCGGACCTCGAAACACGCCCCGCCCATTGCCAGGCCCGAGAGGCGTTCGGCCATCGCCTCCTCGAGTCCCGGCGCGGCCGCCCGTCTCACCTCGCTCAACGCGGCCCCGAGCCGTCCTGCCTCGGCGCCGGCTTCGTCGCGCTTTGCCTCCCAGCGCTCGATGTCGCCCTCGGCAGCCTCGAGCTCGGCTCGCCGCAACAGCGCGCGCCGCAGATAATCCAGCACCTCGGTCTCGTCGGCGCCGTACTTGCGCTCCAGCCGCTGGATCACCGCCAGACGCTGCCTGAGGGCCTCGAGACGGCCGGGGTCCGGGGCGCCGACCTGGACGGCGAGGTCCGCCGCGATGTCGGCGAGCTCGTAGGCCGCCGAGTCGAGGCGGCCGGACAGAGAGCCAAGTTCCGGACTGTACGCGACGAGCCCTTCGACGGAACGCCGCGCTCCGGTCACCAGCTCCTCCGCTCCCCCCTCCCCGCGAATGGCCTCGACTGCGCCGGTCAATCCGATGGCGATGGCTTCGGCGTTGGCCAGGCGATCGGCCTCGGCCATCAGGCCGGCGCTCTCGCCGGGCTCGATCGCTGCAGCCTCGAGCTCCTCTATCTCGAAGCGCAGGACGTCGAGCTCGCGAGCGCGTCTCTGCTCGTCTGCTCTCAACCCGTCATAGGTGCGCGCCGCCTCTGCGGTGCGCCGGACGGCGGCGCCGAGCTCGGCCGCCAGATCCACGGCCCCCGGTCCTGCCCAGGCGTCTAGAAGCCGGCGCTGCTGAGCCGGGCGCCCGAGCCGTTGGTGCTCGTGCTGGCCCGCTATCTCCACGAGCGTTGCGCCCAGCTCGGCCAGCACGGCGACGGTCACGATTCGCCCGTTCACCCGGCATCTCCCCGCCCTGGGCGAGTCCTTCACCGGGGGTACGGTCCGGGTGACGACGACCTCGACGGGCTCGTCACCCTGGGGGGAGGCCTCCACCAGGCCATGGCCAACCAGGATGCCGATCGCCGGGTGCGCCGGGGGCACCGAGAAGCGCCCTTCGACGCGAGCCTCCGAGGCGTCGCTCCGGACGAGCGTCCGCTCGCCCCGGCTGCCCAGGAGAAGGCCGAGCGCAGCGACCACCAGGGTCTTGCCGGTGCCGGTCTCCCCCGTCAGGGCGATGCAACCGCGGTCCAACTCGAGATCCGCCGCCTCGATGACACCGAGGTCCTGGACCACGAGATCGGTCAACATGGTCTGATCCTATTGGGGCCGGGGTCGCGCCGGCCGGTTCCTCGGGCAGTCGAGCGCGTGCCCTGAGGTCGAACATGCGGAGAGTGCAAAGACATGCCTAGGAAGACGAAACGGGCGGCAGGCTCGGTCGTGAGCGCCGGCCGCACGACGATACAGGGCGGCTTCGGTCGCCTGCGGACGGGGCTATGGCCCATCGTGCAGACGGCGGGGGCGGCGACGGTGTCGTGGTACGGGGCGGTGACGCTGCTCGGGCACCAGGCGCCGCTCTTCGCAGCGGTGAGCGCGATCATCTGCCTGGGGGCGTCGCGAGGACAACCCTGGCGCCGGGCCGTCGAGATGGCCCTCGGCGTGACGGTGGGCATCCTGATAGCAACCCTCCTGGTATTCGTCATCGGAACGGGCACGCTGCAGATTGCCCTCATCGCAGCTCTCGCCATGTTGTCCGCCACCCTCGTAAACGGCGGCTCCCTGCTGGTGACGCAGGCGGGAGTCTCGGCGATCCTCGTGGTCGCGGTCGAGCAGCCGACCCGTGACTTCGTCCCGGACCGTTTCTTCGACGCCCTATTGGGTGGGGCATGTGCCTTGGTGATCAGTCAACTGCTCTTTCCGCTGAACCCACTGGCCGTGGTGTCGAGCGCCGCCCGCAAGGTGTTCGTTCCGCTCGCCGGCACCCTTGAAGAGGTCGCCAGAGCCATAGCCGCGGCCGATCCGGAACGGGCCGAGGGAGCGCTGTGGCAGGCTAGGGGGATCGACGAGGCGGTACGGGCGTTCAACGACGAGCTTGCCGCCGGACAGGAGTCGGCGCGCTTGGCTCCCCCCCGCCGGAAGGCCCTGGGGCCTCTCGAGATCTATGCGCAGGCCGCCAGCCAGGTGGACCTCGCGGTTCGCAATACGCGCGTTCTGGCGCGCGCCGCAATCAGCCTCGTGAGGAACGAGACCCTGACGAGCTCGACGGGCGGACCGGACAAGACGAGAGAGGCGCTGTCCGAAGCGGTTTTCGACCTGGCGCGCGGCGTTCGCTCCCTGGGGGAACGATTGGACTACGAGGACCCGGAGCTTCAGGCGGAAACTCGCAGCTACGCGCTCCGCGCGGCGGAGCGCGCCACCCGGGTGCTCGAGGACAAAGAGGCACTCGCCACTAGCGTGGTCGTGGGACAGGTTCGGCTGACTGCCTCGGACCTCCTGCGCGGCTCGGGGATGGACCTCGCCGCAGCGCAGCAGGCGCTGGACGACGCAGCCGGCCGCTCGTACGGTCTCTAGGCACCGGTCAGGCGGGCATGCCCAGTTTCGATCGCAGCCGCTGGACGAAGCCCGGGCCGGCGAGGCGCACCAGCTTGAGCGGACGATCGTGGCGCTCCACGGTTACCGCCGCCCCGTTCGGCAGTGGGCAGTTCATGGAGCCGTCGAGCGATACCTCGGCGCCCTGCCCCCCGTCGCCCTCGACGGTGATCTCGACCCTCTCCTCGGCCGCCAACACGAACGGACGTGAGAACATCATGTGGGCGGCGACCGGGACGACGACGAGGCACTGCGCCCTCGGCGAAACGATCGGTCCCCCGGCGCTCATCGCATAGGCGGTCGAACCCGTGGGCGTCGCTATTACGACGCCGTCGCCGTTGAAAGTGGCAAGGCGTTCGTCGTCGACCTTGACGGACAGACGCACGAGCCGCACACGCGAAGCACGCTCGACCAGAACCTCGTTCAAACCGACGTAGGACACATCGCAGCCGCGCACGCCCTCACAGGCGATCATCATGCGGTTCTCGATCGTGTACGACCCCTCGAGCAGTATGTGCAGAGCATCTGTCTCGTGGCCGGGTTCGACCTCGGTCAGATACCCGAGCGTCCCGAAGTTGAACCCGAGGAGAGGGACGTCGGCGGAGTGCGCCAGTTGTGCGGCTCGGAGCATCGTGCCGTCCCCTCCGAGGGACAGCACGATATCGGGCCGGTGCCGGGTCACCTGCACCCCTCTGGGAACGAGAATCGCGGCAAGCTCCTCGTAGAGATTCCTGGCTTCGGGCTTGTGCTCGTGCACCACGATTGCGACGCGCCGGATATCCATCGGGGCCCTAGTCTCCGGCCGCCTCGGCGACCGCCCCCTCGACCGCTCGACCGATGGCCGGGGCGCCGGCGGGGACTTCGCGTTTGAGGTGGAGGAAGAACTCGCGGTTGCCGGCAGGACCCGGGACCTCCGAAGGCGCCACCCCGGCGACGCCCAGCCCCGATTGGGCGCCCGTGAGCACGACACTGTTTATCGCCCGAGCCCACAACTGTGGGTCGCGCACTACTCCCCCCCGTGGGACCGACTCTTTGCCGACTTCGAATTGCGGCTTCACCAGGAGGAGGAAATCGGCATCGTCCTGCGCCACCCGGACCAGCGCGGGAAGTACGAGCCTCAGGGAGATGAAGGACAGGTCGGCGACGACTCCTTCGGGCCGCCAGGGCACGTCCTCGCGGGCGAGCGTCCGAACGTTGACCCGCTCGAGAACCACGACCCGGCTGTCATTGCGCAGCCGCCAATCCAGCTGTCCGTAGCCCACGTCCACCGCCAGCACGGAGGAGGCGCCCCCTTGCAGCAGCCGGTCGGTGAAGCCACCCGTGGATGCTCCCGCATCGAGCCACCTCCTGCCGGCCACGGGTATGTTCCAGCGCGCCAGGACCCCGTCGAGCTTGCGGCCGCCTCGCGACACAAACCGCTCGGCTGCCTCCGAGATCGTGATGGCTTCTTCGGTGTCGATCAGGGCCGCCGCTTTGGGCGCAGGCATCCCGCGGACCCTCACCACCCCCGCGTCGATCGCCCCCTGCGCTTCACGCCTCGATGTCGCCAGTCCCCTGCGGACCAGCTCGGAGTCAAGTCGGGCGCGCCGCGCCAACGTGGTCCGCCGGGCGCGCCATCTCGAGCGCCCCCTCGAGCTCCGCCTCGAGCCTCTGGGCGACCTCCTCGAGGGAGCCGAGACGGCCGGCGTCGTCGGAATCCTCCCCCCGCCGCAGGGTGGAAGAAATCCGGTCCTCGAAACTGGTTGTTTCCATGATTGGATTATGACCTCTTGGATTGCCGGGAGGCCGGTTTCCGCCCCGGGGCCGACCGAACCGCGCGCTTCTTCCCGGACGTCTTCTTCCCGGACGTCTTCTGCCCGGACGTCTTCTGCCCGGACGTCTTCTTGCGGGCCGTCTTCTTGCGGGTGGTGCCTGTGGGAGCTCTTGTCGACGATGCTTCGACGTGGGCCTCGAGCCGGCCGACTCGCTCCGTCAGCCGGTCGACCGCCTGTTCTAATCGTTCGACTTCACGTGCGCTTGCGATGCCGAGCTGGGTCGTCTGGTTCTGGATCTCGACCCGCAGCGCCCGGGCCACTTCCTCGCGATCGTCTTTGGTCCGCTCCATGAGGTCACTCACCAGTCCCGATGCCGCTTCCCGCTGGATCTCACCTTCACGGACGAGCTCTCTTACGAGTTGCTCCGCACGGTTCAGCACGAGCTCGGCCACTCCAGAGCCGACGGTCGCCCACCTTCGCAGCTCGTCTTGCACCTTCCGCTGCTCCCTTTCTCCTCCGGGTCAAAGATCCGAGGTCATCTGTGGCGGAAACGCTGTTCTGCTATCCCAGCCCTATCCATGCCGGGGCCTATCCATTATCTCAAACCTATACTCAACGGGTGCTGAACCTGATACCAATCTCGGACGCCAACCCGGCGCGCCGCTTTCCCCTCGTCACGCTCGGCCTCATCGCCGCAAACATCTACGCGTTCTTCTTCCTCGAACCTGGTTTCGGCCAGACGGCAGGGGCCCAGCTGTACTTCATCGACAACGCCCCCATCCCCTGCCAGCTGCCCAACGACTGCCCCGCGAACATCCCGGGCACCGGTCTGGCGATACCCGTGCGCGATCCCCTCTCTTTTCTCCTCGCGACCCTGCTGTCGATCTTTCTCCACGGCGGGTGGCTCCACATCATCGGTAACTTGCTCTTCCTGTGGATATTCGGCAACAACGTCGAGGACCATCTCGGTCCGGTGAAGTACCTGATCTTCTATCTCCTGGCGGGAATCGTGGCAACGCTTGCGCATGTGTTCACACACATTGATTCGTTTCTTCCGGGAATCGGCGCGTCGGGAGCGGTTGCGGGCGTCATGGGCGCCTATCTCGTCTTGTACCCGCGTGCACGTATCAATGTTCTTATTCCGATCTTCTTCTTCTTCACGGTGGTGGCAATGTCGGCCTGGGTCGTCCTGGTGCTGTGGTTCCTCTACCAGTTCTTCATCGGCGCCCAGGAGGTGGTGGGCGGAGCCGGTGTTGCCTGGATGGCGCACGTCGGAGGTTTTGTGTTCGGCGCGGCGGCGATCATCCTCCTCGGCGGACGCCCTCGACGCCCGCGGCCCCAGTGGCAACCCCAGTGGCGCTGACCGGCCCGTCAGCCGAGGTCGGCGAGGCTGGCCACCACCAGGTCCGGGGGCGGCTCTAGGGCATTCGCCTCACTCCGGGTGGTGACGCCCGACAACACCAGGATCGTCACCCAACCCATCGACACCGCCCCGGCGAGATCGCTGTCGGCGCGGTCTCCCACCGCGGCGATCCTCCGGGCCCCTGCCATCCGGCGCGCCACCGCCTCCATCATGGGCGGATACGGCTTGCCGACGATCTCGGCGGCCCGTCCGGAGGCCACCTCGATCGACGCGAGAATCGCCCCCGCGCCCGGCCACAACCCCTCGGGCGCGGGAAAGGTCGAGTCCCGGTTCGTTGCAAACAACTTCGCTCCGTTCCTCACGGCGCTCGATACCCGGCGCATCGTGCTGTAGTCGAAATTGACATCCCACCCGACCACGACGGCCTCTGCGGTGATGCTGCCGGGATCGTCGTTGAGCACAACGCCTATCGAGGTCAAGCTCTCTCGAACGCCGCGGTCTCCGATCACAATTGCCGTCTTGCCCGCATACCCCTGGGCGGCAAGGACCTCCGAGGTCACGACCCCCGAAGTCAACACGTCATCGTCGAGTGCATCGATCCCGAATCGGTTCAGCTTTCCGACATACTCATCCACCGTCGAGCGCGAGTTGTTGGTGCAGAAGATCACTCTTACGCCGCGCTCGCGCAGGCGCCTGATGGCCGCGGGCGCGCCCTCGATCAAGCGGTCGCCGCGATAGATCACGCCGTCCAGATCGCACATCAGGGCATCGAAGCTCCGGGAGATACCCGCCGGATCCAGGGCAACGGGCACTATGTTTGCTCGCTCACCGCTCGGCCTCCTCCGCACGTTCGTGCCGGCACTGCGCCGGCGCACGTATCATGCGCCACCTATGCCCACCCTGAGACCCTTTAACGGAATCCGTTACAGCTCCGGACCCGGGCTGGCCGACCTCGTCTGTCCTCCCTACGACATCATCACGGCAGAGACCCAGGCGGACTTGGGGCGGCGCCATCACAACAATGCCGTTCATCTGGAGCTTCCGCCGGACTCGCCCGAAGGCCCGGTCGCCTACGCGCAGGGGGCGGCCACCTTCCGGAGATGGATGGAGGAAGGTGTGCTGCGGGCCGACGAAGGCGCGTGCCTCTATGTCTACCGCCAGGACTTTTTGGGTCCGCAGGGGGAGCGTCGCCGGGTGGCGGGGGTGCTGGGAGCACTCGGACTCGAGCCTTGGGGGCGGGGCTCCGGAATCCTCCCGCACGAACGAACCATGCCCGGACCGGTTGCCGACCGCCTCAGCCTGCTCCGAGCCTGCCCGGTGAACATCTCGCCCATCTACGCGATCTACCGCGGGGCCGGAGGGTTGGCGCCCTACTTCGATGCCCTCGAGAATCGTCCCCCCGCTGCAAACTTCGTCGACGACGAGGGCACGCGTCAACGGTTGTGGGTCATTGACGCCCCGGCGGAGATCGACATGCTCAGTGCGGCGACCTCGAACGGCCCGTTGATCGTCGCGGACGGACATCACCGTTACGAGACGGCGCTCGCTTACCATGAAGAACAAGAAGGTGCGCCGGGCGGACACGACGCGATCATGTGCCTGTGTGTTGACATCGACGGTGAAGATGTCCTCGTGCTCCCGTATCACCGGGCAATCTCAGCACCCGTAACGTCAATTGTCTTGAAGCGACGGCTAATCGATACATGGGGTGCGGTCCCATTGCTTGACGGGGACGTGCCGGCGACATTGCAGGCGACGCGCGCCAAGCATTCATTCCTCTTCGTGCTTCCCGAAGACAACCTCTTGGTCGAGGTTGCCACCGGGAGCACCGATGCCGTGCTCGATATTGTCGTCCTCCACGATGACATTCTTCCGAGCGCATTCGTAGAAGGCATCGACGGCTTGCGGTTCTTGAGGGATACGCGTGAGTTGGTCGAGGCCGTACGCGTCGAAGGTTGGGATGCGGGGGTGCTGCTCAAACCCGTGCAAGCGGCACAGGTCGCGGCGACCGCGCTGACCGGCGAACGCATGCCGCAAAAGGCAACTTACTTCTGGCCCAAAGCGCCGACGGGACTCGTCTTCCGCTCGCTCGGTTAGAGATCGAGCGAGCGGCGGCTCGCCGCATCTTCCAGGTCTACCTCGAGCCTAGGATGGCCCCCGAGATCGTCGGCTGCGTCGATCGCCTCAGCCGTGCCGCTCGGCCGTCGTGCACGGCCAAGAAGACCCGGCGACCCGACCTTCAACACCACATAGTCTATTTGAGAGGCTCGCACCCGGGTGAGCAGGTGCTCGGAAGGCTCGCGGGTGCACACAACCAGACGCTCGACCCCGGCGAGCCCGGCCCCTTCGAGCACAGCCTCAATGGAGGCCTGTGCGTCTTCGAACACCACAATCGTGCGCACGTCTTGCGCAGCGCGCTCGACTAGATCTGCATCCGCCTCAGAACCCAGAGCCACGTACGCACCGAGCTCTTTCCATCGCGCCGCCGATGCTGCGTCCGCTTCGATGACGCGCACTGCGTCTCCCTGCGATGTCAAGAGACCAATGACGGCCGAGCCGATTCCTTTGGAGGGGCGGACAAGGAGCACGCTCATGGGATCAAACCCTCACCTTGAGTACGTCTCTTGCAACCGAGAAGCGGACGTGCGAGGCCGACCCGAGGGGTTCGCCGTCCACGTGGCGGCTGAACGGTTCGTCCGACTTCACCTCGAAGGCTTCCTGGTCGGCGCTATAGAAGGCGTCGGGATGATCTGCGAGGCGGCCCGAGACGACGGACTTCCAAGCGTAAGCAGGGAGAGCCTCGATCCGCATCTTGCGGAGGGCGAAAACGTCGACCCCCCGGTCCAGTCGCGCCGTCGGCGTCAAGCGCACCGGCCGGCCTCGAAAATAGGCGTAGGGCCCACTGTTCGACGCGATCACCATCGCGACTCCGATCTCGCCCCATTCCCCCGACAGCTCCATCGAAGGATTTCGGTGCCGGTAGGTGCTTGCGAGCAGGCGCCATGCGCTCCAGTAGAAGTAAGGCTCACCGAATCGGTGCTTGGTTGCGATCCTGCTTTCGACGCGCTCTGCGGCCTCCGCGTCGAAACCACACCCCGCGCTGAACGTGAAGTACCTGTCGTCCATTCGCCCCAGCGTTACCCTTCGCTCCGCGCGTCGCACGTCGATGAGATGGGCAACCGCGTCAAAGGGGTCGCGCGGCACTCCCAGGGTGCGGGCAAAAACGTCCATGGTCCCTCCCGGTATGATTCCAAGACAGGAGGAACTACCCGCAAGGCCGTTTGCGACTTCGTTGACGTGCCCATCACCTCCCCAGGCAATGACAAGCTCCACTTCCGCCCCTGCCGCCTGTGAGGCCAGCCCGATCGCGGCATTGCGTCCGGTGGTGGAGTAGACCTCGAGACTGTATCCGGCCTCCAACGCTCTCAACACGTTCGTGGACAACGGCCTCGACAACCGGCGCGCGTTGGGATTGATGAGGACGACCGCAGCGGGCTTAGCGAGCTCAGCTATCATTCGCCCATGCAATCCGATTCAAGGAACGCGACGGACATCCAGACCATCGACACCGGGATGCGAGGCGACCGGGGTATAACCGGCACGTTCATAGTCCGGGGACAACAGACGGCGCTGGTCGAGACGGGATCGAGATCCACGGTTGACAACGTTCTCTCCGGCTTAGAGGATGCCGGCGTCGAGAGGGTCGATTGGATCGTGGTCACCCACATCCACCTCGACCATGCCGGGGCTGCGGGCACCCTTGCCCGGCGCTGGCCCGAAGCCAAGGTGGTCGTACACGAGCTCGGCGCGCCGCACCTGATCGACCCCTCGAAGCTATGGGCCAGCGCGCGCCGCATCTACGGTGACGCGATGGAGGAGCTGTGGGGCGGGATGGACCCCGTGCCTCCAGATCGCATAAAGGTCTTGTCGGACGGGGAGGAGGTCGACCTCGGGGGCCGGACTCTGCAGGCCGTCGAAACCCCCGGGCACGCCCGCCACCACCACGCGCTGCTGGACGACTCGACCGGTGCTCTCTTCGCCGGGGACGCGCTCGGTGTTCGGCTTCCCGATGTCGGGATCAACCGGCCCGCCACCCCTCCGCCGGAGTTCGATCTCGAACGGGCCATAGAGTCGATCAAACGCATCCGTGACCTGGACGCGGAATCGTTGTGGCTGACGCACTTCGGGCCCACCGACCGCGGCACGAACCCGGCGTCGCCGCCAGAGGCTTGCGCCGAAGCCATCGAATCTCTGTCCCGGTGGAATGACTGGGTGCGCGCCGGCCGGAGACAGGACACCGAGCCGGAGGCGGTGACGCGTTTCGTTGTGGAGAGGTCGAGAGAGGCGCTCGAGAGCTCACTCGGGCCCCGCGAGGTGGAACGCCTCGAGCTCACGACCTCATACTCCATGAACGTGTCGGGATACATGAGGGCGATCGACAAGGCCGAAGGGGGCAAGTAACTTGCGCGGATTCTTCGGTCTGCTTCACAGGCGCTCTCGCAAGCGTCGGGGGGTGATGGCGGGCAGCCCCCCAACCTCCGGTGCCCGATGATCATGCGCGACCGATTGTGCTGCTAGTAGTGCAAGAAGTCGGCGCCGCGAGTTCACAGCCGTGCGGCGCGCTCCGGTGCGTCGGTGAGCTCGGGGTCGACCGCAGCGACCGCCTCGAACCACTCCCGCGCCTGTGTATAGCGTCCCCGGCGCGCCAGAAGGTCGGCGAGCACATACCAGGCCCGCAGGTGATGTTCCTCCGCAGCCTCGGGGCGAAGCTCGAGCCGCTCGAGCCGCTCGATCGCATCGTCGATGCGCCCTATGTCCGCGAGGGCTCCGGCGCCCACTATTGCGGCTTCATAGCGGACGCTCGGCTCGCCCCTGCCCGGAATGACCTCATCACAGAGCTCCAGGGCCCGTTCCGGTTTGCCCAGGGCTCGATAGCAGTCGGCCAGCACGGGGTTTTGATCCGCAGACCCTGAGATACGCCGGAAGGCCGACAGCTCGGTTGCAGCCTGTTTCCAACGTTCGGCGTGATAGTAGGCAAGACCGAGGAACTCACGTACGGTCGTCGACCGCAGCGCTATGTGCTTTGCCTGTTCGCCCAGCCGAACGGCTTCGTCGAGGTCACCGGCCATGTACGCCCCCACGGCCTCCGAAAAGACCTGCACCAGGATCTCGCCCTTTCCCGGGCGCGCCGTGCCCTGGAGCTCCCTCACTATCTCGTCCGACAGATGAGCGGCCTCATGCTTGCGGCTACGGGTGGACGGCCGGTTGGACCGGCGGGGCGGCGGACCGGCGCGCCGGTCGCTCTTCTGGGGCCGGCTTCTTCTTGGGGTAGGTTTGGGCATAGGACGACCTTACTTGTCACGCGCAAAGAGGCCGCCCGAAGGCAGCCTCTTCACTTCAACAAGAATCCCGGCGGCGACCTACTCTCCCGCCCCGTCTCCAGGGAAGTACCATCGGCGCTGGAGGGCTTAACTTCTGGGTTCGGAATGGATCCAGGTGTTTCCCCTCCGCCATTGCCACCGGAA